>CAVURW010000259.1:0-164538 GCA_963743595.1 uncultured Verrucomicrobiae bacterium
CGAATAAGTAAACGAGAGACGACCGTCGGGATCGGTCTCCGCGTCGAACGTCTTCATGGAGGTCTCCGTTGGGACGGTCGCGCCGTTTTCGTACGTGATCTTGGAAATCGTCACGGTCCCTTTGGTCGCCACGGGAACGCTGTCCGGCGTTAGGGTACGTATCTCCACCTTCGCGTCTTGATGCGGCTCATACCAGCCTTGGTTCACTTCGCAAAAACCGTAAAACTCCTGACGGGTGACTTTAATATCGCCCTGGCCGATGATCGTCCGCCGACTCGCATCGCGCACCTCGGCCTCGATTGTGTAGCGATGATCGCGGTCACCCATCGTCTTCAGCGCGGGAGCGGTATCGATCTCGACATCGCAGGTACCATCGGGCTTTAATTCGGCTTCGCCTTGCGCCACTAAATCGCGTAGCGCGTGACGTGTCCACTCTCTTCGGTACGCCGCGCCATCTCGATATCGTCAGCGCCCATGCCGGTGCCGCCCGGTCCGTACCAACCGTTCCAAATCCACGGCTCCCACAGAATAAAGCAGCCCCAACGATGCCACCACGGGAACCACGGATACGAATAGTAATAGCGTCCGTAGCCGCTGCCGTAGAGCCAGTCGTACTCGTCCGCACCCCAGTAAACGTAGTGATACTCTTCCCGGAACACCTTGTACTTCACTGTACCTTTAGACACGGGCGCGCCGAAGTAGTAGGTCGCGGTGATTTTCGCGGTGACCTTATCGCCCAGACGCGCCTGCGTCTTCGCAGGCACCACCTTCACTTCAAATTCCGGCTTCTTATATTCTTCCACGCGGAATTGCCCACCTGCGGACTGGCCGTTCTGCCCGGAACCATTGATCGAGTACAAACCCAGGGGCGCACCCTCTGGAAGCGTAAACTCACCCGAGGCGCATCCTTCCGTTGACGGAAACGACTTCTGGAAAATCTGTTCACCTTTCGGATTAGTGATGCTAACCCAAACCGAACCTGTGCCGTTGGGCGGCGTGAACTCGCCATTCTTGCGCGATCGTTCCCAAACACGGAATTGCACAACACTACTGGGACGGTAGACCGGGCGATCTGTGATGATGTACTGGCGACTTTCGTTATCGAATTGGTCGTCTGGACTTTCGCTAAACGAACCGGAGACGGGCGAGAAGACATATTCGTCTCCCGATGCAGTTCCACGGCGACGTTATAACCGTATTCGCTGGGACCTTTATGATTGTAGAGAACCGTACCATTCTCATCCGTGCGATCTGCCGTCTCGATGACGTGCATTTCATTACGGTTCTTACTGTTATTGTAAATCGCGTAGGTCTCAATAACCGTTATGGGCTGGTCAGCCAACGGCCTGCCTGTGGTGGAATCAACCACCCAAATGAGCCCACCCTTAGCCACTTCTTTCATCACCACCGCAGTGCTGGAAATCGCGATGAGCACGGAAGTGTCTTCCGGGGCTCCTTCCGCACGGCCTGTGAGCACATAAACACCTGGCTCCGTGAGCTTCGTGTCGACCTCAGCTTCTGCAGTGAGGTTCTTTTCATTCGTCGCAACAGGCTGTTTCCACGTCGAAACCTTTTCGCCCAAATACCGCTTCCACGAATCATCCCCCTGATTCAACAGGTAGGAGAGGTTGCAGAACTGACCGTAACGGTCCCAATTGCGATCCGTAACACCATCACGCACCGCCGATTCCAGCTTATATTTACGAATCGTGAAGGTGACTTCGCTCAAATTCCGGTAGGTGAACTTCGCTTTCGGAGGAGCCGCAGCGGTAAAGAGCGGTGTCTGCTCCAGTGTCAGACCGGGTAACTTGATCTGAGCGATCTCATCCTTCCCATTTTTCGCCTCCTGGGAGTTTGGGTACTTCTCCTGCAACCGCTGATAGGTCTCGATAGCCTCTGGAAATTGCTGACGCTGTTGATAATAAAAAGCCTTCGCGTACAGAGCCGCCGGTGCGGCTGTGGCGTCCGGATACTTCGCCAATACCTGATCGAAGATCGCCATGGGACTCTCCTCCGGTGGCAGTTGAATCAACCGATTCTTTCCACTGACCAAGGTCATCGCTTCGTCGTCGGCCAGTTCCCAGACTTTCTTCGGCGTGCCCTCGCTCACCACGCGTTTCGGACGCGGACGACCAAACCGGTCGTACTCCACGGCGTTCTGGGCCATGCCATAGGTGCCGTAGAGCGATTTACAGATCAGCCCATTCTGCAGGAGTGCCTGCGCCGCATATTCCTTGCTCGGTGTTCCATCGATATTCTGAATTTCCTTCAACAAAAACCGAATCTTTGCACCGTCGCCTGAAGTCGCGCTGTAGGCGTCCGGAGTGCCTATGAATCGTGGTTCGCCATGCGCATCGACAGGGATTCCCGTCGGCGGTTGGTCCTGTTCTTGATTTCGCCAACTGCGCGGCTGTTCATAATCGGCTTCGTCTACGGCCGCCGAGTCATCTTCCGGCTCCAGACCGCCGCTCCAGAAACCCCACCACCAACCCCAAAACGGGCAATAAACCACCCCATACGAGTACTCCTCGTGACGGATGATCGCGTTCACCAAATCGAAATCGATTCCCACCTGTTCCCCCACCGGGCTTTCCTTATCCGCGAACGGCAAAGTCGATGACTTCGCCAGGGCGATCACCAACTCGCGAGACCGTTCCAGATGCGCGATCGCCTCTTTGCGATCCTTCTTAAAGCTCGAGACTTGCACGCCTTGTAGCCACTCGTTCCGATGATACACCCCGCCCTGTTTCGTCCCTGAATGCGGCAGTCGCAGGTAGAGCCCGCCGAAGAATCGCTCGCCGCGAGCCTCTGCCAAAGTCCCCTTCGTGTGCTCCACATAACTCTTCGCGCGATCAATTGGATCGTCCCACAGCGAAAGCTGAAAATCACACGCCACCGCTCCTTCTAGAGCTGTCGCTACATCGGGGCTCGACCAACCTTCCGGCCCGGCCGCCGCCAAATCCCGCGCCTGATCGAAAACGCCCCGCGCCTCCATGTAGTTTTTCGCTGCCAGCTTCGCTGTCGCTTGCTTCAGCAAGTTACCCACTGGAGTATCGGGAAAAGTCGGAACCGGTTGCCCTTCCACCGCCGGAATCATCAACATCGCAAGACCAACCGATAAGAGGAGAAAAAGCCGTTTCATCAAATGCCCTGACGCGCCAGTTATAAAAAACGCTGAACTTTTTTTCATAAAATTTATACCTCACTGAAACAGCTGGTTGACAAGTTCCAACTCAATTCGAAATGGCACATGAGCAAAATTTCTCGGCTTTTTCTACGATTTGTGCGTAAGATGTCCTGGGACTCTCTTATTTCAAGTAGGTTATGCGCGTTCTTACTCAATTCACCTTATTAACCGCCCTCGCGTCGTTCTGCGTCGCATTGCCCGTGCATTCGGTCCGGGCTGATAGCCCCGCTACTCCCGAGGTTACGCCAACCCAGGCGCTTCCAGCCACACAAGAGATTCTTAACAGCGTCGCCATCACTCCGCCCGCTCCTGAAACGCCACACGCGATCGTGGCCCAGTCCCCCGCTGTAGCCGATGATAACACGCAATTTACCGTCCAGCTTCAACCCACGTCTCCACCGAGTTTACTCGTTCCACCGCAAGACTCCGCCGCAGCGAGCGGTTCTCCAGCACATCCTGCTAAAAGCGCGATCACCCACCCAGCCCCCTCACCGTTCACCACGCTGAACGCCGCGCTCACCCTGGCACTGGGTCTCTCAGGTGCTCTCCTCTACCTGTGCGGTCTCTCTCCGGCTAAGCACTGCGGCTACACCGTTACGCTGATTCTTCTCACGACTTTTGCGGGGTTCCTCGGTTTTTGGGCGTGCGGGTTCGCTCTCGCATCCGGCGGAATTGGCGACGAAAAAGCGGGCAATGTCTATATCGCCAATCCGGCCACCTACTCGGAATCGCTGAACCGCGAGATCGGGTTCACGGTCTCGGATCACTTCTTTGGAATCATGGGTAACGACGGCTTTTTTGTGACGGGAACGTCAAGCGTCGCTTCGGTGGCTTCACTCTTCATCATTCAATTCGCGCTGTTCCTTCCCGCCCTCGTCGGAATCACCTCTGCCGCGCTGGGACGCGTTCGGCTGCTGCCGTTTTCCCTCTGCATTGTGGCGCTGATGGCGTTCATCCTGCCTTATCTGGCGAATTGGATCTGGGGCGGTGGTTGGCTCGTCCAACTGGCCAACACCAGCCTCTCGCGTGGCGCGGTCGATTTCGCGGGCTCAAGCGTGGTGCACCTCGCGGCGGGTTGCTGCGCGCTCTCCCTGCTCTTGGTACTCGGTCGCAACCCCACGGTTCCCAAGCGCCCGCGCACGGGCCATAACTCGCCACTCTTCATTACTGGAGCTACCCTGATTCTCGCCTCCTTTTTCTCTGCCAACCTCTTGGCCGCCTCCATCACCTCCAGCGACCCGGATTCCGCAAATCTCGGCCTGCTCAACACGCTGCTAGGCGCGACCGGTGCGCTGCTCCTGAATCTGGTGCTGCAATGGTGGGAAAATCGCGGAATCATCAATCCCTACCCGCTCGCCCAGGCACTCATCGCGGGAGCGGTCTCGGTCTCGGCTTTCTCAAACGGCTATGATGGTCCTTGCGCTCTCCTCATCGGCATGATCGCGGGATTTTTAGCGCACGTGGCGGATGTGCTGCTCTCGAACCTACGCATTGATGACCCCGCCTCCACCATCGCCACCCAAGGCGTTGCCGGGCTGTGGGGCACCCTCGCCGTCGGGCTCTTCGCCAATACCGCCTCATCGGTCCCTGGCCTTATCTACACCGGACAAACGCAGCAGCTTGTCGCTCAACTCATCACCGTGTTCGCCGCAATTCTGATCTCATTTTTACCGTCACTTATCCTGTTCTGGATCGTCGAACAAGCCATCGGCCTTCACGTGGAACCTGCTGATCGTGAAGCCGGGCTCGATATGCCGCACACCGGCGTCCCCGGTTATCAAGCCGACGAGTAACCGTCCAGAAGAAAGAAGTGACACAGACCGGTGCAGATGTGCACGATAGGCTGGAGGTGATCTTGTCGGCTATGAATCTTGATCGTGCAGCAACATTTATCCGGACCGGCGCAGTTCTCGGGTTGCTGGTGATTTCGAGCAGCAGTCCTCTTTTCGGGGACGAGACGGCCCTCACGTTGCGGTTGCAAAACCTCCGAGCCCAAGTCGATCAGCTTCCTACCAAGACCGACATCCAAACGGTAAAGCACGATGTCTTGATGCTGGGTCTGGAACGGGCGAAGAACAGCCTGGACGTTCATCTGGACAACGAAGCCGAGACGCTTATCTCCGAGGTGCAAGAGACCTTGGCCACCGATCCCGCCGTCATGGTGACTCCTGTGGTTCTGGTACCGGTTAGCCTGTTTCAACCGATCTTGCAGCCGAAAGAGAACCCGTACTTGGACAAGGTCACGACGCTTACGAAGAACGAATTGGCTGAAGAACCCAAGCCATGGCCGCGGTGTACCCGTGACAAATCGACTTTCGACCTCCGCACCTTAGAGGGCGATTACGGTTGTCAATCGACAGCTCAGTCGATTCGAAATTACCTGTGGCTCTACTCAAATCCGCTGAGCCCGATGCGCGGAAAGCCGGAGTTAATCGGTCGCCTCCTGAGATGGGCGCACGCCTACGTGGATGCCTACGACATTGTGGACGATCAAGCCCCCGCCGCGCGGCCAGATCTCTGGAATTACCGGGTGCTTCGCGACGCCTTCAGCGCTCTGTACGAGGTGCGCGCCGCCTACCCCGGCCTGCTCTTGCCCAGCCAAAAAGTGACCTGGGATCGAGTGGCGGCCAAATGCGCCGCACGCCTTTGGAACCAAGTAAAGGACGATAAAGGTGGTGTCATTTACAAAGAGATGCCACTGACGATCGCCCTCTTGAACTTGGGCTGTTGGACGGACAATCGTGAGATGCGCGAGGGTGCCTATGCGCGGGTGGATCGTCTGTTAAACAAGAGATATCCCGACGGCGCGTGGCCCTACGATTCGGGGAATCCCGCACACGGCTTTCACAACGAATTACTGAGCGATTTGACTCGGTTCTATGATCAGACCTGCTACGGCCCGGTGAAAGAAGCGTTGATCGCTTCCCAGTGGAAAGGACCGATGGAAGGATTCATGGACGAGCTTTGGACCTCCCCGCCACAAATCGCGCAAAACTGGAATATCGAGCGAGGCACTGAGGCAGGACCCGAATCGGTGGCAACGCTGAGTGGTAACCCCTTCTTGCGGTACCTGCTCAATCGCGACCGGGACATCGCTTCTGGTTTATCCCTGCGGGAACAGGCGCTCTGGTACACCAGTGGCCCGGCGATTCCCTTCAATGACCGTTACCTCATCAGAGACCGGAACATCGACGGACCCCGGTGTTGGTGGTGGAACTTCTGTTACGCGGGCTCGTTTCGTCCCATCAAGGCGCACGATCCCGGTCGTGAAACGCTCATGGGGGCCATGGCGACGGACCAAGGCGATTTCCGGGTTAACGCGATTCTCTCCAGCATCACGACAGAGGTGCGCGTTGCGGACAAAGACACATTCACCGATTCGGGTGATTCGGGTGATTTGGTGGAGACCTCCTGGGGAAAAATGGCGACGAACCTTGATGGCAGCTCGACGGTGGGTCGTCTCGTGACGGTGGCGGGCGCGCGATATCAGATCGCTACCGAGGGGAAAAACGGAACACCCGGACACGATACCGGGTGGGATGGAGAGCAGATTTGGCTGGGGCTTCCAGATCGAATCATCGGATACGTCGCCGCCCTGCCGAGAAAAGAGGGCTCCCCGGTAATCGAAATCAACGGCGTCTTGCGGCTGCTCTCTGGTGGTACTGCCGGTGCCGCGACGCTCAAGAAACTCGATCAAATGAGCCCGAATCTCTATCGATACGGCAAACTCGACATCATTGTTCACGACTCCAACTACGCGTCCGTCGAGACCAAGGAAGTGCCCTACCTCGACCCGAAATTCCCAGCTACCGAGATTCGCCTCTCCTCCACCAATTCACCCGCAAGCGCGCCTCTTCATTACGTTATCGAAGTACGCCCGAACGGGTTTATCGATCCCATTTCTGAAGCGAAAGTCTCCACCTTTACAGATGGAAAACTCGATGGCCTACGGGTGGACGTGGAGGCCGGTAAAACCTACTTCGTTTGGTACAACGCTCAAACCGAAAAACTTCCCTTCCACCTCCCGGACTTGCCCAAGCGCAAGTGGCCGCTTGTATTACGCTTCTCCTCCGACGATAACATTGACCACCCGATCACCGGCGACATGCCGAAAGAGTCCGATCTCGTCTTAAAACCCAGTCAAATCGCCGTGCTGGTTAACGGGGACGATGGCATCGAATCGATGGCAGAACCGGGGACCTTCGAGGTCATGATGAAGAATCGCTAAATGCCTCGGCTGTGAATTGATGAGAAAGAGTATGATACGCTGGAAGGGTCGGTTTGATATGTCATGGAGACGCGCAAATCTTATAAATCTGGCGAAGAAGTTCAACATCGCGAAGGGCCAGAGATAACTTAGCCCAGGCTCAGGAGCGAAGCGACGCAAGCCCGGGTATGCTCAAAAGGGTGACTGCACGCTGAAAGCCTGCGACAAATCGATTGAACGCAAACAGGTCGACGCGGACTTCAGTCGGCTTCGGCTTGGCCCAGCGTCTGGATCTCAGTTCGATTCCAAAGAATAACGAAGTAGCGAAATACCACTGTCGGAATGATTAAGAGCGGCGTGCCCCAGAGGATGATCTTCAGAAGATCCAGCCATTTGAAACGGTGAACCGCGTAGAAAGAGGGGTTCGGCTCCAAATGCACGTTTAATCCCATCGCAATCCCTTTTACGGCGAGATCGGCCGCATCTTTAGCGTCCATGCGAACGTGCGAACGGGTATTGATGAGAAACCATCCCTCGGGCTCTTGGTTCTCATCAACTCGCAGGTTATGACCGGCGAGCCACTCGCCTGATTCTTGAAGGCGATCGACATTGTCGATGCAGATATTCGAGGCTCCCGGTGCGGGTGATTCGCCCGGACCGAGGCCGGAGCCATCGAAAATCTCCGCAACTGTAGTGGTATCGATAGCTTCCCAGCGGAAGCCGTTATTCAGCTCCAAATCGAAATGATCAGAGAAACCAAGATCTGCACCCATCAAGTCGCCAAGCCCTCCAAGTAGAATAAAGAGAACCAAAATCAAAACCATCAGCACAACGGGCAGCATTCCGTTTAAGGCCGCGAACTTCCATTTGTCCCTCAGTCGCCTTAATCGTGCGATAAATAATCCGAGCCCAAACCCGATTATCATAAAAGGTGGGAGTAGCCACAGACCGCTGAACCAAAAGAGTACCCAGATGAAACCGAAGTCCACGTCAGAAGGATAGCATGCCCGACGATTAGTCGACGATGAGGTTTCGACTTGTGATTCGATGACGGGAGAGCAGTTTCTATTTCGGGGTCGGAGTATCCTGCACTCTTTTCTACTTTTGGGAAATTATGACATTCATCTCGTCGTTGAAGACCAAGCCGTGGAGATTTAGCGCGGGAGTGATCCTCTACTTAATCATGGCGATGGGACATATCGTCTGGGGCATTAGTCAAAGCGCCGTCGTCGTGACGGTCTTCTTTGCTGCGACAGCGGGCCTTATCCTATTCGCCGGAGCCACGGGATATATCGTCGTTTCGGTTGCCTGTTTTATTTTGGCCACACTGGACCTCGTGGGAGTTTTGGCAAATCCCTTGGCTGCGAACGAGGACTTCACAGTGATTAAATTCTCTGTTTGCATGGGCTATTTCGTGTTTTTCTCGTACTCGCAATACAGCCTTTTGGGGTTTTGGATGGCTGCCCATGGCAATTCTGCTCCTGTTGCCGCAACGCCTTTGACCCGAACGAAGTTGATCGCTGTGATCATCGTCTCTCCGATATTCGTCTTCCTCTTCCTTCATTTATTCGCTTCAGGATGGCTCTTCATTTTCCTGGCGATTAGCGCCATGTGCATGTTGGCCACATTGAATCACGCACCGAGAGGCCAACATGAGTGGAGAACGGCATGCGCCTTCGTAGCTTTTGTCGACCTCTCGATAGCGCTGCCGTCTTATCGGGTTCATGAGATGACTCTGGCCGCAGATCAGGTGGCAACATACGCCCAAGCGTACTATTTAGAAAACGGTAATTACCCAGCCGATGCGCCGATTCCCTACGTATGGGATGCGGGCGATATGAGCGCCATTTCGTATTATCCGTTTCAGGACGACCCAGAGAAGGCCTCGGTGGATGAATCGCTGTTTTTCTTTTCGAGACGCTGCATTTACCTCGACCATGGGAAATTGACGATTGTGTATTTGGATTAGAAACAACTTACCCGTTATTGAGATTGATTTGGAAATGTTCTCGTTTGTTGCATGCTGACGGAGTGCGTTCGGTTATTGCTCTCATTTGGGTCATCGGCATGGTCGTGTCGTCGGGGCAGACCCCGCCGCTCACGCCCATTCGTTCTGTTCACGATACCTATTTCGGTCAAGACGTGACGGACGACTATCGATGGCTGGAAGACCTGTCGTCGCCGGAAGTGCAAACGTGGATGAAAGACCAGAACACGTATGCCCGCGCTTTCCTGGAAAGGTTGCCGGACCGCATGGCTCTCATTAACCGCGTGGAGGAGCTCGATCACGATGCCGTGCAGGTTTCTGTGTGCGCCGTCGAGCGGGGTCTTATTTCTACGTAAAGATTTTACCGAACGAAGAAACGTATCGGCTCTATGTGAGAAATGGCCTTTCTGGAGAAGAGCGAGTGCTTGGGGATCCTCAGATCCTGGGCGGTACGAATCAACGCTACACCATCAGCAATTACTACCCGTCGCCGGACGGTTCCTTGGTGGCCGTGAGCATTGCAGCGGGCGGTTCTGAAGAGGGCGTTCTTCGTGTGATCGATGTCGCTTCCGGCCAAGTGCTTCCGGATGTGATCGACCGGATCTGGAATGCCTCTGTAACTTGGGATCGGACCGGAAAATCATTTTTTTACCGACGTCTGCAGGAACTCACTCCCGACAAGACCCTAAAGGATAAAGAACTCGATCAAGAGGTCCGCTTGCATCACCTCGGAGAATCCGCCCAGGCCGATCTCGTAATCCTCAGCCGCAAATCCTTCCCCGAGCTGGGGATGACCACCACCGATGAGGGTACCGTTTTTGAATATCCCGGCTCTTCTTATATGTTGGCCAAGATTCATCGCGGAGTGTCCGGGGGAATCGAGGTGTTGGTAAGCCCGGTTGATGTGGCCGAGGCAGGCCATCCGGTCTGGAAGAAAATCGCTTCGGCGAACGATGGCATTATCGATTTTGATTTTCGCGGGGACGATCTGTAGCTGATCTCGGCGAGCTGGAGCAAACGCGGACATATCGTTCATCTGGATTTGAAAAATCCCGACCTGAGCACGGCTCAATCCGTGCTTGCGCAGGGTCCCGAGCTCATTACCCGCATCAGTGCTGCCAAGGACGCCCTGTATATCAAGACCCAGCAGGAGGGTGTCGCCAAAATTCGGCGGCTCCCGAACGGCCAAAACCAGTGGGAGGACTTGTGCCTGCCGGTGGAAGGAGAGCCTGCAGGACTTACCACAAATCCAGACCTCGATGGGTTTCTCATTCACGTCTACGGCTGGACTCAAGCGCCCCAGTGGTACTCGTACGATCCGCAAGCCTCTTTCAGCAATACGCAGATTGAGCCGCAAAACCCGGCCGACATGTCTGGATTCACCTTTAAAGAAGTCAACGCCACCGCTCCGGACGGCACGCAGGTGCCTCTCTCGATTATTTACAAGCGCGGGCTCATTCTCGACGGTAGCCACCCCTGTTTAATCGAAGGCTACGGTTCTTACGGTCTCATCCTGCTTCCGAATTTTGACGCCACGCGAATCGCCTTACTAGAGCGGGGCGGAGTTATCGCGTATGCCCACATCCGGGGTGGGGGTGAGAAGGGATTGGCCTGGCACACTGCAGGCAGTGGCTTAAAAAAGCAGAACTCCATAACGGATTTCATCGCCTGTGCAAATTACCTGATTTCTAAAGGCTACACCTCTTCAGGGAGAATCGCCGGGAAGGGCACTAGTGCGGGTGGCATTGTTATCGGTGGTGCGCTTACGCAGCGACCAGACCTATTTAGCCTAGCCATCTGCAATGTCGGTCTGATGAATCCCTTGCGCCTGGAACAGAGCCCGAACGGTCCCGGAAATACCCCAGAGTTCGGCTCCGTGCGCTTCCAGTCAGGATTCCTCTCGTTGTACGGGATGGACGCCTATCATCACGTGAAAAACGGAGTCGCGTACCCAACAGTTTTACTCATTAGGGGGCTAACGATCCTCGAGTCGACCCCTGGCAGCTGTGCAAAATGACGGCCCGACTTCAGGCAGCTACCACCAGTCACAACCCCATTTTGCTGCGAGTCGATTCTGACGCCGGACACGGCATCGGTTCATCCAAGCAACAGCGGGATCTGCTAATCGCGGATCAATATGCATTGCTCCTAAGCATCGCCGGTACTGCTGATCACCCAGCTGCGGCACCAGCGACTTACAGAGGCGACTAATTCTCGGGTGCAGAAGGCGGCTGCGTGGGTTCGTCATCGGGGGGAGTCACGTGTCGATCCATCTTGATTAGTTCGCGTTGCGCTTTCGCCCGGCCAGCCAACACGGGGTCGTAGTTGAGCAACTTTTGAATGGGCGGGATCAGCGTGGAGACTTCCACCGTCGTCACGCCATCGCGGTGACCGATCACCACACGATCCGGGTCCACCTGCATCACGTTCACATTAAAATAATGCGTTCCGTCCTTAGTGATCCACTCGACGGGATAGGGCGTTCCCGGAGCGGGAGGCACCCAACCTGGAATTAGATTCGTGGTAGACGGCGGTTGCGCTGGGATGGAGGTTTGCTCGGCAGGTGTCGGCGTCGCTTGGGGCGGCGCAGTGGGTGCGGCGGTGGGGGCTGGAGTCTCCACCACGGCCGGGGCTGGGAGAGGAGTCGGCGTCGGCTGCGGCGTAGGTGTTGGCTGCGGTGTCGGCGCGGTGTGGTCGGAGAGGTAGTTTTGGTACTCTTTAAGGGCGATCGGGTAGAACAGGTAGCCAGCAGCGCCGATAGCGCCGAGCACGACCACCAAGACGATAAATCTACCCACGAATCCGGAGCTCTGCCGAGGTTCAGGCTCGGGTAAACGCTTTGGAATGAAGTACTTCTCCTGTTCTGGAGGAGGCGGGATGTTGGCCAATTTAGAATCGTCAGACGACTCCGCTTCGTTCGATGAATCGATCGGCTCAGCAGTCTCTTCAGCAGATTCGGTTTGCTCAGCTGTCTCTGTTGTCTCTGCTGCCTCCGGTGTCTCGACCGGCTCGACCGGGGGCGGCGGTACGGGTTCCACAGTGGGCTCGGGAACCGGCATAGGAATGGTGGACATATCGACGCCGGCGAACGCGGCCTCGCTGCGTTGTGCTTCGAGTCGATCATTGCAATTGCGACAAATGGGAACCGTGTTCTCGTTGATCAGCCAGTAAAAAGTGATATTTCGTGTGGGCGTGCTGCAAATTCGACAGGAGATCGGTAATTGTTTTTCCATACGGGCTGAGTCATCAAACACACCGATCCCGGAAAGGTTCCGTAACCGGCTATAAAATGAGCTTAGGCGCAGGCTTAACGTCTTAGCAAATTACTATCGCGTCACCCCGCTGCAACCAATGCGGGCTTGCTTGATGGGTGGGAGCGGTCTACAACTGCGGCGGAGTGGAAACTCTTAATGATTTGCTGCCGCGATTGCGGCGCGGGGAGGAAGGCGCGTGGGGGATTCTCCACCGTGAGCTCTATGGGAAACTTTGGAGCACTGTCTTTCGAATCGTGGATGATGCTCCCGGTGCGGAGGACGTGATCCAGGAAGCCTTCGTGAAAGCGATTCGTGAGATCGGGAATTTCGATAGCCGCTCCCAAATCGGCACGTGGGTCTACCGCATCGCCGTCAATCAGGCGCTCGATTGGGTCAGGTCGCGCCAACGCCGCTCCGCTTGGATTACGTTTCTTTCCCCGATTAAAGAAGAGCGGGATGACGAGCGCATGGAATCGGTGCCGGAAGGGGAAGTGGAACCGCTCGTTTCACAGGGCTTGGAACGTGAAGAGCTGCGCAGAGTGCTTTCCGAGGCGATAGGAGAGCTTAGCGTTGAGCATCGTGCGGTGGTGCAATTACGCTTGATCGACGAGCTTTCACTGGAGGAATCGGCGGAGATTCTCGGTTGTAAAGTGGGCACGGTGAATTCCCGGCTGCATTACGCGTGCAAGTACCTCCAGAAAAAGCTGCGCGCGGCACGGGAAGAATTGACGCGTTAATCGGGTCTACGAATTCAGACTAGCGCTCGCGATCACTTTGTGCCACAATGTAATCTCTGCACCTCATGTCTCCATCGCAAACGGCCTCGCTCCCTAAGTTCGGTAAAATCCCGCAACATGTTGCCATCATCATGGATGGGAACGGGCGTTGGGCTAAATCCCGTAATCTCATTCGTGTTCAAGGCCATAAAGCCGGGGCTGACTCTGTTCGCGAGGTGGTAAAAGCCGCCGGCGAATTCAATGTCAAGTACCTGACTCTCTATGCGTTCTCTGTGGAGAACTGGAAGCGCCCAAAGACGGAAGTGGCCACGCTCATGCTGCTTCTGGAGAATTTCCTGCGAGACGAGCTCCCGGAGATGATGAAGACCAACGTGCGCTTGCAGGCCATCGGGCGACTCTCGGATCTACCCGATTCCGTGCGGAACCAGCTTCACCTTTGCATTCAGGCGACGCGGGAGAACACCGGTCTTTCCTTGATTCTGGCCCTCAGTTATAGCGGGCGTGTCGAGCTGGTGGAAGCGGTCCATTCCATTGTGCGTGAGATCAAGCTGGGGCATCTGGACAGTGCGCAGATCGATGAAAAAGTTATCCAACATCATCTCTACACCCGCTATTATCCCGACCCTGACCTTGTCATCCGAACAAGTGGCGAAATGCGATTGAGCAATTTTTTGCTGTGGCAATCCAGCTACGCCGAAATTTATGTGACGCCCACGCTTTGGCCCGACTTCCGTCGGCTACATTTCGCTGAAGCGATCGCCGATTACGGTAAACGCCAAAGGCGATTCGGCGGGATTTAGAGCCTATCAACTTTTTGTCAAGACGCTATTGCTTCGCTTAAATAAATAAGCTTTAATCCACCTTCCGTGTCTTACCATGCTCTCCTCCTCCTTGGCGCTCCCGGTTCCGGTAAAGGAACCCAAGGCAAAATCTTAAGTGTTGTGCCCGGTTTCTTTCATTGCGCTTGTGGCGATGTTTTTCGCGGCGTGGATGCGAACAGCGAGACGGGGCGTCTCTTCGCCGAGTACTCAGACAAAGGTCAACTGGTCCCGGACGATGTAACCATCAAGCTCTGGTCCACGCACCTGGAGAAGATGCGTGAAATGGGCAAGTTCCGGGAGAAATCGGATTATCTGGTGCTAGATGGAATTCCGCGCACGGTAACCCAAGCCGAAATTCTTGCACCGCACATCCGGGTGCATCGCGTGTTTCACCTGGATACTGGGGATCGTGCCGAAGTCATCAGGCGCCTCCGCAATCGTGCCCTTAAAGAAAACCGGATCGATGATGCAAACGAAGACGTGATCCGCAATCGATTGGAAGTTTACGATTCCGTGACACGACCTGTCCTCGATTTCTACGGTGAAAAGCTCACCACGCAAATAGATGCGAGCCAGCCTCCACATCTTGTCCTGCGCGATATTCTGAGTGCCATTCCGAGTCTCAGTTCCGTTATTGGATAGTTGAGTGACAATATTGACTTTCTCTGGTTTTTCTCCGGTTTCCATGGGGGATAACCTTCACACGATAACGGATAGGAATGATTATCCGGCCTAAACAAATCGCTCTCGAAAACAGGTACTCCGTAATATCTAAATAATTATTTCTTTACATCGATCCCATATTTTCATAGAACGGTTGTCGCCTAAAAGCAGAGGTTTGTAATGCAGTTTTCTCATCTTCCCCCCAACAGTCTACGTAGTACCCAGCGAATGACCGGACCCATGCCGTCCATCTTCCATAAGACCAAAGAATCGCATGAGCGCTCCTCAAGCTCGAATTATGGACAGGGCCGCTACGTCCCCGTAATGAGCAAGCGGGCGCGGCAGACTTGATTTCCCAGCCAGCGTGACGCTGGACCCGGTTGACTTTTGCGTCCCAGTTTTTGTCGCCAGACTTCAGAGTTAAGCCGGAACGAGTGACGGATCTTCATCGGGACCGTCTTCACGCGGGTCACGCGGGAACATCATGTTTATCTTGGCTTGGGCTTTTTTCAGGTCGTAAGGAACACGGCGCAGTTCAATCGTCTGCGCCTCAGAATCGTAGATGGTGTAGGCGGCCCGCCAATCGCCGTCTCGCGGTTGACCGACGCTGCCGACATTCACGAAATATTTTTTCTCCGGTTGAATATCGATTTTCTTGTAGAAGAACTCATGAACCTTGCTGTCGTAAATAAAGACGTGGGGCACGTGGGTGTGGCCGAAGAAACAGAGTTGGGTCTTCTGGTGCGGAATGCTGGTTGCCGCCTCCGCAGCACCAAACACGTAGCCCCAGAGGTGCGGTTGATCGAGCGTCGCATGGACGATCGTAAAATCACGCACCTCCCGAACGAGAGGCAGTGAACGCAGAAACGTGCGTTGCTCTTCGGAAAGCGCGGAGCGTGTGTAGCGGAGGGCCAGAAGCGCCTTGTTATTAAAATGATCCACCGGACCTGCATCGGAAGCCTCTTCGTCGTGGTTGCCCTTCACAATCGGACAGCCCAGCGCCCGGACGATCTCCGAGCACTCGCGCGGATTCGCGTTAAATCCGACGATATCTCCGATGCAGACGAATCGTTCGACACGCTGAGATTCCATGTCTTCCAACACCGCTTCCAGAGCCTCCAAATTACTGTGGATATCACCGAATATGCCGTATCTCATGGTCGAATGTAGTTTATTACGACCGAGCGAGAACAACTTACCTCTTCGTCTTCAAGAAGTTTTGAAAGGCGGCTAAGGTCTCCTCGCTCACATGATGCTCGATTCCTTCCGCATCTGCCAACGCGACATGCGGTGAGACGCCCAAGGCCTCTAGAAAGCGGATCACGATTTCATGGCGCTTACGCGATTGTACGGCGAGATCGCGGCCTGCTTGTGTGAGAAAAATCGAGCGATAGGGGCGGGTCGTCACGAGGCCGTGGGAGTTCAGGCGTTCCACAGTGCGAATCACGGTGACATGGGAGACACCCAGCTTCCGGGCGAGATCAGCCGCGCGTGCTTCGCCCGTCTGCTCAATGAGATCCGCGATGGCCTCCACATAATCTTGCGCGCGTTCTTGCGCATGCTGTTGCCGCGTGTGGCGTTGTATGGTCGCCGCTGTCTCGAGCGCGGGCTCGGGCGCTTCCAGTGCGGGCGTTTCGGCAGCGTTCTCCGGTTTCTGTGTGGCGACAGCGGATTTGCGGCTAGGGGCTGACCTGCTCATCTCCCGCTATTACAAGCTGA
The DNA here is from genome assembly GCA_963743595.1 of uncultured Verrucomicrobiae bacterium. GTDB lineage: Bacteria > Verrucomicrobiota > Verrucomicrobiia > Methylacidiphilales > UBA1321 > CAVURW01. Next base: position 16,576 of record CAVURW010000259.1, read on the forward strand.
AAAGAGCAATTTTGACAAACGTTCGTTGCGCCAAGCCTCGATTTTCTCGAATCTTACATGGCAAATGATTCAGGAAAGTTCTAAATAAGCCTCGAAATCGATCTACTAATGGGCGGTGTTGAAAGATTTTTTGTTGTCGTTCGCTTTTTATGGTGGATACTCCACGATCTATGCGTCGGAGTTTTAAATTTTCCATCCCTGGACTTCTCTTTATTTCATTGCACCTCGCCTGTTTCGCCGTTTTCTGGACAGGCATTGATCTTGAATCTGTAATCCTCTGTGTTGTGATGTTTGTCACGCGCAAGTTCGGAATCACTGGCGCGTATCACCGCTACTTCTCCCACCGCAGCTACAAGACGAGCCGTTGGTTCCAATTTTGCCTGGCGTTTCTAGGCGGTGCTGCGGCGCAAAAAGGCGCTCTTTGGTGGGCAGCCCATCACCGGCACCACCACAAACATTCCGATACGGACGAGGATCTGCACTCCGCGAAGCTTGAGGGCTTCTACTGGTCGCACATGGGTTGGGTGCTCTCTGACGAATACTCCGAGTACGACCCTAAAACGGTGCAAGATTTGACGAAGTACCCAGAGCTCGTCTGGCTCGATAAGGCGCTTCTGGTTCCGCCGATCGTCTTCGGTAGCCTCTGTTTCGCCATTCACGGCTGGATGGGCTTGGTGGTTGGTTTCTTTATCAGCACTGTGATCCTCTACCACACCACATTCGCCATCAACTCCTTCTGCCACATGTTCGGGGGACGCCGCTACGAGACAGGCGAAGCGAGCAAAAACAGCCTCTGGCTAGCGATCCTCACGATGGGTGAAGGCTGGCACAACAACCACCACCACTACCCGCTCTCCTGCCGCCAAGGCTTTTTCTGGTGGGAAATTGACATCACCTACTACATTCTCCTGGGCCTTCAAAAACTCGGCCTGGTTTGGGACTTGAAAGCACCGCCTAAGCGTCTTCTTGCCCGCGAAGCCATGACCGCCCTTCCGATGGAACCGGCTAATTCTTAGGCAGACGCGCCTCGCGGGATCATGGATCATTCGCCGTTGTTCTTGAAGTTGGTTGAGAGCGTGATGCCTCGTGTGAAAGAGGTCACCGCTTTCGAAGCGTCGCAGCAGGCTCAGCGTCCGGGCGTCATCCTTCTCGATGTTCGGGAGGAAAAAGAATGGATCGATGGCCATGTGCCTGGTGCAATTCATTTGAGCCGCGGAACCGTGGAGCGCGACATCGAACTGCGCGTTCCCAAGCTCGACACCCCGATCATTTGCTACTGCGGTGGTGGTTTTCGCTCGGCTTTAGCGGTCGATAATTTGCAAAAAATGGGCTACCGCAATGTCACCTCCATGGCCAGCGGTTTTCGCGGTTGGAAGGAGCAGGGTCTACCGGTTTCCACCGCTCCAGAAGTACCGCCGCGCAGTCCCCATGAAAAGCTGGGTGGGCTGGTCCATCTGGCCCGCATGGTCGATAAAGCGCGTCTCTACCCTGCAGGGCGGTTGCCGGGATACAACTACCTGCTCACGGGATTCGATAAGACTTTGCTCGAGTTTCTTTGCCTGGAAGGATCGGCTTTCGAACAGATCGTGGCGATGCACCCGACCGATGAGGGCGTTCTGAACGCCTTAAAAGAACGGATCGGACCCGCGTGGCCCAGCGACCACGCCATTGTCGATTTCAACTACAAGCTCTCCAATCGCAAGCCCGATTCCCCAGATAAACACGCCAGCTTCGAACAACGTCGCGTGGCCTGCCCACCCACCAAACGAAAGGTCGAAACCTACTTCGACCTGATCGATCTCGAAGAAGACCGCCTCGTTTAGTGCCCCTAATCAGGCATCGACGTACCCACGCCTTGTCCAAACGGAGGCTCATTAGACTCTTTATCGGTGAACCACAGCATATCGCTAATCTGCGGCTCTTTCGAGAAGACTTCGGCGACATCGCCTACTATCGTCCGAAGTACCCTCTTTTGGTCGTCCGGCTTCGGACCACGACCGAAGAACGAAAAGAGCGACTTATCCGGAAGTGTGAAAAACGCGAGCCAATGGTATTGGTAACCGTCACTATCGTCGTCTTCCTGAATTCCCAACGAGGCGAAAAACTTCAGCCCATTTCGTTCAATGAAGATTAAGACGCCCCAGTCTTCCTGGCAAAGTTTCGTATCGACCTTTAAGTTTGGGACTTTCTGAAGAAGCTCAACAAACCAACCAGCAGCGGATTCAGCCAGACAGCTTTCGCTATATCTCTCGTCAACAGCCATCGGTGCGGGATGGTTGAAAGTGACGTGGGTTTTCACGGTCAAATCGAGAGAAGATTTACCAATGCTTTGGAAACTCGTCGGTGATCTGAATTAGGAATGAAGTGAGCGCCTTGCGAGCAATCGGCAGGCGCTTCACGAACTTGCTAAAAGGCATGATCTCCTTTGGATGCAGCGCCAGGTAGTTCAGCAGCCGAAGGGGCGTTACGGCGTCTTGCTCCACTAGGTAGGAGGCATTCATCGCTCCAATGGGAAGGTCCTCTTCAAATTGGTCGCTGATGGCGCGGATTGCCACGAATGGTACCTGTTTGTGGCTGGCTAGCTTGGCGACTGGGGCGGTTTCCATATCGACCACCTGCACGTTATAACCGCGGGCAATATCTTCTTTCTGTCGGGGCGTGGAGATCACCTCCGCAGCCGTGTGAAACCGCCCGAAGTTAAATCCGGAGAGGAGCTTCACGAACGGCAGAATCTCGTTCGACGAGTAGTTGTCTGAAAGCACCACATTCCCCAGTTTCAATTGGGGTACTAGGGCTCCGCCGTAGCCTGAAAGGATAAGCGCGCGTATACGAAAATGACTAAACAGTATCTCGACACTCTGAGAGGCGTTTTTCGGGCCCATTCCGACGAGAGCCACGAGCACTTTTCGCTTACGAAACTTACTTAAGATCAAACGCAGCCGACCGATTTCAAAGTATTCTTTCTCCGTGCAGTGGGTGAGAAAGTCTTTGGCTTCGTCGGCCAATGGAAACGCGTAGCAGATCATGGTGTGGGGCGATGGTAGCGCGGCTTAGCGAACTTTCGAGAAGAACGTGGAATTTTTTGTTTCCTTGGGCAGTAAAAGATAACACATCCGGGACACGCGGATCGCAACTTATTCCCACGGCAAGACGATTTTTAAGCCATCGTAGGCCACCTCGATGTTCGGGGGTAATTCCGCTGAACGTTGCGCATGTGATTTGTCGTGCGCCTGGTGGGTCAGGTAGGTCTTCTGGGGCTTAATGATTTTCGAAGCCGCGATAGCGCCTTCAACATTAAAATGAGAGGTGTGACTCTTCTCGCGGGTGCCATCGATAATCAGCGTGTCCAAGCCGTTCAGGAGCTCGAAAACAGGATCGGGAATCTTGTTGCAATCGGTCATGTACGCCAGCAGGTTTTTGCCTTTTCTCGAAAAGAGGTAGGCGGTGTTAATAACGGCGCCGTGCGGTACGGGAAGAGGGGTGATGTGGAGACCACCGAAATCGAACGGCTTAGAGTCCACGATATGTTCCAAGATCCGAACGTAACCAGCGATGTAAGGCGAGGGTCGAAACGCGTAAGGAAAGATGGTCCTGATCGATTCAATGGTGAAGCTTGAGCCATAGATCGGCATTTCGCTGCCCAAGATATCGCAGAACCGACGTAGATCATCGAAGCCCATGATGTGATCGGCGTGGGCGTGGGTGAACAGGACGCAATCGACGCGCTGGATGTTCTCCCGGAGCGCTTGCACCCGGAGATCGGGCGGTGAATCGACGAGGATCGAGGCAAGCGGTGTCTGGACGCAGATGGAGCAGCGCGTGCGGTTGTCCCTGGGATCGGTGGAAAGACACACAGGACACTTACAGCCGATCATGGGAACGCCATGAGAGGTGCCGGAGCCCAAAACGGTGACGGTGATATTGCCAGACATAGTTATGAAAACCCGAAAAGTGTGCCCGAAAATGGGAGCATTGCACGCGGGTTTTTTGCCGGATTGATCACGGGTCCATAGTCAGGCCGGAGAACGTAGCTCGTCGACAAAAGGCTGCGGGTTATCACGACGTAACCTTGCGTCGCCTGGCAGGGCCGCTGGACTAACCGCGGAATCGCTCGATCAAGATGGAGGCGTTGTGGCCCCCGAATCCGAACGAATTGCTCAGCGCGACATCCACCTTCACCTCACGAGCTTTGTTCGGCACGTAATCGAGGTCGCATTGAGGATCCGGATTTTCCAGGTTGATCGTTGGAGGAACGATGCCCGTTTCGATCGCCTTCACGCAGGCGATCAGCTCGACCGCGCCAGCCGCGCCTAGCAAATGGCCTGTCATGCTCTTGGTGGAGCTCACGGGCACCGACTTAGCGTAGCTTGCGAAAGCGGTCTTGATCGCTTCCGTCTCGGCACTGTCACCCACGGGAGTGGAGGTGCCATGGGCGTTGATGTAGTTGACCTCTTCCGGGTTACGCTTGGCACGATTCAACGCACCGCGCATCGCCCGAACGGCTCCTGAGCCACCAGGAATTGTCGAAGTCATGTGGTAGGCATCGGCACTGAGGCCGTACCCGGTGATTTCCACCAGAATATTCGCGCCACGCTTCTTCGCAAATTCGAGTTCTTCCAGGACCAAAACACCAGCACCTTCGCCGAGCACAAAGCCGTCGCGGTCTTTATCGAACGGACGGGAGGCCCGCTGCGGTGCGTCGTTACGGGTGCTTAAGGCGCGGAGTGCCGCGAAACCGCTCATGCCCAAAGGAGTACAAGCCGCTTCACTGCCACCTGCCAACATCACGTCGGCTTCGTTATCGCGGATCAAGCGCCACGCTTCACCGATACAGTTGTTTGAGGTGGCGCAAGCGGTGACTACGGCGAAGTTAGGTCCGGAGAATCCAAATTCAATCGAGATCAACCCAGCACCCATGTTGCTGATCATCATCGGCACCATGAATGGCGAGATGCGACTGGGCCCCTTGGCGAGCAAAACCTCATTCTGCTCTCCCAGCGACTTTAAACCGCCGATACCCGACCCGACAATAACGCCCACCCGTTCTGGGTTGACGCTCTTCGGATCGAGACCGGAGTGACGCACCGCTTCCTTAGCGGAAGCCATGGCCAGTTGAGAGTAGCGATCGGCACGGCGCGAGTCTTTCTCCACGAAGAACCAAGTCTTCGGCTCAAAGCCCTTCACCTGGCCTGCGAAACGACAATCGTACTTAGAGGTATCGAAGGTTTCGATTGTGGAGACGCCGCTGGTCCCTGCAATGAGGTTCGCCCAGAACGTGGGCACATCGTTCCCGACGGGCGTTACTCCACCCATTCCGGTTATCACTACTCGTCGATCCGACATATACCACGATTAAATCACAGAGCCCGCGTCTCGAGAACGAAAAAAGGCACCCTCCTTTTACAGGGTGCCTTTTGATTCGTTCGGAAAAGGCTTCCTACTTACTACCCTTGTCTTCGATGTACTTAATGACGTCGCCTACCGTCTGAAGCTTTTCAGTGTCTTCATCCGGTACTTCAACGCTAAATTCTTCTTCAAAGGCCATCACGAGTTCTACCGTGTCCAGCGAATCTGCGCCCAGGTCCTCAATGAACCGGGTATTCGCCGTAACTTGCTCAGGCGTGACGCCCAGCTGTTCCACGATAATTTCTCTGACCCTATCTTCAATCGACTTTTCTGCCATAAAACGTATTAGCTCCTTGTTCTTGCTGGTGCGTTGTTACGTTTACCCGCCTCCTTTGGCAAACTTTTTCTTTCACTTTCCTCTAAAAAAACAAAATTCCCTCTGAAAAAAACAGAGCGTCGAGAGAGGTTCGTCTGTGCTATTTTAAGGACAACATGTCGGACCGACCAGACCTCACCGCCATCGTTCGCACCTTACCGCACTCTCCCGGCGTCTATCTCTACAAGGACCGATTCAACCGCGTGATCTATGTGGGGAAGGCCCGCGATCTCAATCGGCGCGTAAGCCAGTACTTTCTCCCCTCTCGCCACCAGCGTGCCGACCGTAAAACCCGTGCGCTGCTAGAACATATCTGGGACATCGAGTTTCATGTCGTTCGAAACGAGTCGGAATCGCTGCTTCTCGAGGGAAAGCTGATCAAAGAGTACCGTCCGCGCTATAACATCAGCTTTCGAGACGACAAGCGGTTTCTCCTCGTAAAAATCAATCCCAGCGACCCCTTCCCGCGCTTTCAACTGACCCGCATGCGGAAGGACGACGGCTTCCGCTATTACGGGCCGTTTGCCCATTCCGGCTCGCTACGTAAGACCATGGAGCTGGTTCAAAAGAAGTTTCACCTGCGCACCTGCTACCCGCAAACACCGGGCGAGAACGATTTTCGTCACTGCCTTCAGCACATCATTAAAAACTGCTCTGCACCCTGCGTGGGGCGCATTTCCCAGGTCGATTATAAGGCGGAGGTGGACCGCGCTTGTCAGTTCATGGAAGGCGCGTCTAAGGAGATTCTGGACGAAATTGAAAACGAGATGAAACAGGCCGCAATGGATCTCGATTTCGAGAAAGCCGCCGAATTGCGCAATCTCCTGGAAGACCTGCGTCGCACGACGAAGCCCACGAGGCGTTTCCATCGGCAATTCGTTACGACGATCAAGCCCGAATCGGATATCGCGGAGCTGCAAGTCACGCTCAATCTGCCAAGTCTTCCCGACGTCATCGAGTGCTTCGATATCTCGAACATCTCCGTCACCCACAAAGTGGCCTCCATGGTCTGTTTCCGGGACGGCAAACCGGATCGCAAAAACTATCGCCGCTATCGCATCAAGACGGTGCTCGGTCAGGACGATTTCGCCAGCATGGCGGAGGTGGTTCGCCGACGTTATGCACGCGTGTTGAAGGAGGGCTATCGCCAGCCGAAACTCATTGTGGTGGATGGCGGGAAAGGGCAGCTCGGGATGGCCGTGCGCGAGCTGGAGGCGCTGAATCTCCCGCACCTGCCGATCATCGGCTTGGCTAAAGAGCGGGAAGAGATCTACCGCCCCGGCCAACGCGAGCCCATTGTCCTGGATCACCGCACGGGCGCGCTTCGCCTGCTCCAGCGGATTCGCGATGAGGCGCACCGCACCGCCAACGAGTATCACCAATTGCTCATGAAGCAACGGATCAACGAGAGCCTGCTCGATGATTGCCCAGGCATTAGCGAATCGCGTAAAAAGCTGCTTCTGAAGCACTTCGGATCGGTCGATCGGCTCAAGAACGCCACAGTCGATCAGCTTACGGAAATCCCCGGAGTGGGGCCGAAGCTGGCGGAATCGGTTGTCGAGTTCCTGGCCCATCTCAAAAAGAGACCTGCCGAGCCCCCCTCGGCACCCGTTGCACCCGCTGTGCCCGCCGCGCCCACGGAATTCGTCTACCGACTGGAGCGCCGTGAGTGACGAGCGACCCAAGTTCTTGCGGACTCACCCGATCCGGGACTTAGTGATCGTGGGGGTGCTCTTAACGGTTTTGTGCTGCCTTACGGGTCCCGCCAGCAGCGGCAATTATCGAACAGGCAGTGAGGGTAGGTCGGCGTGGCTTGCTAATAAATTGAGTACCGCTTTTTACCTCTATGCCACTGACCATGCCGGGAGGTTTCCGACGGGGCCAACATCTACCCTAGTTTTTCAACAGCTTTTTGATGAGCGCTATCTCAAAAAGGATTCCGATCTTGAGATTCATTTCTGGAAAAGGGATCAGTTCATGTTTGACGACAAGCTCGATCCAAAGAGCGTCTTTTGGGACGTTACCCAATGTGCCGAACGACCCTTAACAACAACAACAGACGATCCCAGCGATTTACCCCTGATTCTCTCTACGGGCTTCGGGCCAATAAAATTTCAGTCTGGCGTGAACGCAATGACGATTACCAATCCCCAGCTAAATCCGTGGAAACTGGATGGGGTCTCTGTCGCCTACCTTGACCAAAGTTGTCGCTTCATTTTCTCTTCCGACTACCGTCACGAGCATCAAAGTTCCGTGCAAGATTTTTACGATTACTGGTTCCCGCCGAGTTCTCAACCGGCCAAACTGAACCTCACGGACGTCCCCTTCACCGTTCCGCCGAACACCACATACCACACCGTGACGCCCTAATCGGCACAGCAAACGCCAGAATCACCCCCGTGCTACTTGCGAACAACAAGCGTTCCCGCCAAATGATCGTGCCACGCTTTCCTCTCGACGCTCAAAAAGGCACTCAGAAATCCACCATAACAAAATAGGAACCCCAATATACGCCCGAAGCATCGCCAGATAGACCGGAGCAGCGATATCGGCCGGCCATCTGGCGTGATGACTTGGATGCCCACCGCCCGTTTCCCTAACGTTCCGCCGGTGCCATCCAGGATGCCGAAGTAGAGGAATAAAAGCAGGAAGTCGAACGAGATATCGTAAAGGATTGGCCAAAGTTTGCCTAAGAGCTCCGGATGAGAACCCCCGGAGAGCACTAGAATGAAATCCTGTACGTGATGAGTGCTTGATTGGTTGAGCCCTGTCACATACCGAGCAGCCACCAGCAGGACGTTATCGATCAAATTTGCCAGGAAACGAGTTCCCAATCCCGCATACGTGAATCGCAAGTTTTTCGAACTCCGGGTATCGGCGGCACGGTCGCTACCGCCAGAACTCATGACAAGAACGACGCCCAATATCGAAACAAGGATGACGGACCCGCCAATAACGTAGTTCCAATAAGGGAACTCGACCGGAGGCGGAGGAGGATTCGGGTCTGGAGTCGGCGTGGGAATCAGAGGTCTCAGGCGTTCGGTTAAATCCGCCGGAAGCCCCCCTCCATCTTCCCGCAACTGACTAAAAGGGATGGTAGTTCCTCCGACGGGGGTAATAACGTTGAGGCCGGTCTCGCCAATCTGCACCTGGACGTTCTCAAACCGGGTTCCGTCTTTCAGCGTAAAGCTGACAGAGCCGGGCTTATCGGCAAAACGGGATTGGTAGTCCTCGTAGGACATCCACTGGCCTTGCGCCTCTCGTTCACCGCTTTTGTACTTGGAAACGATCGACTCCAGCGACACAATCACCGGGGCCAGCGCGTCGGTGGTCGAAGGATAATTTCCTTCGAAAGCACCTAGCTCCCCGATGCTCGTTTCGACAAGAGCCAACTGATTGCTTTCCCCCACGTTCGGGAATACCGACTCAATAACGGTTTCTCGTTTCCGAATGTCTCCGCGATAGGCTTTAAACTGAGCGTCGGCAGTGATCTGATCGTAATAACCCTTATCGAGATAAAGAATCTGCGTGACCTCGGTTTGATCAAATTGTGCAGGAGTCCCATTGAGCCCGGACGTAACAATTCCGCCCGGATTTACCCATAGAATGTCTTTAAACACGATGTTTCGCGCCGGCCTTGCCGGGGAGGCGGCGAGAATCGCGATTCCCTTCGGCAGTGCCTGCGCTTCGGCCGAAAAAGGCACGAACATCGCCACTAAAACCAAGGCGATCCAAACCCGCGTAAGGAGAGGGAGGTTCGACATGGAAAACGTATGGAGGAGCTATTGTGGGTTCGTCAAGCTCGCTGGCTTCGGCTAAGCAAGAGTTGCGCGAAATGGAAAGGCGGTGTATGCATGTAAGTAGGTACTTACATGAGCGCTAAAATCGTCAAGGAAGAGACCCGTGCACGCCTCCTTAAAGCGGCCCTGGAAGTCTTTTCTCGAGATGGCCTTGATGGCGCCACCACCCACGATATCGCCGAGGTGGCCGGTGTCAATGAGGTCACCCTGTTTCGCCATTTCAAAAGCAAACGCCAGTTGCTCACCGAGGTGGTGCAATGTCATTGCGAAGAATACGACCCCATGTTCGCCCAGGCTAAAGTGGAGTCGTGGGACGATATTCGCGCCACGATCACCCAATTCGTGGAGCGGACGAACGCGTTTTCCACGCAATATGAGCATTTCATTCGTGCGATCATCGGTGAGGTCTCACGTGAGCCGGAGCTGGCCAAGCAAATGTTTGCGGCCTCGCGGTACAAGCGGGAGCTGCTCACCACCTACCTGGGCGAGGGCCAAAAACGGGGACTGATCCGCCCGGATATCGATCTCAAAAGCACGGTGGCGGTCTTGCAGTCGATGATCCTCGGGTACACCATCCGCCGACCGTTGCTCGAGCCGGAGATGGATCGGAATCTCTATCTAAAATCGGCACTGGAACTCTTTTTCCGGGGGATCGCCGCATGAGCACGGGCTTAGGATTAAAGGAGCTTGCGGAACGGCGCGGCTGGCTGAAATGGGCCGTCTGTTTAACGGCGTCGTTTGCAGCGATTCTGGAGGTGATCGATGTCAGTATTGTGAACGTGGCGCTGCCGGATATGCAGGGGAATCTCGGCGCGACCTTGACCGAAATCGGCTGGGTTTCGACCGGCTATTCCATCGCGAATGTGATCGTCATTCCGCTCACCGCTTGGCTCGGTCTCTACTTCGGCAAACGCCGCTATTTTATTTTTTCGCTCGTGGCATTCGTGCTCGCTTCGGTTCTGTGTGGATTGGCTCAAGACTTGCCCACACTGATCATCGGGCGCGTGCTGCAGGGCCTCGGCGGAGGCGGTTTGCTCGCGAAAGCGCAGGCATTGATTTTCGAGACATTCCCGAAAGAAGAGCAGGCGTGGGCGAGCATGATCTTCACGCTGGGTGTCATTTCGGGGCCGGCGTTTGGACCCGCGCTGGGAGGCTACTTGACCGATCAACTCGGCTGGCGCTGGATCTTTTTCATCAATGTGCCGATGGGCATTTTAGCCGTGATCATGAGCTCGGAGTTTTTGCCTCACGACACCCGTTCACCCAATCAAAAAGTGTTAAAGGGGACTGATGTCGATTGGTTGGGGATCGGTCTGCTCAGTCTGGGGCTCGGCGCTTTACAGGTGGTGCTGGAAGAGGGTCAGCGCGATGACTGGTTCTCCAGCAGTTTCATTGTCGCGATGTTCTGGACAAGCATTGTGAGCAGCGCTTGGTTCATCTGGCATGAACAGCATGTCGCCCATCCGGCGGTGAACCTCAGCGTGCTCAAGTACCGCGCCGTGGCCGCCGGAAGCACCATTTCTTTAGTGGTCGGCATGGGCCTCTACGGCACGATCTTTGTGGTGCCGGTATTTGCACAAAATGTCCTACAATTTACAGCGACAAAAACGGGCCTGCTGTTGATTCCAGGGGCGCTTGCCAGCGGCCTCGGCACCTTTTTTTTATATCCTATTTTGAAACGAACCGGACCCCGCATCCTGATCGCGTGTGGCTGTTGCATCACATTGCTGGCGATGGCCAGCCTATCCACGATCAATACCGATACCGGCGAGAGCAATATCTACTGGCCCCTGATTCTACGCGGCTTCGGCGGCGTGATGATGTTCGTGCCGCTCTCGATGGCGACGCTGGGATCGATTCCCAAAGAAGATGTCGCGGCGGCGTCCGGGTTCTTTAGCCTTACCCGGCAATTGGGTGGGAGCCTGGGAATCGCCGCCATCACCACGCTGGTGGAGCGTATGCAGGGGGAGCATCGCGGCCAACTCGTCTATGGCGTGAACGAGCTCAATCCGGCCTACGCCGACCGCATCTCGGCCGCGAAAGCGATGTTCACTCCCTGGAGCGCCGATTCCACACACGTGCAAGCACAGGCGCTCGAATTGATCGATCACGCGGTGGCGCTACAATCGGCACTGCTCAGTTATCGCGACGTGTTCTACTTTGTAGGCGCGATCTTTATCGGGACGCTCCCGATGATTCTATTGCTCGGCGGCGTGAAGAAACCGGCCCCGGCAATGGTGGCAACACCCAAACCCGAAGAGCCAGCTGCGCCAATGCCTGCGGAAATGGAAGAGGCGGTCCTGGAATAATTTTATGATGCAACGTGTCTTGATGGGAATTGGTATTTTTGCCGCACTGCTCGTGCTGGGCTGGTACGTGCGCGATGGCTGGACTCACGCGGAGACAGATGACGCCTACATTTCGGGCCATTTGCACCTAGTCTCCAGTCGCATCGCCGAGACCGTCACGCACGTTTTTGTGGACGATAACCAAGACGTCAAAATGGGCCAGGAATTGGTGGAGCTGGACAATCGCCAGTACGAGGCGCTGAATGCGGTGGCCAGTGCGCACCTGGTCAAAGCGAAGGGCGACTTCGACCGGCAGCAGCCTCTCGCTACGGCCAAGGCCATTTCCGAGCAAGATTTCTCCACGACGGTGCAGTCGTTTGAGGTGAATCAGGCTGAGGACGCGCTGGCGAAATTGCAGCTCACCTTCACGAAGATTTGTGCGCCGTGCGATGGCACCATCGCCCGTAAAAATGTGGAAGTGGGGAACCGCGTGAGCACCGGTGAGACGCTCCTGGTGCTGGTGGAACCGCACGTTTGGGTGACAGCGAATTTTAAAGAGACGCAGATCGCCCAAATGAAGGTCGGTCAATCGGTGGAAATTTGGGTCGACCGCATTCCCGGACACGTTTTCAAAGGCAAAGTCGATAGTTTCGCCCCGGGCAGCGGCAACGAATTCGCACTCTTGCCCGCCGATAACTCGACCGGGAATTTCACCAAAGTGGTGCAGCGCGTGCCGGTGAAAATCGAGTTCGATCCCGACTCAATTAACGACTGCCGCAAGCTGCTTGTCCCAGGGTTGAGCGTCGAGGCAAAAGTCGCCACTGGCGGTTAAATCGAGCGGCGTCACGCCGGTAAAACGAAAGCGGCGGTTCTTCTAAACAAAACGGATGCGTAACCGCCAATAGTCGGGGGCGCGGCGAAGATGCATAACGGCAATCACCAGGATGTACTCGGGCTCGACTGTGTAGAGGATGCTGTAGGGTTAAGTAGCGCAGAGACAACGTCGAACGGGATGTCTTATAACCGGCCAGCGGAGCGGCGCTTCGCGGATGTGATCTAAGGTTTCACCTGGTAGTAGAGAACAGCCTGATAGCGCGCGTCTATAGAAGGGCTACAGAACGTGAATATCATATATTTTAACGAGCATTTGTTCCTCAACCTTTCGAACTGCGAAGTCCAATGTAAGATCAGATCGTCCCTCTTCTTCAGACCACAGCGGCATTCGAATCGAGTATTCCTCGATTGATTGGCTATCGATTTTAATAATATTTATCAAATCGTAAGCTCTTTCGGGAGGTTTAGTCAAGGTTACCCCATAATCCTTAATTATCGACCTTATCTCAACTGCTTTCAGTCGTACTCCTGAAGTTAACATCTCAATAAAAGAGTATCTTTTTAATACGAGGAGTTCCAGTAGCTCTGATGTTAGTTTCGTCAGCTTGTCGTTCATAAAATCTTTGCGGTGTATCGCTTTTGTGCAAGAGGTGTGTTCAGCTCAGGTTGCTTGGTAGTTTCGCAAAGGTGCTGCTCATGAAAGGGAGCATAGTTTAGATAGGATTTATGATCAAGTTTCAGGCTTCGTAAGTGTCTATAAATTCACCACCTGAATATCGCTACTCATCGCCCCCAGCTCTATTTAATCATATCAAGTTCTCCAACCCACTCCTCGGCTAAATAAACAGCCAGTTCATCGATGTAATGGATTCGGCGCAAATCTCCGGAGGGATTTCTTGTTGCTTTCCGTGCTAAACCTTTAAGGCTTCTCGAAATTCTTTTGTTTTGTTCGTACTTTGTCATTCACGGGTTAAGACGCAGAAATCGATAAAAAGTTGCGACAGAAATCATTACAAATAAGAAGTCATGCGCGGGAATTAATTATTTATCGTGTACAGATTACGATTTGGTGAGGCGATTTTCGTTTGCGGGCAAAGATGCTACTCTGAGGTATGACTCAAACCGATCAAGCGGTGCTCGTTTTAATCGGCCGCTGGGCGATGATCCTGGTGGCGATCTTCTCCATGAGGAGGCGATTCGGACAGTTCTGAATCCGTTACGCCTGCGTGGCCTCTTAAAACATCGCAAACACAATTCGCCCGCAATTATCGCACGTCGTGATCTCGTCGATCTTTTGCGAATTCACCCACGTTTGTGCCGTCAATTTCATGTGGCAGCCGGAGCAGACTCCGTGCTCGGCTTTTACCACGGCCGCGTCGCCCTTGCTCTTCATGATGCGTCGATAGCGACCGAGCAGAGACTCCTCCACTTTTACCTCGGCGGCGGCCTGCTTTTGTTTTGCGTGAACGAGCTCGCTTTCCAAGTGGGCTTGACGCTTCTCCACTTCTTTCCGCTTCTCCGCGTGCGTGGCCTTGTATTTGTCCAGTTCCACCTGCGCTTCCTTCACGAGTGCTTGCTCCACATCGTACTGCTCCATGAGAACCAGCTCGCGATCCTCCACACCTGAAATCTGCACTTGTACGTGAGCGATTTCGTGGTTTAACGCGGCAAATTCCTCGTTCTTCCGTGTGGTCTGCTGCTGCGTCTTGTACTTGTTCAGCTGCGTCTCGAGCGTCTTCACTTCCAGCTCGAGTTTACGCCGCTCCGTTTCGACATGCCGCGCCTTCGTCCGTTTCTCTTCAAACTGTGTATTGCGCTGGGCTAAATCGCGATCTAACGTGGCCAATTCTTGCGGAATTCGAGCGAGCTCCTTTGTCAAATGTGCCACGCGTTGATCACGTTCTTGCAAAACCAGCACACTCTCAAGCTTCTCTTTCATCGGTCAATTTCGTACCCGCCTGTTGTAACCCCTTTTCGTTTGGAAGGGGAATGATTTCTCGCAAAGACTAGATCATTTCCAGGTAAGGATTGGTTTCCCGCTCGTAGCCGATCGTCGTGGCGGGTCCATGCCCGGCAAAGACTCGTGTTTCCCTGGGAAGTGGCACCAGATGCTTTTGCAGCCCGCTGATCAGTGCGTGTCGGGAGCCGCCCGGCAAATCCCAGCGACCGACTCCGCCGCAGAACAACACATCGCCGCCGATGAGCAGTTGCCAGTCTTTGTGATAAAAACAGACGCTGCCCGGTGAGTGCCCCGGTATATGGAACAATGTAAATTGCTCGCCTCCACAGGAAAATTCCGCCTGCCCTTGGTCGGGAATCGTGAACAACCGAAAATCCGAAGGCGACCGCTCTGGCGGCGTAAGCCCGAACATCTTTAGGTAGGACGGATCTCGCACCATCTGTTCATCGGCGGGGTGCACATAAATTGGACATTGCGCATCCTCTTGAACACCAACGGCTTCCCACACGTGGTCGAAATGACCGTGAGTCAGGAGCAGGGCGATTGGCTTTACCCCGGAACGCCGCAACTCCTTCGTCATCCCTTCGGGCGCATCGAAGCAGATAACCCCTTCCTTCGTCTCAAGTAGATACCCATTCGTGGCTAAAAAACCACCAGTGTACGTTCGAGGTATGATCATGGTCGCTTGGTACCCATCGGCTGTGTTGCTCGGCTCACTCCTTCCACGCCGGAAGCAGAAGTTGGACCGCTTGCATCACTTTTCTCCATCGTGCGTTGTATGCGCCTCCATGCCCGTTCCAAGCGCATGTTTGCCTCCTTCACCTCCAGTGTATAAGTCGCTGAAGGGTTATCCCCCGACGTATCCATCGCGTGCCGGTCTGGATAGAGCGTGTAATCCAACGAAAAGAGACCAAACCGCGGCGTGAACGAACCCCACTCGTAGTTATCAAAAAGTGACCAGTGCAAGTATCCGATCAAGTTTTGACCCTGCTCCGCCAATCGACTCACCACTCGTACGTGCTCCCGCAAATAATGGCTTCGGACCAGATTGTCCCGACGATCAAAGTAGTTATTATTCGCAGAGCGCCGCGCAGCCATCCCGTTCTCGGCCACCATCATCGGCAATCCGTATTGGGAGAGGTGCTGAACGAAAAAGGCAAGGCCCTCTGGCAACATTCGCCAATCCCACCATTTGCTGGAGACGCTCTCCAGAATCCAATCTTTTACGGTGCGCGGGCGTTCCTCCAAGTCTTCCCAGGTGGGCCATCTTAGCGCATGTGCAATGAACGGATCGTAATAATCGAACGCGATGTAATCCAGCGGCACCTCAGTCCGCTCATATAGGAGTGCGATCACGCGATTCCAGCAATCCATCTTGAAGCCTTTGCGCCCGATCCAGTGGTGGATGCGCTTGATCCCTTGCCCCAGGAAGAAACGGGGGCCGCGAAACGGAAAGAGCCGTGCCTTGAGAAAGCTTTTATCGAAACGCTTCGCCCGAATGCGCAAATCTTCATGTACCTGCGCGCGAGGCACCATGCGATTCGAGGCATGCATGAGGTCGAGCAGAACCGTATCGCCCCAATAGAGATCCATCGCGTAATTGTTAAAAGTGACCTTTGGACGAGCCGCACCAGCTTTGGCGTAAATCTCATGAATCAGCCGATACGCGCGAATATGCGCTTCCATGAGATGCGCCATACATTGAACCGTCGCGCTCAGCCCCATCTCTTCGCTCGGAAACACTTTGTAAAGATAGTGGTTAAACGCCATCAAGTTCGGCTCATTGATCGTGATGAACCACTTGGGCGGCTCGCAATTGAAATCGTGCGGCAAGACTCGGAGCAAATACTCCAGCGTGTGTTTCACGAAATCGAGGAAGTATTCGATCGTGCATGGGTTCTGCCACGCGTCCAAACCGAGCCAGGCAGGCTGAACAAAATGATGCAGGGTGACGATTGGCTCCAGCCCGGCTTCGCGACAGGCGGCCAAGCGTTGTGCGTAACAATAGAGCGCCGCTTGATCAAAGGGAGGCGGGCCGCCCAACCCAATACCCATTTTACTGCCCAACTCGCGCGTGGGCTGGATCCTGCTCCATTCCAAACTCAGCCGGAATGAATTGAGCCCCATGGCTTTACACCGAGCAAAATCTTCCTGAGCCAAGTTCCAAAAATCGGAGCTTCGTCCGGAAACAGCCACGCTCCCCTTGCGCTCGGCCCAAGCCCAGTTGTTTAACGGCTCACCCTCTCCGTTGTAACCGCCCTCCGCCTGATACCCGGAGGTCGCCACCCCCCAGAAAAAGGACCGCAATTCCGGCGTTTCCATGTCTATCAACATAGTCTTAATTCCGAGGTTAATCGAATAAAAACGATTCCAGCCTCCTGAAAAATTTAGAATGCGCGAGCGCTCTGTGGCGTTTTCCAGTGATGTTGTGACATAACTCTCGGAAATGCAGGATTTACCGCTACCGGGCATTTCCTACTGAGCGATCAATTTATTGCGACTGGACGCACCATCGTGCCCTTGTAATGAGGTGTCTCGGCAGGCAGGCCGAAATTCTTTTCGACCAATTCAGCCACTTGCTTCAAGTCATCCGCCGCTAATTCAGGACATTCCGAGGTCTTCGCAAACTCTTTCAGCTGCTCTTCGTTGTAGATATTCGGCAAGCACGTCACCACGCGCTCATCGTTCAAGATCCACTTCAACGCCGCTTGACCGAGCGTGCGATCGGCGTTCACCAAGAACTGCAATTGCTCCACCTTTTTAATCCCGTTCAATAACCACGAACGCGGACGATGGCTGCGGTGATCAGTCGGCGGGAAGGTCGTTTCAACCGTGTACTTACCTTCCAGCATGCCGCTGGAGTGGGGGACGCGGACGAAGTAGCGGGTGCGCGGCTTGCCTTTGGCGTCGGGCAAAATCTCATCGCCCTCTCGCATCAATTGCGTACCGGGGTGCGGCTCTAACAAATTATAGATGTGCTGAACCACGTGGGGTCGGCGACGCTGCACGCAATCAATGCCCTCGTACATCCACCCGATCGCCGGCCCGAGCGCAGCACCGTAACTGAGGATCTTGCCGCTCGCCTGCAGCTCTTCCATTAAGCGCCAAATGGCACTGTCTTCCACCTGCTCAAAACGGATGTTGTGGAGCTGAAGGATATCGATGCGATCCGTGTGCAACCGTTTCAACGCTTCATCCACTGCTTTCCTTAAAAACGGTACAGAGAAATCCTGTGGAATCTCGCGCTGGCCTTTCCGCTCTTCCCCATGAGTGTAGAAATCGTAGCCGACCTTCGTGGCGATCACCACTTCATCACGATTTTTCGGGAACGCCTTCGCCAATAATTCCTCGCTCAGCCCATTTCCATACGTGTCGGCAGCGTCAAAAAGGGTCACGCCGAAGTCGAGTGCCTTGTGCATCAGCGCGAGGGCTTCACCCTCTGTAAAGTGGCCCCACCACCCGGTGGAAACCGTCCATAACCCAAACCCCACTTCCGAGACTTTCACCGACGTTTCTGGAATCGAACGATATTTCATGGTCGCATAGTGTATCCCCGCAAACCGCTCCTCACAACTGCAGTTCGTCGTTGTGTATGTATGGTTGTCGGTGTCTCGCTAAACAAGCCACAGTTCGTAGCATCCTCATTTCTATCACTTCGATTTTGGTGGATCACCAAGGCACGCCGCAAACCTCGTCCCGCCACAAGGCTTGCGTTTTAACGCGAAACACGTTTCCATGCTCGTTTCTCCAGTCCCCTGATTCATGAGCGCCATTAAACAAACCACCATCAAGCAGGCCCAAAGCGTGCGCGGGAGTGCCCTGCATACCGGCACCGAGGTCACCCTCACCATTTTACCGGCGCCCGCCAATACTGGCTTTCAATTTAAGCGGCTCGATCTCCCCGATCAACCGACCCTGACCGCACACATCGATTTGGTGAAGCAGGTCGAGCGTGCCACCACATTGGGCGAGGGCAGCGTGAAGATCCACACGGTGGAGCATTTACTCTCCGCGTTTCGTGGTCTCGGAATCGATAACGCTTACATCGAGCTCAACGCCAGTGAACCGCCGATCGGCGACGGTAGCGGTCGAATCTTCGTGGATCTCATCGAGAAAGCAGGCAAAACGGAGCTCGATGCCGCCGTGGAGGAGTACGAACTCCGCGAACCGGTTCGTGTGACTGGAAAAGATGGCGGCTATATCATCGCGTGGCCTTCGGACAAATTTGAGATCAGTTGCACGAACGCGAATCACCTGGGTAAACACACTCAGTTTCGTCATTACGTGCCCGACTCCGCCACCTACACAAAGGAGATCGCGCAGGCCCGTACATTCGTGTTTTACGAGGAGGTCCAACCGCTGATTGAAAAGGGATTGATCAAAGGGGGCAGTCTGGAAAACGCGATTGTCATCCAGGGCGATGCGATCATTGTGCGCGAGCCGCTGCGTTACTCAGACGAATTCGTTCGGCACAAGATTCTCGATATCATTGGCGACCTCTCGCTCTTTCCGTGTCGAATTAAGGCGCACATTTATGCGGTCAAGCCCAGCCATGGACTCAATGTGGAACTCGCCCGCGAGCTCTATAAGGGCTACAAGCAGCGGCAAGCGCAGATGCTCCCGATGAGCACGGTCCGGATGAGTGATTCCGGCATGGACGCGCAAGAGATCATGAAGATCCTGCCGCATCGTTATCCGTTTTTAATGGTGGACCGGATTTTATCGTTCGATGGAACGAAGGCCGTAGGCCAAAAAGCAGTCACGATGAACGAGCCTTTTTTCCCCGGCCATTTCCCCGGCCACCCCGTAATGCCAGGTGTTTTACAGGTGGAAGCGATGGCGCAAGTCGCATCCATATTGATGTGTAAACAACGGGAAAGCGTTGCTGGAAAGCTCGGCTATTTCATGAGCGCAGATAAGGTGAAGTGGCGTAAGCCGGTGGTGCCTGGAGACACACTCATTATTGAAGTGGAACTCACAAAATCGCGTGGCAAAGTGGGACGCGCCAGTGCCGTCTGTAAGGTGAACGACGAGATCGTTTCCGAAGGCGAACTGATGTTCGCGCTCATCGACGTTTAACATGCTTATTCATCCCACCGCCATTATTCACGAAACATCGCAGCTCGGCAAAGGCACTGCTGTGGGCGCTTACGCAGTGATCGGTGCCGATGTTGTGCTCGGTGCGGAATGTCGAGTCGATCACCACGCCTGCTTAGAGGGCCCGATGATTGCGGGGGCGGAGAATCACTTTTTTCCGAACTGCGCGGTGGGATTTGTGACGCAGGACCTTAAATACAAGGGTGAACCGACCCATCTGAAGATCGGCGACCACAACGTTTTTCGCGAGTTTTGCACGATCCATCGCGCGACGGCGATTGGCGATGTTACGGTGATCGGCGACCACAATTTGTTCCTCGCCTACACGCACGTGGCGCACAATTGCGATGTGGGGAACCATACCATTTTCTCGAACAACGCGACGCTCGCCGGGCATGTCACGGTGGAGGATTACGCAATCATCAGCGGGTTCGGCGCTGTCCATCAATATTGCCGAATTGGCGCGCATT
The DNA here is from genome assembly GCA_963743595.1 of uncultured Verrucomicrobiae bacterium. Lineage (GTDB taxonomy): Bacteria > Verrucomicrobiota > Verrucomicrobiia > Methylacidiphilales > UBA1321 > CAVURW01. The sequence goes on from CAVURW010000259.1 coordinate 36,747, forward strand.
CGATCATCGGGGGCTGCTCGAAAATCGTGCAAGACGTGCCACCCTTTTTGATCGCCGATGGGAACCCGGCAACACTTCGCGGGGTGAATCTAGAGGGGTTGCGGCGTCGCGGCTTTACTGAAGAGCAGAGCCAAAAACTACGGAAAGCCTATCGCCAACTCGCGGATCGCCGACTTAATCTTTCCCAGGCGCTCGAAAAGATAAATACCGAAGGGATTACGTCGGACGAGATCACGCAAATGATCGCGTTTATTCACAGCTCGAAACGGGGGATTGTTCGCCGCGAACCGCTCGCCACGGCAGAGTAGTTCTGTAAAGTGGGCTGATCTATGAATCTCCTGAGAGCCCTTTTCCGCGCCATCTGGGGCGCTATTGTCTATGTCGCGCTCGGAGCTTACAGCATCAAGTTTTGGTTGCTGATGCTGACGTTACCCTACATCGGTTTCTCGATCATTCTGTGGATGTTTTTGCGAGCACTGAGCGACGATGACTGGGATCCCGTGTGGGTTCCCCTTGTTTTCCTGACTGGGAAGGTTTTACTCACCGGATTACTCCAAATTCCTCTTATCTGGTGTGGATTTATTCATCGGAATCAGTTGAAGCGCGGGGTCACGTTTGCGGGTCTTATTTTGGTGCGTCTGGCAGCATGTATTCTGATGGGCGCGGTATCGGGGTTGCTGTATCTCTTCTACGTCCAATTCTACCTGGCGGCGGGATTTTAAGAATCGAACTCGACTGGACGTGTGCCAGTTCAGTGCCTAGCCTGATCGGATGATCTCACTCTTTGCTGCGGCGCTAATGAAGGCTCTTCTCCTGCCCGGGACTGGCGGTTGGGATTACCTCACGTACGATTCCACCACCAACCAAGTCTTCGTTACGCATGGAGATCAAGTCGTCGTTATCGACGCCACTGGCCAAAAGATCGTCGGCACATTGCTGGCAACCGGTTCGCATGGCGTGGCGATTGCCCCCGATCTTCACCGGGGTTTCATTAGCAATGGCAAAGCCAACACGGTGACGGTTTTTGATCTCGATAAACTCACGGTTCTGGCAACGATTCCCGTCGGCCAAAATCCCGACGCGATTTGCTATGAGCCGGTCACTCATCATGTATTCGCTTTTAACGGCCATAGCGGCACGGCCTCCGAGATCGATGCCAGCTGCAATAAAATCGATCACGAGATTGTTCTGGATGGCAGGCCCGAATTTGCTGCGGCGGATGGAAGAGGCTTTGTTTACGACAACCTGGAAGACAAATCCGAAGTGCTGAAAATCGACGCAGCTACAGGAACCGTCGTCGCACGTTGGTCGTTGCCCGCCGATTCAGGTCCTTCTGCACTTTCGGTCGATGCGGCGGATCATCTCCTGTTCTCCAGTTGCCATAACGCCAAGACCTACGTTATCGATATGGAAAGCGGAAAGACGATCGATACACTCGATATCGCGAATGGCGTCGATGCCAGTGTGTATGATCCGCAAAGCCATTTGCTCTTGGTGACGTGCGGTACGGACGCAAAGCTCTGTGTGTTTCGCGTGAAAGATAAGACGACGAAATCAGTGAATACCTACGATACCGTGCGTGGCGTGCGGACCTTGGCCTACAATCCGACGACCCACGCCGGGTATTTTGTGGCCGCAGAGTACGATCCGAACACCCCTGCAGGGGCACGGCCCACCATCAAGCCAGGAACAGTCAAGTTGGTGACGATGCCGATTCCGGATATGAAGTAGATATCCGTCGGCCACTCACTTCCCCCGCCAAGCGCCGTGATTGTTGAGAATGAACCGCCTGCATCGCAACATCCTCACTATGAAAATGTTATCCATTTCGAGCTTGTCGAGAAATCGGTAAAAGTCAGAACGAGAGGCTACGGATTACCGCCTCCGTTGGGAGGCAGTCATCCGACCGTCATTTACCTAACTAGTTACGGGTTAACGTGTTATGACGGATGAGTCCAGAACAAAAGTGTAGATTTGAGTACATTTCGGCAACCGTCTGCTATGCGTCCGTGGATGTCTGCTATGCAACCCGAAGCTCTGATACTGGCTTATTGCAATTTAACTATCGATCTCATCCAGGGCCGAGCGCCGAGTCTGAGGCAGCGGTGGTGGAAGCGATTTCTGCACTGTCGATTGCTTCTCTATCGTTGCTTCTGGATTTGGAGTCGGAGATTGCTGAGTGGGTGATGGGGTCGTACATGTGAGCGAAGCCGCCTTGATCTCAAACCGTTCGTAACCATTGGGAACTTTCGGATACAGCGTTGCGAGCCCGATCGGTTCAATCCCTTGCTTGATCAGTTCATTGACCTGGACTCGGTCAAACCGACCTCCCTTCAATCCACTGGGCAGATCGATCTTGGCTGACCATTGCGATTCCAATCCCAGCCCCTCTTCCGCAGCGCACAACATGGTCGCGGTTTGAAGATCTGACATGAGCCCTTTCCGGTTTAATCCCAGGGCCGATACTTCGTTGCCAAACCGGGATTCAATTTGATGTTTGATGTCCATTCCTTCCGGTCCCGATTTGATTCGAAACATTTCCTGATGGTTCAGCAGCGTTTTACCAGAGGTGGGACTTTGTACGCCATCGACCGCAGTTACGGCGAAATATTCATACAGTGCCGCCTCAGGTTCCTTAGCACCCAAGCAAACGATGCCTGCGTTTTCCTTTACCATCATTTTGAGTGCTTCCAACATTTCAGCCCGGTGGGGTCGTTCCAGTAGCCCATGATAGGTCATTTCTGTGCCGTCAGCCGATACCTTGAAGCCTTGGTTCACAAAGAGCTGGGCGATTTTGAAATTGTAGTCGTTTTCGGCTACGACCGCTTCAATACCGGTCTGGATCAGAAAATCCCGAAACTCGGCCAACACTCGGGAATACCCACCAGGAGCGACATTGGGCGGAGTGTAGATCCCCTCTAGAACATAGTAAGGATTGCGGCTATCATTACGCCTATTTGCGCGACGTTGACAACGTCCTCACTCGCTTACCCAACGCCACCAATTGGCAGATTAAATACCTCACCTCATAGGCTTGGGTTCGTTCCACCGACGCTCAGGCCGCTTAACGACTCTCACGTCGTCTTCTCCATCGTAAACGTTAGTAACGTCAGCGTCCACCAACCAACGACGTCAACGACACTTCCAACTTTCCGCCCATTCGTTATCTGGATTCTGGATCCCGGCAATGCCCCAAGCAAAATGGGCTATTTTTGGACCAGCTCGGTGGCGATGCCGTTTACACGTGGCAAACCAGTCGCGCGGCGCTGTGTCCGGACCATGTGGTGCCTGATTTTAGCGGCGTGATCCAGTGCGACGGCAATGCCGCCTACGGCAGTTATGCCAAAGGCAAAGTGGCGACTGGCCGCCTGCTGGGCCCATGCCCGGCGCAAGTTCTTTGCAGCGCGTGATCTCCATCCCGGCCCCATCAACTGGGTTTTAAACCAAATCCGAAACCTCTACCAAATCGTTGATCCCGCTCAAGCGCAAATTGCCTTCTCAATCGAAAACGTTAGAAACGTCATGTTTCGTGTTCGTGGTAACCGCGGTATTGAAAGTCTGCGAGGTTTGTTGGACGAGAGTCAACTCTCACATCACAATAAACGCTTCACTTGGACATGACACCATCTTTCGTTTTCTTGAGTTTGATTAACAACGATATATCCGAGAACAAGAACTATAATCATCACTACGCCAATCAGTACGGAAATAGCCGACTTGGCTCTTATAGGTTCATTCAAAGTATATCGGTCATTCAGAGACAGTATCAAGAGGCCCAAGAGCAAAATAGCATTCGGAATAATTACATATCCAATCAACTGAAAGTCACTAGTTCTATCTACTAGGATTATGTTTGAGATTATATAGCCACTCATCAATCCGTAATAACAATGCTGGATAGACTTCATTTATTAGCTGGTTTTTGGGGTGCTGGTGCATGGTTGGCTAGAATACCAACGACTCCACCATCGATTGCCAGCACAGCGCTGGTGACTACTAAGAAGGGAACTGCTGCTTGTGGGCCAGGAGCGGGGGAGGCTGTACATATTCCTGCCGCGAGCGCCGTCGAACCAGATGCAATAAATAAGCTGTTCGCTAAGTCACTCAAATTAGTTGAATTATACTCCAACCCTTCCCAACCTGCCGTAAGTAGTTGATACTGATAAGGATTCCAACCGCCGGTTGAACCCCTGGGACGCAGTCCGAAGTCATCACAATTCAATACCGGATCATTGCCGCCGTACTGATACAAATTGATGCCCCCTGATTCAGCGATAGGATCTCTGGAGAGCCACCGCGCCGAAGTGGGATCATAGGCTCTGAACATGGTCAAATTCAAACCACTGGCCTGATGTTCGTAGTAACCGCAGAACTGGAAGTCAGCTAAATTTGTGCCTTGGACGAGAGTCACGTTACCGTTGGGGTCGTAGTCATAACGAGCGACGATGGTGCTTCCGGTTGAATTCAAGACCTCCCTGATACTGCCCAAGTGGTCAAAAGTGTAGAAATAACTCGTACCTGTTCCACCTGAATAATTGATCTGTCCTTCAGGGAACAGCCGTTTAACCACATTATTGGACCCATCGCGCTCCTCGGATATGGACCTGCTGCTCCAGATGAAGTTTATCGTCAGTCCCACTGCTGTTTTTCTCCACTATCTGCACTCGACGACCGAGAGCGTCATAAGCGAAGTTCGAGGTCGCTCCACTAGTGTACGTGATCGTGATTAATCGATTCTCAGCCCATGAATAACTCTGGCCGTTCCCATTATTGATCTCGTTACCGTCCAAATCATAAGTCGGTGTGAGTGTCGGTGCCGGAGGAATAGCGACAATATAATTGTTCGTTGCGGTCAAGTTACTCCCGTTGTTACTCCCGTTCTTCGCGATGACCGTCACCGTGTTTGAACCCGTTGGCAGAACTAGATTAGAGACAAAGTTCGTGCTCGTGCTCATAGAAGCAGAGGAACCATTCAAGGTAACCGTTCCCGGCTCACTGATGGTTCCTTGAAAACGGGTTGCCCCATCACCTGATGTTTGGGTGATTTGATTGAGATTATTCACGTTCGTTTGAACCACGGCACTATCCACTTGTTGGCTGGTCCGGTTCCCTGCCGAATCGTAATTGTTGTAGTATTGGTGGAGAATACCTGATAAGTCACTTAACACAGCGCCAGTCAATTGTCCCGCAGGATCGTACGTATTTGCGTAAGTTGTAGACTTTGTTATGGATCGCGCCTGTGGGGCTCAACTAAAAGGTCATCAATAAGTTCGTGACGAAGTATTTACCGATGAGGTTTTATGTTGGCGAGGAATCATTCTTGTTCTCAAGACGACGCGAATCTTCTTCACGGTCTAGTTCCGCCCAAAACTCTTCCTCGGAAAGCGTTTGAACTCGCCCGGAACGAACGTCGTCGAGTCGCCGCGCGATTTCTTCGCGCCACGCCTCGCTGAGGGGAATCGCGTCCAGGCTTTCCCGGATCTTGTCCATAAGATCACACCGCTCTTCCACCCTCAGGGCGAGCGCGTCTTTAATGACTGGTTCCGCAATCGGGCTCATGGGAAGAGAGTACCGACCGCGGAGCTACTTCTCAAGAGAACTAAGCGGCTGGCTTCTTTTCTGGCGCATCGAGATTCAGGGAGATGCGGTCTTTCAGAGCGGCCTTGCGGCTGAGCTTCACGCGACCCTTGTCATCTTGACCGACGCATTTGACCCAAACTTCTTCGCCGACGCGCGTGACTTCGTTCATTTGATTGACGCGGGTATCGCTCCATTCGGAGATGTGGACGAGACCATCTTTGCCGGGAAGCACTTCAACGAACGCACCGAAATCCTTCAAGGTGACGACGCGACCGCGATAGATCTTGCCGACTTCGATTTCGCCCACCATGCCCTGGATGATTTCCTTGGCGCGCGCCATGGCATCTGGGTTGGTCGAGTAGATTTTCACGCGGCCATCGTCTTCGATGTTAATCTCGGCACCGGTCTCAGCGACGATGCTCTTGATGTTCTTGCCGCCCGGCCCAATGACCAAACCGATTTTCTCCGGGTTAATCTGGATCGTCTCAATACGTGGTGCGTAGGTGGAGAGTTCCGTGCGCGGGTTCTTCAGCACCGATTCCATGAAATCGAGGATGTGGAAACGAGCGGTTTTGGCCCGGTCGATCGCCTCTTTCATCAGGTCGAGCGGAATGCCGCCGAGCTTGAGATCGAGTTGGAAACCGGTGACGCCGACCCGTGTTCCGGAGAGTTTAAAATCCATATCGCCATAGTGATCTTCGGAGCCGAGGATGTCGGTAAGCATCAGGTAGCGCAGCAGTTTGTCGTTATCGTCGTGTTCGGTAACCAGACCAACGGAGATTCCGGCCACAGGAGCCGTGAGCGGCACGCCCGCATCCATCAACGAAAGACAGCCACCGCAAACGGAAGCCATCGAGGTGGACCCGTTCGATTCCATGATTTCGGAGGAGACACGAATCGCGTACGGAAACACATCTTCAGAAGGGATTACCGGAAGAATCGAGCGCTCGGCTAACGCGCCGTGACCAATTTCGCGCCGATTCATTCCGCCGATACGTCCCGTTTCACCCACTGAGAAGGGCGGGAAATTATAGTGCAGGATAAAGCGCTTTTTCAGCTCGCCGCCGGTGTAACCATCGAGTTCCTGAGCTTCTTCTAGGGGAGCCAGCGTGGCCAAACATACGGCCTGCGTTTCACCGCGAGCAAAGAGCGAGGAACCATGGGAGCGGGGGAGAATGCCCACTTCACCCGAGAGAGGACGAACGTCGTTTACGGAGCGACCATCGCAACGTTTGTGCTGATCTAAAATAGAGACGCGAAACACTTTCTTTTCCATCTCGCCAAAAGCGGAGGAGATGTCGAACGATGTCGATTCCGGGTGCTTGGCTCTGATCGCCGCTTCTACTTCGACGTACAGCGCTTTCACGGCAATGCCACGCTCCACCTTCTTCGGGCGGTACAGGGCACTTTCCAGACGATCTCCAGCGACGGCGTAAGCGATTTCCACGAGCTCCGGACGCACCTTGTAGAGCGCCACTTCGCGCTTGGCCTTACCCGCTTTTTGCGCGAGTTCTTTCTGAATGGTGATGACGTTTTGCGCCTCTTTCTGGGCGAACTCGAGAGCGGCTTTGAAATCGTCCTCAGGCATCTGAAGCGCAGAACCTTCGATCATGAGAATTTCGGTCTCTGTCGCTACATAAACGAGATCGAGATCGCTTCGTTCCATCTGGAGATGCGTTGGGTTGGCGACGAGTTGGCCGTCAATACGACCGACCCGCAGGGCACCGATGGGGCCATAGAAGGGGATATCGGAAACCATCAGCGATGCAGACGCGCCGATCATGCTCAGGATATCGGGATCATTTTCGCCATCTGCAGAGAGTAGGGTGGAGATGATCTGGGTATCGTAGAGGTAGCCTTTCGGGAAGAGCGGGCGCAGGGGGCGATCCGTCATACGGCACGTTAAAATTTCTTTTTCGGAGGGGCGACCTTCACGCTTGAAGTAACCGCCGGGGAATTTACCGACTGCGGCGGCACGCTCGCGGTATTCCACGGTGAGCGGGAAGAAGTCTTGGCCGTCTTTGATCTTGGTGGCCGACACAGCGGTGACGATGACGATGGTATCGCCGCAACGGACGGTTACGGCACCATCGGCCAGCTTCGCGAGCTTACCGGTTTCGATGATAATGGGGAGAGCGCCAAATGATGCGCTGACGGATGTAGGGGTCGACATGATTGTTTTCTTTATTTGTGTTTCGTTCTTTGCTCGGAAACCAAGCTCAGGGGCAGAGAACAATCAACCCGATACCGCGAGATTTTTTGTATTGCGGGATCGGGTTGATAGTTACTCTGCCATTTATCCTGACCTTTGGCTTAACCGAACCAGAAAGTCGTGTATTTCGTTACTTTCTCAAGCCTAACTTTTGGAGAAGTTTCTCGTAACGTGAGGTGTCGGAGCGCTTCAGATAATCTTGCAGCTTTTTACGCTGCGCGACCATCTTCAGGAGTCCACGACGGGAGCTGTGATCCTTGCGAAATTGTTGGAGATGCTTCGTTAAATCGTTGATACGATACGTTAACAGGGCGATCTGGACATCGGCAGAACCGGTGTCTTTCTCGTGCAATTTGAAATCCTTCGTTACTTCTAGTTTCTGGGCCGCTTCCATAGATGAGTCCGCCAGTATATGTAAGAATGCAAGCGGGGCAAGGAAAATGTGGAGTCAAAATTGAATGATCATTCGAGGCTTGCCTCTTCTCTAAAAAGCAATAGTAATCGGGTTGAACATGGCCGAAAGTGCACAGAACGTCCGCCCGCTCAGTGATCGTCTTCATGAACTCGAAGAGCGCGCTAAGCGAGTCGGCCATTTAACGTGGGATGACATTCACGAACTGCTCCCCACGCCTCTCGGCAAGGGCGAGCTGGAGCTCATCATGTGTCGTCTGGCGGAACTCTCTGTCCGCATCTACCGCTCCGACGAGATTCGCAAGCCGTGGGCCGAGGTCGTTAGTCCGGAACTCCTTGCTGAACAAGATAAGCGCTACGATGCCGTGGATGCCCGAATCCGCGCCTGCATCCCTGGAAAGCAAGTGGTGAAATACTCCGTTTTCGAATGGGATCACCAGTACATGCCCATCGATATCCTGGATCGGGCGGCTGAACACGGGAAGCTCTACTTCGAAGAAGATCCTACGCAAGACCAAGAGTTTCCCCGCGAAATTTGGCGTAGCCCCGTTGTCGAAAATCCGACATGGCTCCAGCTCACGATTCTCTGTAACGACATGATGCTCACATGTGGCTACGAAGATTACCCCTATTTCGAAGGCATATATGAAATCGGCGAAGAGGCCGATGGTACCCGCCGCATGGGCTTCATCATTGGGTCGTAGGCGTGTCGCGTATATACGGGAGACACCGTCTTGCGAGACTGAAGGTGGTATAAGACGAGTTCCGTCGTTTGCGATATGCTCAGTATGAAATGCATGCCCCGGCTTCCATTCGCTTGCACCTTTCTCCTTCTCGGTTCGATTTCCTTCGCTTCTGCATGTGGTGGAGGCGATTACGTCACACCACCCCTTTCCATCGCGAATTATTTGAGTTTCCTGCCTCGGAAGACATTCGATGCCATTCGGCAGGAATCGCTTAAGCTGAAGGATGGCCCTATTCCAACTGAGGACGAAATATCCCGGGCCTTTGCGCGAGGTACTTCGGTTGCCTTGGTGGCGAAGTGCGATGAATTTCTGGCGCGTACCCGAGCAGCGGAATGTGCCCCCCCGGCTGAACACCCTCCCTATGAACACCCGCTCATCAATCATGGCTTAATCAACGCGCTGGAAAATTTTAGAGACGTGGCCGCTTCAGGAGCAGGAAATCCGAAGGAGTTGGACGAGTACATCGTCTGGCGCTTCGACCACCTGACCCTGAGCGATACCGACTTCAAGCAACTCCAAGCCAAGCACGACGCCGCGTCCCCCGAGCTCAAGCCTGCATGGGAATACCTGGAGGGCGCAGCCTTGTTTCAGGTAAATCCAAAGGAGGCGTGCACCCATTTTAACAATGTTTTGAGCGATCCCAAGGGCGGGCCGTTTCAGGAAATGGCTCTCTTTATGAAAGCGCGGTGCTATCAGGCACAAGCCAACCCTGCCATTACCGATCCACTAGGTAGCAACAATCCGATGCCCGATGACAAACAGCGGCCCACGGCAATTCAGTGCTTTCGGGATTATCTGGATCGCTGCCCAACCGGGCGCTTCGCCTCCGATGCATGGGGGTGGTTGGGCGGCTTAGAGCCGGATCAAATTCAAGCCTTTTGCGATTTTGCAAAGGAAGGCGAATCAGCAGAACATCCCGAAACGCTGAATTCCGCAGCAGCGGAGATGGAAAGGATCTTTAACGAGCTGGATTATACCTCGAAAACAGCCAGCTTTGACGAAATCGCGCAGCACCCGGAGTTGGCGCTCTTCATGTGCTACGTCGTTCTCGGTTCGCCACCGTTTGAACCTGAAATGGATAAGCCCCAAGAAGAAGCGAAAACACGTAAGCGATGGCGCACGAGTTCACTGGCTGCCCTGGGCGCGGCGGTGTTGAAGCATCAGGATCTATATAAAGGCCGGCGTGGGGAATCGGCGTACCTATCGATACTGGCCCACCAAGCAAGCGACGACGGGGATCAGGTCAAGGCGTTGGAGTTAGTGGACATGGCTGTGAGGAATGGGCCGTTAACAGATGACCTCTATTTCGTGAAGAGCTTGGCGCTTCAACGGTGCCATCGCACGGCAGCGGCAGTAGCCTGTTTTCGGGACATGATCGATAACTATCCGCACAGCCCATTCGTGCCGGGTGCGCGCTACCGCCTGGCTTTGGCCTTACACGATCTCGGTAAGAATGGTGAGGCACTTCAGCAACTCGCCTGGACCTGCGGCGGAGTGCTGCCTCTCAATTACACGACTGAATTCTATTCGGCGAACCCTCCGCCGCAATACTGGTTCCGACCTTCAAATAATAGCGCAGTGGAGCAAGACCTGGGACAAGGGTTGACCCAAGATGAAATCGAAGAAATGGCCGAGACACTCATCAACTATTCTCCCGTTGAATCGCTCCTGCCGCCATTGCAGGGTACAGATCCCGCTCTGGAGCATTTTCGATTGCAGTTAAGAGAAGCGGTTGTAGCGCGATATCTCGCCCAGGATGATTTCTCATCAGCCGCTAAATGGATGCCGGACCCTACTTTGCAGGGCCAATTTGAAAAGAATTCGCAAGATGCTCTTATGGTGAAGGCGGCCGCTGCTAAGGATCTTACCGCTGCTCAAAAAGCGAATGATTTGGCAGACGACTGGCTTAAAAATCAGTTCAAGCGCACAAGAGTGGATTGCCTAAGTCTGTCGGTGTTTGACGAGGAAAATGCCCAAACGCTGAACATCCCTATCTCATTTTTTCGCGAGCAACATCTGAATCGTGATGAACTGGCGCACGCTTGTACATGGTGGCAGCGTGCCTGGGAGCTCGATCCGGGCGAGACGCTTGCACCGAACGCTCGGTGGCAGTTCATCCAGGCGCAGCGTACGATGACGGAACGAGACGACGACCTGGGAATTGTTCTCGACCCGCACCTGGTGAAAAAATGTTACGACATGCTGATTGGGCAATTTCCTAACTCTATATTCGCCAAGAAATATGCGGTGTACTGGTCGGTGCCAAAAAAGCAGCCGCTGGTTGGGACAGAAGGCTACTCGGATCAATTTCGAACCACATTAGCTATAAGGGACGTACCTTACCCACAAAAATCCTTGGATCCCACGGATGACTCCAAGGCGCCGCGACTAGGTTACGAGAATGCGTCCTTGCTGCCGTGGTTTACGGACTTGGGTATGGCGCAACAAGCTGACGATTTAGTGCATCGCAACGAAAATTACGCTACTTGGGATGCCCTCCTGAAGGGGCTCTCCGATCTCCCAGTAAGCTCGGCAAACGACACTCCGGCCGAATTTGAAGGTCGAGTCCAGTTGCTGATGAAACAAATTCGGCCCCACGCGACGTTCGGAGATCGAATTGGTTACGTGAATGGCCTGGATGAATTATTGGATCTGGGAAAGGTGGAAGGATTGGACTCCGCTTCCCGAACTGCGTTCGTGAAAGGGGATCGAAACGTGGCGCTTTCGCCGCTCATTCAAGATTTTCTCGATGCGCAATCGGTTCTACAGGGAACGATGACCGCAGAAGCGTTCCTGGAGAAGTATCCCAAGAGCCTTCGGCGCGATGTCGTTCGCTATCACCAACTTCGGTTAGCGGTACGGGGAAATCAGGATGTGGCAGCGTGTGAACAGGCCTTTGGGGATTATCAAAAGGAGTTTCCGAATGGACGTTTCCATAACGGCATTTTATGGTTGCGGGGGTTATTTGAGGAAAATCAAAAGCACTGGGGTCAGGCGGTAGAAGACTACATGGCGGTTATTCAACAAAAGGAATCGCCCGAGCTTCACCTGGATGCAGCGGCACACGCCTCATGCATCTTTGAACTACTGAATCAGGACGAAGGTCGACGCGAAGTTTTGGACGATTTGAAGCGGCATTCCGTGGCTCGCCGGGCGCTTCGTCAGTATGCCACGGATGGGGAATTGCCCTATCTTACGGATTTTGTGATGTGTGAGGTGAAGGAGTGACTCATTTTCGGTTCTACGTTTTCTAACGGTTCTTCTGATACAAAGTTTTAGGAAAGCCGAAGCTCGATTTTGAAGAAGATCTTATGCGAAATTTGGCGTTGGCTCCAGCTCACGATTCTCTGTAACGACATGATGCTCACATGTGGCTACGAAGATTACCCCTATTTCGAAGGCATATATGAAATCGGCGAAGAGGCCGATGGTACCCGCCGCATGGGCTTCATCATTGGGTCGTAGGCGGACTCGGCGAAAGTGCGCTATATTAAGTGCGTGAACATCGCCGTCTTGAAGCCCTACCTCCCTTTCGCCTATTTCTTCGCGATTGCCACGTACATCGCCATTTCAGGAATGACCAATTCCTGCCCCATGTGTAACGCCATTACGCGCACCGTGGGGCTGCCGACGTTCGGGGAGGCGACCCAAAACAGCGTTTCTGTTCACTCACTCGCTCCGGAGTGGGAACTGAAAGACGTGAACGGTAACGTGGTTAAATCGAGCGATTTCCAGGGCAAAGTGGTGATCATCGATTTCTGGGCGACCTGGTGTCCCCTGTGCGTGAACGAAACGCCGAATCTTGTGGAGCTTCAGAAAAAATATGGCGCGCAAGGTCTGCAAATCATCGGCATCTCCATGGACACGTCGCCGGACTCCATTAAGTCGTTCTTAAAAGACAAGGGAATCGAATACCCGGTTGTGATGGGCAACGACCAAACCTTGGCTCTCTTCGGAAACGTGGAACTCTTGCCGACAACATTCGTCATTGATCGCAGCGGCAAGATTGTGGCGAAGCACGAAACCTACACGGAAGAAAGCGTGTTTGAGCAGGCGATTAAGGGGCTGTTGTAGACCTACTGCATCGTCAATCCAAACACCTTGGTCCAGCCGCGCCAAATGGCTGTTACCGCGATGAGTGGTGCTGCGATAAGACCGACGCTGACCACCAAGATCACCGCAGAGATAGGGCCGATCTCGAACCGCGCCTTGCCCCTTAAGGTCTGGCCCATGCCGTAGCTGGTAAGGAGTAGGAAGCCCGATGCGCTGGTGATGATCATGTGAACCCGGGAATCCTCTCGTACACCCACATAATGCATCAGCCAGCTCATTAGGGGCAAAACCTGCAGGGCGTGAATGGGTAGGCCGTGGGGGAATTTCATCACGCCGCGTTCACCGATTAGAGTCGGGTCCAGACCTTCCATGGCGCGCAATCGGCCATGGATCAGCGTCCATAGACCCAAGCCGCATCCGAGCAAAAACAGGAGCAGGCCCAGTCGCAGGGCCAAGACTTCATCGCGCGGACGCAACCCGGAGCGAATCGGGCGCATGACGCGAATGGTGAGGTTCAGTGCTTGTAGCGTGAGCAGAAGAATCAAAATATCGATTGCCCCGGCAATCGAGGCATCGGTGCGATTCGAGTTGTTAAAATGCGATGCCCGTCCGCGCCACGTCTGGCCGGTGATTAATCCCACTTCGGTCAAAATTGCCGTAGCGAAAATGATGTCGAAGTACCGTTCCCATTTCCGAGTAGCCCCCCGAGTGACGATATCCGTATCCGCCACCATTCCTGAGGCCCAACCGGCGGAGAGAGCCGTAACGCCACCGGAGAACCCGAACAGAATCGGTTTACGCCAGGAGACCGGGCCACTCCATCCGTTGCGCTGACTCAAGTAAATTCCCAGGTGGAAAAGACCGCTGGCAATTAGACTCAGCCCGGAACCATAGAGGGTGCGCCGCGCCATAGGCGCTTCCATCCAGTGAACCCGAGCATCTTCCAGAAACGTACCGACAATAGACCAAAGCTTCATGCTGATGGGAAAGTCTGACACAATCAGGGAATGAGGCAAGGCACGGTTGCATTACAAGGAGCGAAAAATGATTGCACGCCGCACGAGCTTTGTGCTACAAAGCAAATATGCCAGATCCACTGCAGCAAGCCGCCCACGAGCAGCTCCGCGTTATTCGCTCTCTCATGGAGCGTGCCACCATCTACCGTTCCATCTCTTCCCTCACCGCGTTCGTCGGTGGGGCTCTGAGCGTTATCGTCCATCTCCTCATTCGCTCCGCCTCCCCCGTCTCACCCGCTTACTTCCTCGGACTTTGGTCGATCGTCCTGGCCTGCACCATCCTCGCCAGCATCGTTTCGCTCTTCCTCGGCTCGGTTAAGCGACAGGAACCGTTTTTCAGTTCCGGCCAACGCCTGGCCCTGATTAGTCTGGCGCCCTCCGCGCTCTTCGCCGTAACGGTGACCTTCGCGTTTTACTTCTCTCCCAACTTTTATTTTGTCGTCCCCATCTGGATCACAATCTACGGAATTGCGATCCTCTCCACGCAACACTTCGCGCCGCCGTCGTTGATTATCCTGGGCTGGAGCTTTCTCATTGCGGGCATCTTCATCCTGATCACCTCCGCACTGAATCTGCTGCCGCTTCCCGCAGACTCTGCCCTCGCCTCCTCGCTTCTCATGGCTCTCACGTTTGGGTTGTTTCACCTCGTCTATGCTCTCGCTGACTGGATCGGAAGCCGATTCGCTACAAAGCAGGAAGGAGCGAATGTTTGATTTTGATCGTCTGGATAAAATCATCCACGAGAAAGGTAGACTTGCCATCATGACCCTCCTCGCTACCAGAAATCAATGGCTGTTCCAGGACCTGAAAACCGAGCTCAAAATGAGTGACGGCAATCTCATCACGCACCTGCGTACCTTGCAGCAAGCCGGCTATGCTGAGTCCCAACGCGAGACCGATCCGCGCCCCCGCACTCGTTACACCTTAACCGATCAAGGCCGCGACGCCTTTCGCTCCTACCTCGCCGCACTCGAGGAGATGGTGAATTCGGCCCGGAACAAACAGTAGCCGAATTAAAATGACTCTCGACCCCTTGACCACGATTCACTTCTGAATACTTTGCCATACAAAGCACGACCTTCCCAAAATCTCCCTCACGAACCTTTCTCAAACCCTAATCCCCACACTCCCCTTAACATGCACATTCGTCCCCTTACTTACCCCGAACACCCCTCCCAAGGCCAAACCATCGTCCTCATTGGCTCCCGCTGGCATCCCTCCTCGCGCGAGCAGCTCCGTCTCCTGGAATCGGCAGGTTGTCTGGCTTACCTCGTCGAAAACCCGGATTCTCTCCAGCCCCGCTGGTTTGTCAACGTACAGGAAATACGAGTCATGCTCTCGCCCTCAGCGACGCCTGAAATGATTCATGCCGTGGAAGAACGGCTGGCGATATTCGTGCGAGCCGATTGCCAAGGAATGCTTGCTGGTCTGGCGTGCTAATCACACCTTATCTCGATAGCGCGAGCGCAACTCCCACTCGCAGAAAAAGCGGATGTCATCACTGGTATCAAAGCTAAAGATCACGTCCTTTTTGACACGGTAGGTCACCACTTTCGCCCCTTCCAAAATCAGCTCGTTATAGACGGGCGCGACGTAATACTTACCTTCGCTGGACGCCCCTTTTAGCAGCATCGACTTGGCACCGCTCAGAAAACGGCCGGTGTTTCGAAAATAGTAGAGCCCCGCAGTCGCTTCATTACTGATGGGACGCTTCTCTGCGACGTAATCGACCAAGCCTTCTGCGTTCAATCGAACAAAGGACCATTTTGGATGGCTCGAATCGAACGTGAGGATGCAGCCGTCGATCGCAGACTCCCGGCACTTTGCATAAAATCCGGGCAGGCCGGCGGCAATGAATTGGTCGCCATTTGCGATGAGCAGTTCATCGTCTGGATTCATCGTATCAATGGCCAAAAGTACGGAGCAAAGTTGGCCCGAAGTAAAGCCTTCCGCGACCACGCAGGCAGTGCCCGGAGCCAAGACCTTGAGGCTTTGGTCCAGATGAAAGCGCTGTACGTGGTCCTTTAGACAGACAAACGTGAAGCGGCACGGCGTAGGAGGTGCCAGATTTCCCAAGACAACTTCGATCATGGAGACCCGCCCCACGTCCTTTAAAGGCTTCGGGTATTCGGTATTTGAAAACGAGTCCTTACCCACCAAGGGGATGACGACGTGCAGGCTCATTTTTCAATCTCCATGATATAGTTCGATATCAGATTGAAACAGACATCGTTAAATGCCCGCACTTCACAAACGAACGCACCGGAGGCCTTAGCCGCTTGAATACCGTGAGGAGAATCCTCTACGATCACTGTTTCTTCTGGCGTCACATTCATTTTTTGAAAAGCTGTCAGATACATTTCCGGATTTGGCTTCGAAAGCTTCACATCTTCATTACTCAAAATACAATCAAAGTACTGGACAATGCCCGATCCTTTAAGCATCAGGTGAATGGTGTCTCGTATGGAATTGGAACAAACAGCAAGTCGATAACCTTGGCGATCGAGTTGGCGAATCATTCGCTCGATCTCAAATACTGGCACACAATATTTTACAATCTCTTCTCGAGTGTATCTTTGCTTCAACTCAGAAATAAAGGGGTGAAGCTTCGTCGGAATGCTAGTATAGCGGGAAAGCATTTCCAGCTTCTTAAGCGTAGGTAATCCATTATAGACAGCCAAGTGCTCACCCATCGATATGGTATATCCAAATAGACCCAATGCGCGATTTAACGCCTCATAATGGAGATTCGCAGCGTCGACCAATACACCATCCATATCGAAGATAATCGTAGATATTTTTCTACTCATAATGCTTATCACCTGGGACAGACGGCATTTTAACCACAGCCGTGATTGCATCGGTAATGGCTTCAAACCCCACCTTCTCATTTATTGCCACCTCTACAATATCCCCCTCTTCAAATCTCTCTCCACCCATAATCACACTTCCTTGAACGATTACAGTAAATTCAATCGCTTTTCGATGATAATGGGGGTTCTCTATATCACCCGCTTTATATCTTTTAACGGCGACTTCAAAATTTCGATCGAACGCTAAGGTGGGTTGAAAGGCCCCGATGAACCACCCTCCAGGGTACAAAGCGAGATCGTGCTTAACCACGTGCCCTCTTCAAATAGTACTCGGTTTGGACGAATTCTTGGAGGTCTTCTGGCGTGCCTGTACCGTACATGGCACCCTTAAAATCGTGTAACGAGTAAGTCCTTACAATTCCGCCTTTTCTAATCAGGCGATTGTAGGCGGGAGCAACGTAAAATTCACCTTTTACCCGTTCATCATCCGCGATCATATCCTCCGCGCATTGAACGAAATCAGAACCGCGTTTAAAGTAGTAGATTCCCACAGTTGCAGAGTCACTCACTGGGACTTTCTCAACAACACGAATCACATCGCCAGTAGCGTTTAATTCACAGAAACTCCATTTCGGATCGGTCGCTTGGAAAGTCATGATCATTCCGTCCGGACCTTCGGAACATTTCTCAAGAAAGTGATCGAAATTCACATCGACAATCTGGTCGCTATTCGCAATCAGAAGCGGATTTTGAGTATCAATAAGATCACGCGCTAAGAGTACGGAACAGGCCGCCCCTTCGGTGACACCTGATGTTGTTACGATCTGACTGCTCTTGGGAATCGACAACAGCGTCCGCATGTTAGGATATTTTTCCAGGTGACTTTCCTGGCAGATAAATACGAACGTATGCGGATGCTGGGACGTCAAGTTATCGATCACCCATTCGATCATCGTCCGACCACCGAACGGGATCAGCGGTTTCGGAGTTTCATAGCCCACATTAGCGAACCGGGAGCCTCGCCCCGCCATGGGAATGATGATCGTAATTGGGTCCATTACTGATTAAAAAAGTGATCGGCTTGCTCCGGGAAATCTGTGCAAAGCATGAATGGATTCTCTCTGTCATTCAAGGCTTTCAGGCGATTCCACAGTTCTTGATGAGGGCGTCCATGGAGTTCTGGCGAAACAACGGCCACGCGCAGGCCCCGCCTCCGCAGGTCCTCCAGAAGCGAATCGGGGTACCATTCGCCCTCAAACGCATCCAGCCAGACGCCCTGGCATTGGGCCTCCCAAATACCGTTCTCCACCTCGCTACGGCGCGTGAACGTCGGCAGCTTCAGCTTCATATAAGGACGCATATCAGGAATCGACATATCAAAAGCAAACCAGTTTTGATGGCCGCTCTGGCGGAAAAGTTGATGCAGAGGCTCCGCCAGGCCGTCCTCCTTAATATTTACCGCGAGCCAGCACTCTCTAGGCAGACTCTTCAGCACATCTCTCAATAGAAAACGTGGATCGCTCGAATGATCGTGGGTGATGAGGATTTCCTCATTGTACTGTCGAACGTCCAGTTCAACGCCTCGCCCTCTTGAGAAAGCGCGCTCAAAGGCAAGTGACGTGTTTTGCTCCTCCTTGCGAGTCCAATCACCGCGATGCGCGAGAATAATCATAGCCTAAGCCTTAACGGTGTCTTTGGAGCTGTAGAGCGTCTGCCCGCCAAAGTTTTGCGTCCGTTCCGGGAGGTCAAAGACTCGCTCTCCCGTAAAGGCGTAGCGCAACAGCAGACGAACGATGATCAACCCTTGCTTCACCACTTTAGCGTTGCTCACTTGATCGTCGGTCCGCCAGGAGATCGGAAAAAAGTTCACGCGAAACCGTTTATGGACCGCAAATAATAACAAATGCACATCAAAAGTCAGGTCGTTCGGGAATCTCAGAAATTCGCGGCCCTTGAGACAATCGACCCGATATAGATTCAAGCCGGCAATTAAATCATAAACTCGATAACCAGTAACAATTGAGAAAAGTGTATTTAATGCTTTATTCCCAGCGACACGAAATAACGAGTACGACGCCGTATTCGATTTAGGATGAAATCGTGCACCGATAAGAAAATCGGAAGTCTTTAATGAATCATTATCCAATAACGGAACTAGCTCCGAAAATGTAGCTTGATCATCCCCGTGAAGAACCACTACATACTCATAACCATTATCGATAGCATGCAAGAACCCTTTTTTGAGAGAGCCACCAAGGTTCAGGTTATCACCATTTCGTTGGATGCTGATATCGGCATTCATCGTTTTGGCTACAGATATGGCACCCTCCACCGTATTGTCCTTGCTGCCATTATCAAGAACGAGGATGCTAAATCTCGCCAATTCCACATCACATAACTGCCTTAACACCCGCCCAATCTGCTTCTCGCAATTGTAAACAGGAATTATTATCAATATCTGAGCTCCCATGCCAGAGAGGAGCGTAGAAGCGGACTTTCTTGAACGCAAGCGGTTTATTTGAGGAAACCCCCAGCGTAAATTTCGGTTTCAGGTAAACGTAGCCGAGATGCTACGTCAGTTTAGCGATGCTAGTGCTTAACCTCGTAGATTAACGATAGTATTTCGAAGTTGAGAACCTTTAACGTCTCTTTTTCTCCATTTGAAGGGTTTTGCGGAGGGATTGTAGTTTGCGATGAAGTTCTCGATGGCCTGACGCAGGTCTGAAACGCTCTTGAAACTGGCACCTCGGAGACTTTTCGATTTGATTGAGCCAACTTGCAGAAGTGGGAGTGTAGTGGAAAGTGACTTGGGGATGGTTGAGGAGCCATGCGTCACATTTTTTGCGGGTTGAGTAGTTGTTGATCGGGTGGGGCATCGGCTACAATCTGATCCATAAAAGCCTGGAAATCCTCACGTCGGAACAGAGTTAAATCATTTCGCGTCATTAGCTGAAAAACTGGATGATTGGACTCAATTTTGAAATCCATGAATGAGACACCAAAAATTGAACGAAAACAGGAGCGCTCTACGGACTACTGGGGCTTGGGACCTGTTCCATCCTCGTTCTGGGCGTTTGTCTTCCTCCCCTTCGTCACGGTCTCGATTGGCATAGGGCTGAGCTACGTTTTGCCTGTCGTTTCCTACGTGATTAACGCCTGTTTTCACTAAGATTGTCCCGCGTGCCAGCCGCATGTAAACTTGCCCAGTCATGACATCCATTCTCATCAAAGGCGGTCGCATTATTGATCCCGCCTCCGGTCGCGATGAAACCGCCGACCTCTTCCTGCAATCGGGCACCATCGCCGAGACCATTCCCGCAACGCTCCCCGAAGGCACCCGCGTCGTTGACGCCACGAACCTGATCGTAGCGCCGGGTCTGATCGACATGCATGTGCACCTGCGCGAACCCGGCGGCTCGCAAAAAGAGACCATCGCCACGGGCACACGCGCCGCTGCTGCAGGCGGATTCACCAGCGTGCTCGCCATGCCAAACACGTCGCCGCCCGCCGATGGCCCAAACACCATCGCGCTGATGCGCCAGAGCAGCGTGGCTTCCGCGTGCGTGAATGTGTGGCTCACGGGCTGCATCACGGTGGGCATGAAGGGGGAGGAGCTCGCGCCGATCGGGTCGCTCTTGAAAGCCGGGGTCATCGCCATCACCGACGACGGGCGTTGTGTTCAGAACAACGAAGTAATGCGCCGCGCGCTCGATTATTCCCGGATGTTCGACCTGCTCGTGCTGGATCATTGTCAGGACGAAGATCTCTCCACAGGCGGTGTGATGCATGAGGGCTACTGGAGCACCGTGCTCGGTCTCCCCGGCTGGCCGCGTATCGCTGAGGAGATCATCGTGATGCGTAATGTCCTTCTTGCGGAACTCACCGGTGCCCGTGTGCATCTGCAACACCTCTCCAGCGCTGGCTCCGTACGGCTGCTGCGCGAGGCGAAATCGCGCAAACTCCCCATCTCCGGCGAGGTGATGCCGCACCATCTCGCCCTGACCGACGCCGCTGTCGAGGGGTTCAACACGAATTTCAAGATGAACCCGCCACTGCGGGAGCAATCGGATATCGATGCGCTGCGCCAAGGTTTGGTCGATGGCACCATCGAGATCCTCGCCAGCGACCATGCGCCCCATGCTTCGTATGAGAAAGAAGTGGAGTTTGCCGAAGCACCGTTCGGCATTGTGGGACTCGAAACGGAACTGGGTATTTTCCTGCGTGAACTCGTTCACAACGGCACGCTGAGGTGGCCCGATTTTCTCGCGAAACTTACGATTAACCCGGCTCAATTGCTACGCACAGACCGCGGCACACTGAAGCCCGGAGCAATTGCCGACGTGACGTTAATTGATCCGAATTTGCCATGGCGAGTGGAGTCGTCGAAGTTCTCTTCGCGCAGCAGGAATACGCCGTTTGAAGGCTGGGAACTCAAAGGTCGTGCGACCCACACCATCGTGGGCGGCAAGGTCGTTTGGTCACTGGATACGGGCTTCGGAGCTTAAAACGTCAAGCAGTAAAGCACCGCGCCACCGGGGAAGGAACCGCTTAGGCAGCTTTACTGGTCGGAGCAGCTACAGGAATCATCTTGCGATTCTTACGGCCCGTATGATTCACTTCATGCGGTTCAGCGATCTCGAAAGTCAACTTACCATCGCCTATTTCCTTCAGCGCAATATCCATGAATGTCCAACGGGGGTCAGCCGGGACCAGAGGGCGAAACCCTTGACCGAGCTGCCGGACTCGCTTGGAAACCATGTTGACCAGAATTTGAGGGCTTGGAACGTGTTTGAGAGCTGCGTTGACAAGGTTCTGTTTCATAGGGGAAAGACCAATAGACGCACGGCCCATAGTTATAGGACGTGAGCCTGAAAAACTACTTCATTTTCATGCCAACGCAAGCTAAGAATTAAAAAATTCGTGAATGGAGGTGCATGTGTCACGCCCAAAGCTGGGAGAAGTATCGAAGGAGCGAGAGAGATGCGTCCCGCTACGGCTTTTATTAGATACAACGTCGCGCGCCTCGCGCCTGAGAACGAGGGGACTAGGCCTTGGCGCTGACGCCTTCGGATTCGGTGTGACCGCCGAAGTGGGCGTCGTGCGTTTCGCCGGAAGCGATCAGGTGAGATGCGACCTCGGTTACGGCTGTCTTAACGGCAGCTTCGGTCTTCGGTTTGCCTTCGAGTGCCTGAGCGCCTTGATTGATGGCGGGCCCGGTGTAATCGACCTGGAGGTCCATCAAGGTTTTTGACTGGGCGAGCACATCGCGAATTTCATCTCGAGAGATGGGTTCGATTTTGTAAGTGCCGTCTTCGCCTTCGATCGCTTGGCCGAAATTCGCGCCGAGCTTGTAAGCAAAGAGGGCTTCCAAACACGCGCCGCTGGAGTCTTTCCAAGTCCGTAAATCGGGGTGCTCCGGAGTGGAGTTAATCGTGTGCGCAGGTGGGATGAAGACGACGTCAGTAACGCCAGCCTTGATGATTGAGAGGAGATCCTGTTTCAGGAGCGCTTGCCAACCGGCCGGTTCCGACGCGCTAATGCCCGTTTCCTTGAGCTGTTTGTCAATGGACGCCTGCGTCTTAGTGGGGTTTACCACCTCGAAACCTTGAGCCGTCAATTGCTGATCGATCTCATTAAAGGTGCCGTAATTGTAGTCCGGCTCCGTCATCTCCGGCTTGCTTTTACAGTGGCTCATGGGGCCGCTGATGTAGACGACTTTATGATCCGGAACTACAGCTACCGGCTCGGCGTTAAGCTTTTCGTAATCAACCATATTTTTCTCGATGAAAGGTCAGATTTCCCTGGGACAATGTTACCGTTGCCGTTTCAGGGAGAGAGATTTACCGCTCGGCGTGAGCCAACATGCCTTTAGTGACAAGCGACGTGCGCGGGCTGAGAGAGGCCTGGAGGACGACGTTCAAAACGCGAACTTGGTCCGGCTTGCTGAGCGTGCGGTAGAGTTCGACGAGAAGAGCGATTTCACTCCGCTCCATTTCGTCATTGAGGTCAGGAATCGTGAAGGGTGTGTTTTCGGAATCGATCATAGTAGTGATTTTGTAAGATGTGTGGATGTTAGGCTTTGTGGGAGACGGATTCGCCGGACTCGGCGTGCTCAGCTGGCATGACATGATGCTCAGCAGTAGAGGCAGCAGCGGTAACCGCTTCGCCCTTGGGCTTGGCGTCGAGCGCTTGCGCGCCTTGATTAATCGCGGGTCCCGTGTAGTCCTTTTGCAGATCCTTCAGAGTCTGGGAATGGGCGAGAATGTCGCGCACTTCTTCACGGTCGACTTTTTCGATCGTGTAAGAGCCGTCCTGTTGAGGGACGATCTGACCGAACTCGAGGCCCAGTTTGTAAGCGAACATCGCTTCAATACAGGCACCACTTGAATCTTGCCACGTACGAAACTCGGGGCTTTCCGGGGTCGAATTTACGGTGTGGGCAGGCGGGATGAAGACGACTTCGGTAACGCCCGCTTCGATCATAGAGAGAAGATCTTTCTTCAAGCAGGCTTGCCAGACGCGAGGATCACCGGAGGGCAGGCCATTTTCGTTACGAACCATGTGCTCGGTTTTCACCGGATTGAGCACTTCGATGCCCTGAGCCGTGAAGTAATCGTCCAGCTTGTCGAACGCTGGGTAGTTAAAATCGGAGTGGTCCAAGCTCGGATCGCTCTTGCAGTTGCTCATCGGGCCGCTGAGGTAAATAACCGGATGATCCGGCACTACTTTTACGCCTGAATCGTTAATTTTTTCGTAATCGACCATATCTTCTGTTTTGTTTTTGTATTGTTAGACTCTCTATTGACTCAAAAAATCTGTTATAAGCCCAAATCACCGATGCGTGCTAAGACCCCTTGTTTGGCATCCTGTGTGTCGGGTGCCAAGGAATATTCGATAAGAAGCTTCAGAATTTCCACCTGATCTGATTTCCCAAGACTGCGATAAAGCTCCAAAATCAGAGCGATTTCCGTCTTTTCCATCTCGTCCTCTAGGAACCCAATGGCGAGAATATTGTGTGGTAGTTTCATCGAATTCTAAACCCGAATAGTCGCGCGGAGGCTGGATCGGGATCGCGCTGTTCTTGAGCGTACCTTTATAAGCGGATTCTTCGATATGGCAAGACAAAATTACAGAAAACCCGTCCGCTTCATTCGATGGGTTCTCTACTTAGCAACAGTCCTTATCGAAGGAAGTCCACGCAACTTCCTTACCCTGAACAACTAACCCAGACTCGCGGCCGCGTGTTCTTCAGCACCATTTTCGTCGGCGCTCTTGCGTTTCCGGGTCGACTTCGCCTCAACAATCGGCTCTTTCAACTCCGCCTCAAAATCGACATGCAAGGTTTCGCCCCCTTCACTCACCAACTCCAGGTTAACGGCCTTGGTATGCATGAAATACTCCAAGATCGTGCCGATTTCGACACGTAGCTGCGCTCTGGGCACGATTCGATCAATGAGACCCCGTTCCAGCAAGAACTCGGCGGTTTGAAAGCCTTCGGGCAACTGCTGGTTGATCGTCTCTTTAATCACCTGCTTACCGGCAAAACCGATCTGTGCTTTCGGCTCCGCCAAAATCACGTCGCCTAGAGTGGCGAAACTCGCGGTCACGCCACCGGTCGTCGGATCTGTCAGCACGGCGATAAACGGCAGCTTTTTGGCCGCGTGTCGACTGAGAGCACCGGAGGTTTTTCCCATCTGCAGGAGACTGAACATGCCCTCCTGCATACGTGCGCCACCGGAAGCGCAGAAGATCACGACGGCGATGCCCAATTCCGTGGCCCGTTCAACGGCGCGGGTAATTTTTTCGCCGGCGACAACGCCCATGGATCCGCCGATGAAATGGAATTCCATCACCGCCAATGAGATCGGAATACCACCAATTTTTCCGAGGCCTGAAACGACGGAATCGTTCATGCCCATTTTTTTCTGATACTTTTTCAGTGAGTCACCATAACCTGGAAAAGCCAAGGCATCCACGGCCTGCAAATCGGCATCGTGTTCTACCCAGGAATTACGGTCGAGAAACGCTTCGATTCGCTTCCGTGCCATAATGGGGAAGTGATGTTGACATCCCTTGCAGACCATCTGGAACTTCTCGAGTTCCTTATTGAAATTAAACGTGGCGCAACCCGGGCATTTGGTCCACAGGCCGGCGGGCATGTCCTTTCGCTTGGAGTCCGGAAGTTTGCTTTGTGTCGGTTTAGGAAAAACGTGCCCGCTAGCGCCGAGTGGTCGAGTCATGATTGAGATAGATTTGTCCTTGTAGAAGTCAGCTTCGGGCGACGGTGAGAACCGCCAGCCTTGCCGCCCCTGCACTTGCCAACACTCCAGCACAAGCCTGCGCTGTTGCGCCCGTAGTGAAAACGTCGTCTACAATTAGCAAACTTAGACCTGAAACGTCAAACTTGGGTTTGATTTGTATCGATGCCTCCACGTTTTTTAGTCGCTTTTCCCGATCTAATGTCGCTTGGCTGAAGGTGGGATGCAAGCGAACCAGGGCGTCATGAACCTTCAATTCACGCCGCGATTCCCGTAAGCCTAAGCACAGTTCATGGGCTTGATTGAACCCGCGTGCGCGTTTTCGCAGACGATGTAACGGTACCGGAACAACCCCGGAGAATTCGGCCCCCGCGAAATGGCGATCGTATGTCTCCACCAGCCACTCGACCAAATCACCCCGCCAGAAGTACTCCTGTCGATATTTGAACCCGGTAATCGCGTCGCGCACGGTTCCTTCCATCCGGTAACCCGCGCGGGCTCTTTCAAAATCCCAGGTAATTCCTGTGCAATTAGTACAGATAACAGTCGCGCTGCCTTCGAATGAACCGAGTAACGGCTCGCCACAAGCATCGCAAATGATTCCCTGGATCGGTTCCGGCGTTTCAAGGTCCGGAAACGGAAACGCGATGTCGACGATTTGTCGAGCGATCGATTCTCCCATGCGCGCAGCTCGTAAAATCGACTCCACACGAAAAGATTAGCCACCAAGTCGAAACCGCGTCCACTGGCGATATGGGTAGAACACCCCATTCTCGAGCCAGTAAAGATCGGGTTAGATAGGAATATGTTCCATCTCCTCTGGTATCTTATTGTCGGTTTCTTTGAAGGCAGCATCGCTAAATTCTTTGTCCCAGGATTGGGGCATCTCAGCTTGCTCGAAACTTCAGTGGTCGGTGTGGCGGGCTCGCTGTTGGCAGGGGGCTTGGGCCACCTCATGAGCACGCCTGCTGAAGGCTCCTATTTCCACCCAGCCGGCTTTTTTATGTCGATACTGGGTTCTATGTTGGTGCTCTTTTTGCTTATCCATTTTGGAGGCAATTTCGCAGAGCAGCACTAGCCGGGCGATCGTTAAGCCTGTTGAACTGCCTGAACCAGTTTGCCCAGCGATTCCTTAGCATCGCCGTAAAGCATGCCGGTATTGTGCTTAAAGAAAAGCGGGTTTTCAAGGCCTGAAAAACCGCGGCCTTTCCCCCGCTTCAGGACAATAACGGAGCGCGAAAAATCGACATCGAGAATGGGCATGCCGGCAATCGGGCTGGAAGGATTATCACGTGCATCCGGATTCACGACGTCGTTTGCTCCGATGATAACGGAGACATCGGTCTTAGAAAAATCGGGGTTGATTTGTTCGAGCTCGTAGAGTTGCGAGTAGGGAACGTTCGCTTCGGCGAGAAGCACGTTCATGTGGCCGGGCATGCGACCCGCAACGGGGTGCACAGCAAATTTAACGGTTACATTACGCTTTTCCAGAGCATCCGAGAGTTCTCGTAAAACATGTTGCGCCTGAGCGGTGGCCATCCCATAACCGGGCACGAACACGACCTGTCTTGCGTAGGCCAGCTGCGTGGCAACGTCTTCTAAATTCACTTCGCGCATCTCGCCTTGAGCGATGGTAAGCGTCGAATCCGTAACGCTGCCGAATGCGCCGAACAGCACGTTGGTGATCGAGCGATTCATCGCCTTGCACATGAGCACGGAGAGCATGAACCCGGAAAAGCCGTTGAGCGTGCCCGCGATGATGAGCACGTTATTGTTAATGGCGAAACCGGTGGCTGCAGCGGCCAGCCCCGCGTACGAATTCAAGAGCGACATGACAACGGGCATATCGGCGGCGGCAATCGGTAAAACCAACATCAGGCCGAAAATGAAGGCGACGGTCAGCATCGCGTAGAATGCGGGGGCGTAGCCGGGATCGTACAAGAGGTAGCCGAACGCCCCGACAGCAATCGCCAGAATCATGAGGTTAAATATGTTCTGACCTTTAAAGGTCATGGGGCTGCCGGGCATGATTCCCTGTAACTTGGCTGCGGCGACGAGACTGCCCGTGGTGGTCAGCGAACCGAGCAACACTTCAAAGTTGATCGCGATCATCTTGTACATGCCGAGCGACGCGCCGTGCAGGTGATATTCTGCGATGCCCACCAGTGACGCGGCGAATGCACCGAACGCATGCGAAAGGGCGGTCTGCTGTGGCAGCGCCGTCATCGGTACTAAATGAGCGATGGCTCCGCCGATGAGACTGCCGAGAATCAACCCGCCGATGATCCACTCGTAGCTAACGATTTCATTCTGAATCAGCGTTCCGACAATCGCGATCAACATGCCAAGCGCCGCCATGCGCATCCCTGTACGCGCGGAGTCCGGATGACTCAGCCCTTTCATCCCCAAGATGAACAAAATGGAGGCGATTAAGTAGCCGAATTCGGTGAAGTAACTCATGGCGTGACCTATTTTTTAACGAGTGCAGGGGAGCTTTTGCTTCGAAAGAATTTGAGCATCCGCTCGGTGATCCAAAACCCACCCACCACATTGATTGTGGCGCAGGTCACCGCGATGAAGCCGAGTGCCGTGGTAACACTGCCAGAATTGGCACCAGCTATCACAAGTGACCCGACAAGAGTGATGCCCGAAAGCGCATTCGTGGCCGACATCAGCGGCGTGTGCAGTAAGGGAGGCACGCGTGAAATGACCAGGTAACCGAGGAATGCGGAGAGCGCGAATATGTAGAGTGAGGCGATGAAGAGTTCTGGGTTCATGAGGCGGCGCTTTCTTTTTTGGGCTCGACGAGTTGCCGGAGTCGCTCATTACAGATCACTCCGTTATGGGTAACGAGACACTCTTTGAGAATGTCGTGAGCCGGATCGAGTCGAAAGGTTTTCTCTTTTGAATTCCAGAAATGCTCGATCAGATTTCCGAGATTGTTCGAGTACATTTCACTAGCCGTGCGAGGAACGCGGCCCGCCAGGTTGCCGTGACCGATGAGTTTGACGCCATTGAAATCGACCACTTCATCCAAGCGTGAACCCTCGACATTGCCACCGGTTTCAACCGCTAAATCGACGACCACACTGCCCGGTTTCATTCGCTCGAGCATTGCGCTGGTGATAATTCGAGGCGCTTGCCGACCGAAGACCTGAGCGGTGGTGATGACCACATCCGCTTGCGCACAGTGCTCCGCCATCACTTCACGTTGCTTGGCCAGTTGCTCCGGTGTGAGTTCTCGCGCGTAGCCTTGGGCTGTCTGGCCAGTTTCGCCAAGATCGACTTTTACGAATTGCGCGCCGAGCGATTTAACCTGCTCCTCCACTACCGGCCGCGTATCGAACGCCTCCACGACAGCCCCGAGTCGTCGTGCCGTGGCGATCGCTTGGAGACCCGCGACCCCAACGCCGATGATAAAGACCTTAGCCGGGGAAACCGTGCCGGAGGGCGTGATCATCATCGGGAAGATTTGCTGCATGCTGTCGGTCGCGAGTGTAACGGCCACGTAACCCGCCAGGTTCGCCTGCGAGCTGAGCGCATCCATCTTCTGCGCTACCGTGGAGCGTGGAATCATCTCCATGCAGATGGCACTAGTATTGGCCTTGGCGAGCGCTAGAAGAAGCGTCGGTTCCCGGAACGGATCGAGATAACTGATGTGAATGCCGCCCGATTTGAGCAGGGATATTTCATCGAGCGGCGGCTTGCCGAGACGTAAGACAAGATCGGCGATGGAGAGAGCCTCTTTTCGATTTTTAACGATTTCTGCGCCTGCGCTCGCGTACTGCTCATCAGTGAAGTGGACCGATTTTCCAACGCCCGACTCGACACAAAGTTCTGCGCCCAGTTTGCCCAATTTCTTAATGGTGTTGGGAACCACAGAGACTCGGCGTTCTTTGACATTTGACTCGGCTGGAAAGAAGATTTTCATGCGAGAGGTTCTTATGCCTGTTTAGACTACCGCGTGGATCATGAACCGAAGTTCGTTGAACAGCACGTAAAACTATACAAGAGCGATAAAGAATTCCGTTTCCGGAACTTTCAAAAAGTTGTAACAGAGCGATGAGATTTGATTGCACCTATTTTCAATTCTCGATTCCCCAGGGCGAGCTGTCATGAATTGGCTGGCGCTCGAGTCGTTCGTTCGCTCCGGTTTAAACGAGCTCGAACGGGCGATAGCGGGCTGGTAGGTTACGAGCCGATGTGGCGCTACCTTCTATCGACCCTCGCCGTTGTCTCCGTTTCGTCCGGTTCAATCTACGGTGCACCTCCAGCCGATAGCCTATTGAAGATCTTTAGCATCGGTTCCGACGCGACTAATGGTCGATCGCTGGATGCCTTAAAGCGTTGGGTTCCGCAGATGTCCAAGATCGGAATCACCAGCATGCGCACGCCCGATTGTGGGTGGGGCGCTGTGGAAAAGGGCGAAGGCCAATGGCAATGGGACGCTTTGGATCGACGGATGCAGTACCTGGACGACCAACATTTCACGTACGGCGGGTTGCTCCTGGGGAATCCGCGCTGGAATACGCTGGATGAACCACGCAATTTGCCCGTGAATAATCTTACGGGCTGGTCCAGCTACGTTTCGCAGTTGGTCCACCATGTAAACGGAAGAATCAAATATTGGGAGATCTGGAACGAGCCGCCCAATGGTACGGGCACGACGAATCAACCCGCAGATTACGCCAAACTTGTGATCGCTTCCTACGACGCTGCGAAATCGGTCGATCCCACCTGTTTGATCGGTCTGTCGGCTAAATCGGTGCACGTGAATTATCTTGATCGCGTGATCCAATCCGGGGGCAAGGATCACTTCGATTACATCGTGCTCCATCCCTACGAGACCCTGGGGACGGTGATGAATCACCCCGATTGCGAGGCGGTTTTTATGAACATCGTGCCGACCGTTCGCAAGATGCTCGCCGCTCAGGACCCGTCGAGAGTGAATGTCCCGATCTGGTTTACGGAGCTGGGCTTCAATGCTCGGAGGGGGCAAGAGGTTCAGGCAGCAGCGCTTGTAAAAGCTTACACCATGGGAATCGCCCAGGGCGTGAACTGCATCAGTTGGTTTGAGGGAATGGATGGCGATAGTGGGCCGATGGGGTTACTGGAAGGGAACGGCACGCCGCGCCCCGCATACACGGCCTTGGCACAATTGATCCAGTATCTGGGCGAGACTCCCAGCTATCTCGGTTGGCTGCTCTTCAAAGATCGGGACGATGCTTTTGTTTTTCAAGGCGCTCACGGTACGGTGCTCATTACCTGGGCACCGCTCGGCCAAAGTGACACCATCCCGTTCGATCAACAGGTCTCGATTGTCCAGCCGAACACGGGTGCCAGCGCGAAGGAAACGACGCTGCTTCTCACGGATGCTCCAGTCATTATCGACGGCGTCCCGCCGGCCCTCGTCACCGAAGCGAAAGCCAATTCAAAAAAACCGTTCCCGTGGGGCGGCGATTACACCCACGCACACTCGATCTCTGTGACGATGGGCGCAACCAATACCGAACATGGGCTCCATACGCAGGCAGCCGAGTCGATTGCTGCGGACGCCGTTCTTTACGGTGGCTCAGCACGCTCCGGAGACCTGCCCGGCGGCAACGTCTTCATGGTTGATCCCAATTTTTTAACCTACACCTCCACTCCTATCGAGATTGCGGCCACGGTCCGGCGCGGTGTGGCGAACGATCCCGCCACGCTGGTTCTCACGTACGAGTCGACGACTGGCGAAAAGAAGGCCGCGCCTTACGAGATTCCGGAGGGCACGGCGTGGAATAAGGCGACCTGGCAAATCGATGACTCGCAATTCGTGAGCATGTACGGCTTCAATTTTCGCCTCAACAAAGGACCGTATGCCATTCAGAGCGTTACCGTCACGAAACGGGAGCCTTAATATTCGTAAGAGCCCGCGTTGCAGTGGTCTTATGGCATTTTGCTTGCGAGATGGGGGCCGGGGCGGTAACACCTACGGATGCCCGAGCATGGAACTGTGGAGCGCTGGCTAGAGGAGCATGGCGATTGCTTGTATCGCTACGCCCTTTTCCGGGTGAAGCAACCCGACGTGGCAGAAGATCTGCTTCAGGAGACGTTTCTAGCCGCGATTAAGCGGAAGGAATCGTTCGAGGGCAAATCACAGGTGCGGACGTGGCTGGTAGGAATATTGCGGAACAAGATTTTCGATCACTTCCGGAAGATAGGGCGGGAACAGACCTTCAGTGATCTCCGGTATCGCGAGGATGCGGATGAAGAGATGTTCGATGAAAACGGCGGGTGGAAGCCGGAAGTCGCTCCGAAGCCGTGGGACGCCGGGGAACGCGTGGAGGCGTTGGATCGCCCTGAATTTTGGCGCGTGATGACGGGGTGTTTGGATAAGATTCCGAAGCGCGTGGGAGATGTTTTCATGCTCCGGGAAATGGAAGAATGCAGCACGGAAGAGATTTGTCGGAGTTTGAGTGTGACGCCGAACAATTTATGGGTGATGTTGCACCGGGCACGCGCGTCCTTGCGCCAATGCATGGAGATGAACTGGTTTGAACAGGAGCGGGGTGTTTGAAAGACTTTTTCAGAAAGTGGGTGGTCGGTCCTATCGCCGGACAGGTCTCCGTACCCTGTCGGGAAGCGTATAAGCTGATCTCCGAGCAGCTGGATGGGCCGCTGCCGCTGCGGCGCTGGGTGCAACTGAAGCTGCACCTTTACATGTGCGACGTCTGTTCCCGTTACGGAGATCAATTGATTCTCCTGCGTAAACTGATGAATTTATACGTGGAGCACGCGCACGATCACGACCATGAAGACTCTGCAAAACTCAGCGATGAAGCGAAAGGGCGCATCAAAGAAAAAGTAGCGCAAGGGAGCGAGGGAGAGTCGAAGTGACCGCCCGGCGGGTGATCCTGGGGATTGATCCTGCGCTACGCAATACCGGTTACGGGGTGATTTCCCAGGAGAACGGCAAGCTGGCCTGCCTGGGTTATGGCGTGATTCGCAATGAGCAGGTCTTGCGGATGTCGGGGTGCCTAGTGGCCATTCGACAACGCGTCGCGGAGATTGTGGCCGAGTTTCGGCCCGATTGCGCGGCGGTGGAGGGCATCATTTACCTGCAAAATTATAAAACAGCCATTGTTCTGGGGGCCGCGCGTGGTGCTGGCTTGGTGGCTCTGGCAGATGCCGGCATTCCGATCTTCGAGTACGCCCCGAGACGCGTAAAAGCCGCAGCGACCGGGCGAGGCGGTGCACAAAAGGGGCAGGTCGGATTTATGGTGCGGGCGCTGTTAGGCTTAACCGAGAATCCGCCCAGCGATGCGGCGGACGCACTCGCCGTGGCCGTGACTCATGCGCAAAACCAGGGCATTCTCAATCAAGCGGTGCAGATTTGAGCGCATAGACTGGCATCGTCGGTTCGATTCAGGTAATCTGACGAGATTATGCCATCGTTTGATGTTGTCTCAGAAGTGGATGTGATGGAGGTGAAGAACGCCGTGGAGCTCGCGAAAAAGGAGCTGGCGAATCGATTCGATTTCCGCGATGCCAAGGCCGAAATCGAGTTCGATGAAAAGGAAGAGGCGATCAAGCTCACCGCGATCGATAAATTTAAGATCACGGCCTTGGAAGAAATTGTCCTAGGCAAGCTGGCCAAGCGCAATATCAGCTTGAAGAATATTGATCGTAAAGACCCCGATCTCTCCCCTCTCGGTCACGCGCGCCAGGTGCTGAAACTGAAACAGGGCTTGGAGACCGATATCGCCAAGACAATTGTGGCAGCTATTAAAGAGACGAAGCTTAAGGTCCAGACGCAGATTCAGGATCGCCAAGTGCGCGTAACCGGAAAAGATCGGGACGATTTGCAGGCGGTCATCGGTGCCCTGCGCAAAAAGGAGTTTCCCGTGGCACTGAATTTCATCAACTTCCGCCCCTAAGCCCCTGAGCCCCTAACCCATGGTGAAGAGCAAATCAGCGGAGGCGAAGCGGTTTTGGATGGTGAAACAGGAACCGGAGGCTTATCCGTTCTCGAAATTAGTGGAGGATAAGACCACCGACTGGACGGGCGTGCGCAATTTCCAAGCACGAAACTTCCTGCGAGAAATGAAAAAGGGCGACCTAGTTTTCTACTACCACAGCGTCTCAGAAAAAGCGGTGGTGGGTCTGGCGAAAGTCGAGAAAGAGGCGTTCCCCGACCCGACCCGCGATGAAGGCGATTGGGTATGCGTGGTGCTGGAAGCGGTCAAGGCGCTGCCCACGCCGGTGACCCTAGCGAATATCAAGGCGGAAAAGAAATTGGCCGAGTTACCGCTCATTCGCCAATCGCGTTTATCCGTGATGCCGGTGCCGCCGGGAATGGCGCAGGTTTTGTGCACGATGGGCGGAGTGGATTTTTCGAAGCTTTAGGTTGAATTTGGGGATATGGTTTCGCCTGGATGAACCTTGTCCCCTACCCAAAAGCGGTCCCAGCAGGGTTAACGATTATAGACGACCGGCAGGGAACGGGCGTTGCGCGTCACTGGTACTCCGCCGCGAATTGGGTTTTCTTTGTATTTGTGCTCGTCTGGGACTCTTTTGCGGTCGCGATCTGGGCGGTGATTATCCTGCTGGTCTTCCCGGACCATTTCTCCATTTTGCTATCGATTCTCCCGCTCTTATTCATGTCGACTGTCCTGCTGATCAGCTGCCTCTGCATCACCTATTCATCAATCGCCAGTTTCTTCAATAAAACGCGCATTTACGTTCATGCGGATCGCGTCGATATCCTGATCGGGCCTCTACCATGGGCTGGATCGAGATCGTTTCCCCGGACCGATCTGAATGAGTTCACAGTAAGTGCTGCGGCTCGACGAGATCGTGGAGTTGCGGTGTACCAGATTATCGCGGTCGATCGGAGCAACCGGGATCAGAGTTTGGTGGGCGGCTTTACCAGCCGGGAACAGGCGGAGTACGTGCGTGGATTTTTGAAGCACATCTATTCGAGGGAATCGCCAAGAACGCAGGCTCTGGTGTGATTGTCAGATCATAAGTGGTCGGTAGATCAGGGAGCGAGACCTTGGACCGAGGATCGCTTGCACGTCTGGGGCACATTGGGCTGCATCGGCCCCGGCAATGGGGCGCGTGCTGGCTGGCGACGGAACTGTGGCGCACACTAAAGCTGGTCAGCTTTTGGCAGGAAAAACTGGGGAGGGCACGCCCTGGGAAAGCGTGCTGATGACGTTTCCTGCCTCGTAGGCACGCCGAAAGCCTGCATGGGCCAACTGGAAATGGAGCTTCTGGAACAGCCCTGGGTCATGGGTCGCGAGGGAATCGACGTCAAACTTTTGCCCAAAAATGAGGAGTTGTTTCAACGAGTGAATCACAATCGCCAGCAAGAAACTAGCTAGCGATTCTGTAAAGCGGTAATTACTGGATACTCCAAGCTTACTATGAAAATAGATTCGATCTTTTCAACCGGCACCTCGTTTTGGATCGCCTTTGTTCTCGTCTTGAGTCTCCAAAGCTGCCGTGCCGATTCGTTAGTCAAAGTCGACGTGGAAACGGGTTCACCGATCCATATCCTGGCCGTGGGACACGAGGATAAGCTTGGATTTTCCTTTACGAATCCGAGCACCGATCCCGTTACGTTTTTATTTTCTGCGCAACTAACACCCTACGGCGGTGCATGTATCACTTGTAAGCCTGAGAAGCTCACTGTGCCGGGGAATGGTCAAGTGGTGTTACCCTATAAAGGCAAGATCGACCAGCTCGGATTGTGGTATGTGGACTACCGCATCCTCATGGGAACAAACAACGAGCAAACCGGTAAGTTGACCTTTGCTCATATTACCCCGGCTGGGCCTCGAAACTGTCCAGCCAATGGCATGCTTTTTGGGATTAATGGAGTAGACCTGGGCAGCAACGATGCTCTCTCCCGTGATCTGGATGAAGATATCGTCTCTGCTGGTGGGATGGACATTGTTCGCTCCTCACTGCAGTTTGAAGCCGCCGCTCCCAGAAAAGGGGTGTGGAATGAAAAACTCCTGCAACGGTACAGCGACGCACTGGATCAGGCCAATGCGCGACACATCGCCGTGGAATTTCTGCTCTGCTATACGCCGAAGTGGGCTGATCCGCCGGAAGCAGCTAACTCCAGCGATCGCAAGGTCTGGATGTTTGCCCCGCCGGAATCGAACGCGTGGCGAGATTACGTTCATCTAATGGCGAGCCGCTTTGGAGATCGAATCAAGTATTGGGAGGTGTGGAACGAGGCCGATATCATCCAATTTTGGACGGGTTCCTATGAGCAATATAGTAACATTTTAAAGATCGCCCACGATGAAATCAAAGCCGTAAATCCCAAGCTTCAAGTCATGCCTTCCGGCTTTGCCACGCTATTGCCTCATGGTGGTCGTAAAGACCTGAATTTTATGGCAAAGGTGGTGAAGAACGATTCCTCCAATTACGACGTCATTGCCTTTCACCAACATGGGGAATTTAGCGCGTTCGCCAAGGTTCTCGACGGCCCCTTGAAGCAGATTCGCGACACAGCTCCCGGCAAGCCCCTCTTCTTCACGGAAACTGCTTATCCGCGAGGACAGGGAGACCAGATTCCCGCGAGACTTCTGTGGGAGAAGCTTATCTACGCGTGGTCCCGCGGAGCCATGGCATTCGAGTGGTTTACTTTGCGTGCGGGTGACCTGGACGTCACCAAGGGCGGATTTAACTGGGGCATCTACACCTCGGACTTTATGCCAACGCCAACCTTTGTCTCGTACAATACCTTAACCACCTATTTGCGCGATAAAACCTATTCTGGTCAGCTCAATCTGGGTCAGAACTATTACGGTTTTCTCTTTAAGGGGGCGAATACGAAGATCATTGCCTCATGGTCGGATCAAAGTGCCGCACAATCTCTAAGAACGATTGTCGACGCGGGCGGTGCGAGCAAAGCCTATCAGGTCGATTTGATGGGCACTGCAACGGATGTTCCCATCCAATATGGCAGCGTGCTTCTAAACACAGACGTCGATCCAAACTTCCTCGTCCTCGTCGGAGCAGAAGATCCGAAGATTTCTGGCTCACTAATTTCCATGCAAACTCCTTCCTTGGCGGTACCTGGCCAGAGCCTTCAATTGTCATTAACCCTTTCAAACCCATTTAAAGAAGCTAAGGAATTTCGTATTCAGCCACTCATTGGTGAACCACAGGCAGACCAGTCCGTGACCGTACCCGGACAACAAAGTAAGACCATAACTTCGACCATTTTACTTCCTGCGGGAGATGGCGAATACAAGCAGACGATTGATGGCTCCATCGCCTACTCGGTTCCCGACACGTCTTGGAAAGGCAATCTGCCGGTTCACATACGCCAGGCGGCTTTGGTTTCAGATGCCCCCGTTGAGGGCAGATCACCTGACTTTGATCTAAATACCTACGATCACGTGGTTAACTTTAATGAGAACGTTCCGGGTCGCGATAAATTTACGTGGAAAGGTCCAGACGATCTGAGTGCACAAGTGTGGTTGCAAGGCACCAATACCCAATTTGTTCTCCATGCTGAGGTGCGTGACGATATCGCCGGACAATCGTTCACTGGGGCGGACTTAAATCAAGGAGATAGCATCGAACTTGGATTCAAAGTGCCGGGGCAAAATAACATTTGGCATCTGGGTGTTGCGCCTCAGCCGAACGGCCAAGCCGGGGTTTATTGTTGGGAATTTCCTACCTATCCTCAGGGACTCGTCGATCCCACGCCGCAGGTGCGGGCTACCGTTTCCAGGACGGGAAGCGTTTACACCTACGATGTAACGCTTCCCTGGTCGGCACTGGACTTCAAACGTGGTGCGCCAGAACCGGGTCAGGTCGCGTTTAACTTCCTGGCTAACGACAATGATGGTGAAACCCGGCGGGACGGCTGGATGCAGTTGGCTCCAGGTCTTGGGCAGGATAAGGACCCGGACAAGTTCATCCCCCTGATCCTCACGAAAAAGCCGTGATACTAAGCGCGGGTTTCCCAATCATGTAGTCACTTCACTGCCCTAATCTTCATAGGGCAATTCCTTCTTCGTCACCCAATCAAAGCAACCACCTTTTCCTAAAGCGCGCACTTGAGGCTTTGCAATGTCTGCGAGGCCTTTATGTGAGTAGGGATCGTGACCTGCTACCACCACAATATCTCGATAGTCGAGTTTCGCCATTCCCTCAAAGGGCTCGTTTTCTACAGGCAGTCTCCACGGCAAAAACGATTCTGCGCTCATGTAGTGGTTGACGAGAGCCCGGCGAAATCCCGATTGAGCGCGGTTCGGTAGGGATCGATGGAGGAGATAGCCGTTAAAAAACACGATTGAACCCGCTTTAACTTCAACGGGAATTTCGTCCGCGTCACTATAGGGGAAATTGACCGATTCCAGGGAGCAATCGAACCGTTGATCGCCATGCCATTCTTGATCCCAAAGGATGCCCGGCTTGTGGGAACCGGGAATAACCCACAAGCAACCATTCTCTATGGTGGCATCATCCAGCGCAATCCAAGCACCAAGGAGCGAGCGATCTCTTGTGGGGATGTAATCTTCATCTTGATGCCAAGCTTGACCAGGTTTACCTGCGGCCTTGATGAACAACATGGACTGCATACACTTCACATTTGGCCCGATTACCTTGGTGACGACATCAACAATCGAGTGATGGGAGAGCGACGAAAAGATCAGCGGCGAGAGCTTGTGTGGGTGATGAATGCACAGCACTCGTTTCAAAGCGTCTTCATCTGGCAGCGAGGGATCCGCCTTTTCGATACCCGCGATTTTGCCTTCACTGTTGCGGGAAATTCGTAAGGTCTCGACCTTTAAGGCACCGATTTCTTCGGTGTTCAAGGCGCTTTCGATCACCAGGTAACCGTTGTGCTGGTAAAATCGGGCATCTTCAGGAGTAATAGGGCACGTTGATTTCATAATGTTTATCTAGTATCACAGAGTCGTGAGAATACTCCATGGATGAGATTTCTAAAAGCATGTCTCAAATACCTTTATTCGCGTCAGCTAGCTACAAGCCAGACCTTTTGAGACGTCAGTTACGCTTATCCGAACAACGCATATCTAATTTCATGGTGGCAATTAAATCGCACGTGGCTAGAATCTCTAGAAACATGCCCATAAAACCTTTTCTGCAGCCGCCGCGGTTCTCGGTTGCAAACGGAGTGGCCTTTGGCGAAGTGATCTATAATCCAGGAGGCATCTACGGTCCACGGCGTCAGACTAAATGGCAACTGGTTGCGGTCGTCTCGGGAAATGCGGATGTGGAGATCGACAAAGTTCGTCATTCGATCCCAGCGGGGCAGGTACGCCTCCTGGTTCCTGGGAAGTGGGAGTTTTTTGAGTTTTCAAAGGAGCATCCCACGCATCATCTATGGGTCGATTTTCCGCCCGATAAGGTGCCTATAAAATTAAGAAAGAGACTCAAACAACCGCCTCACGTGCTACCACTTTCTTCCGCACTTGAATCGCTCATTCGAATTGGCTTGGGCGTGCAAAGCTCGGACGAGGGTGGCAGTGAAGCCCTACAAGCACTCGGGCAAGCCGCTCTGGCGCTCTTCTGTGCCGGAACATTATCACCTGCTGTTCCGATCCATCCGGCAGTGATCAAGAGCTGCCAGATGATGGAAGAGGAGCTGGAGCATCCATTAACCCTGACCATGATTGCCAGTCGATCCGGCATCAGCCCCAATCAGCTCGTGCTGCTCTTTAAGCGCCATCTTAACTCAACACCCATGGAGCATCTTTGGAACTTGAGAACCCAACGAGCCGCGTTGCTTTTGAGCTCGACCGGACTATCCGTGGGAGAGATCGCCTTTGAGACGGGGTTTCAAACTCCCTTCCATTTATCGCGCCGTTTTCGAAACGGCTTTGGCGTCAGTCCTAGAGACTATCGATCACGCGCCTGGGGCCTGAATATCGGTAACCAGCTTTTACAATCATAATGCTGGGTTGTTTTTTAAAGGGATCTGGAGTGTTTCGCCGAATTCCCACGAGCTCTCATTCAGAGTAGCCTTTTGATATGACGTGGCCCCAGTGTGATTATAGTTAATTTGCGCCACGATATCCTCCACCGCCATTTCTCCCCGTTTGAACCGATCTTGCCGCATTCCTGCCCAACCTTTTCCCACCGCATCAATAGCCAAACTCACGAGACTGACATCTTGCGGCACCCGGTAACCAGCACCAGTCAGCCAGACTAAAGGCTCCCTTTGAATGCAAACGATGACCTCGGGCTTTTGTTCCTGATGCCACGCTAAAAAAGCCGCCTTGGACGTACTTCCTTCCTCGATGAGTAGTACGGGTATGGAAACCAACCCCGAAAAGGATTGAGAAGCGGCCAAATAGCCGCCCATAAATCGATATTCTGACTCTTGATTGATTCCCTGATGCATCGCCAACCCGATACGCCGGAATCCCAGAGTATGCAATTTCTCCATCGCCGTAATCATTGTGATAAAATTATCATCAGCGACGAAATGCAACGGCGGATTTTCCGGGCGCATCCCCACGACGCAACAGGAAAAATTCTTCCAAATCGGCTCATATTCTTTGGGAAGCACATTCTTGCCTGTTCGCGAACTGATGATGATCCCACGAATGC
Organism: uncultured Verrucomicrobiae bacterium; assembly: GCA_963743595.1. Classification (GTDB taxonomy): domain Bacteria; phylum Verrucomicrobiota; class Verrucomicrobiia; order Methylacidiphilales; family UBA1321; genus CAVURW01. The sequence goes on from CAVURW010000259.1 coordinate 76,428, forward strand.
CACGACTGATCAGAATCTGTTCCAAGCGATGGGGCGGCACCTCATACGCATCAAAATCTTCCACTTCATATCCAAGCGCCTTCGCGCGCTCTTGAGCACCGGCAAGGATGATGTCGCTGCCGACGGTTCGTTTACCAAAGTTTATGACCGCGATTGTACTTTGAAAATGGCGCTTCTGACCCGCCCGCAAGAGCGACATCAGATGGGCAACTGTGGGATTTTGTCGGTATCCCATCTGTGCTGCCAACCGCTGGATTTTCTTACGAGTAGCCGCCTTTAATCTGGGATCATTTTTTAGAGCCAGTGAGACTGTCGATCGATCGACTCCGGCGCGTTCAGCTATCTGCCGCATTGAAGGAGGGGGCTCCATTCAACTATTGAATGATAAAACGCTACCTTTCGCAAGAACGTTCATTAAGCTCATTATTTCGCTCCTAAACATTTTGTTGGAATCTCAGTGCGAGATTTCCGGTTTTCATGTAAGTTTACATTGTTGCAAGGTTTCAGTCTGAAAAGGGGATTCAACGCGTGAACCCTGACCGACTTTACCCAATCTCACGAGTGGTGAAATATCAGTCTCACTATGAAAGCAATATTTCCACAGGTACAGGGACTCGGTACTTACCTATCGACGTTCTCGATTGCTGAAACTTCTTCTCAACACTTTCGTTCTCACTCCGATACTTCTATTAGGCGTTTTCTGGGTTCTTCCATGCTCACCTCTTGTTACATGATGCTCGGAGTTGTTGGAGCGGGTGGATCCTTTAAGGCGGGCAAGAGGCAACACGGATTTACACTCATAGAGCTCCTAGCGGTGATGAGCATCATGTCCGTTATGGCTTTCACCGGCGTGATGGTTGTCGGCACCATTGCCAATAGCGAGAGTATCGGGGAAACGGCCTACAATTTCAAAGCTCTCCTGGAGCAGGCACGTACGGTAGCCATGGCTCAAAATACATATGTATGGATAGGATTTCAGCAGACAACCGATTCACTGGGAAATAAGGGAGTGGAAGTCGTCGCCGTGAAGGGTCTAACTGGCCAGTCAACAGATCTCGCTGGAGGACTTGTCACACCCATCATTAGTCCGAGTTATTTCCCAAACATCCTACTGACCCCGAATACCTCAATTTCTGGAATGGCAACTTCCTCCATTGATGTCTCGAATTCAACAATTGGCTCCTATGTTGCGACCGTTAACGGGAGTTCTCAATCGTTTACTCAGCTCATTCAGTTTAGCCCACAATCCGAAACCCTAGTTCAGACAAATACCCTGACTCCTTGGATAACCATCGGCTTGGCTCCTGCGCATGGTCAGCCTGCGAATGTGGCCGCCGTACAGGTGGCCGGTACGACGGGGGATGTGAGCGTGTTCCAGCCGTAGTGGTCGATTTTTGGCCGATTCGAAAGTGATGTTGGTTGTTATTGCATGAATCGAATCGAGCCTTCAGTGGAACTGGCTGTTCTACATGGAATCATGGTGTGGTTCGTGGATGGTAGATGGACACGTTGATCGTACAGACGGTAGAGCCTACTTGAATTGCACTACACTAAATCCGCAACCGTTGTGTCCATCGCAGAACGTGACAGTATTTCGACCCCCTTTTGACTGCTGCATCATTGAACAGTTGCCCGTTCCGGTAATGGCAAGTGAGCTAGGCGGTTTTGTAGGCGCGGCGGCACTCGCGAACGCCAAGGCAACACGGCGGCTTAATGGAAGGTCCCATGCCGTTGGCCCCGAATTGGGGCCGTAATAATTGAGCCTAGGTGAAGGAGCGTAGCGACGCACGCCTGGGTTCAATAGAGTAGCGAGAGCGACCTGTAAGGAGGCAGTAATCCGACCGTTATTTACCTAACTCTCTATAGACTAACGCTTTATGGCTGGTAAGTCGAGTGCTAAATTGTAGATTTCAGTACATTTTGGCAACTGGCTGCTATGCGTCCGTGGAGGACTGTTATGCACGGCGCGGCAAGCTTTCGTCTTAATAGTTTGGAAGACTTAATTAGTGTCTGCTAACTTTTATTCCCCTGATAGTACTTTCAATTTTCTCGGGGGTGAACTGATCAGACGGAATCGTTACAAGCCCCCTCAGGAGCTTGATCGTATCTTCTATCCCTCCAATCGGAGGAAGGCCCGTGGCCGCTGAAATAAGCCAAGGAGCACTCTTTTTCGCCAATTTTATATAATCGAATCGTTTAAGTAAATTGGTAGCTTTTGTAACAACCGTTTCATTGTCTTTTTTTGCCTTTCTTAACTCAGTAATGATGGTTTCTATAAATGCCGCTTTAGCGTCCTCAAAGCCCTGAAGTTGCCATCCATTGAAGCGAAGGCAAAGGAAATCGGAGTGCTGTTGAAGTTGTCTTTCTGCCATTACCAGAACGCTAGACTTTCCTGCTCCCCAGTCTCCATGGATGCCCACACTAATCGGATATTTCCTACTGCCGGCAACAAGTTTTACAACCGTCTTTGCGATAGCATCGTAATAGAGAAGATCAACCGGAGTCTCGTGGTCACTTAGATACATAAGACAGAGTATTTTACCTCGTGAAATAGATCAAGGAATTTGCCCTAAAACAGGACTATATTCTTGCATATTTTCGAAACTTATGCTTACAAGTTTACTGAGCGGTGCCCGTCGGTCGCCATTTGCGGGGAATTGACTTTGGGCAGTTCAGGCTAAAACTTGGGAGGATTACATTTACCAATTCAGGTCAGTGTGCATTTACACAGTTGTTCGGAGAAAGGTACTTAGGTCTCAAATTAGATCGATTTTAATGTATTCAAGGAGGATTGCGCCTTGATGACTTTTGGTTCCAAGCCTTGGGAGATATTATTAGCGGAAGCAAGCTTTCTAAGAATTGGCAGGGCTTTAGCAAGAGATTTTCTCTTGATTAATCTAAGCGCGTATCCGCGTACTGTCCCCAATATTGTCCCAGCATTATCCCAGGCAGAGCTTAAGCCGAAGGCTTAAGCAAGTGTCTGATTGTCGGCAGGCTCGAGACTGAAAACCAAACCCACAGTTTGTGTTTGAGGGCTTCCGAGCAGGTCGACAATTCGTGCTGGGTACGGGAGGTATCGCTCAACAGAAAGGGCTTGGACTTACAAAGAGGTTTTGCGTGACAAGGCATTGCGAAACGGGAAAGGGTCGATTGTAATGAGACGTGTGGTGCAACGGGGTCTGATCCGTTGATTGGTTCCGATATCGAAGTAGGTTATTGTGGTGTCGGCGTTCTGAAGTTGATCAGATCAGGCATCAGAGTGATGAAGGTTTGTCATGATTGTCGTTAGGATTTTTGGGAAATTAACCTGGCCAGATGGCTGCCCGGTTGGGTAATCGTCTTTCGGCCCTGGAGCTGGTTCGAGGTGACGACTTCAAGTACGAAGTACCAACTATTCAAATACTAGGGGAACCCCAGGTCAGTCAACAGAGCACGGAAGACATAATCGCCAGAAAGCGCAGCATCCTAGCTCAGATCGAACTGAAAGCGTCCAGCCAGACCAACGCACCAGCCATTCCCTCGATTCCTCCCGCAGCTCCAAACCCCGATGGAAAAGCTGACATTCCTGCTCTAAAGCCTCGAATGAGTGTCCTCGATCAAATCGAACTGGAACCGCCTAAGATCAAATCCGAAAAGAACAAGCTGAAGCAGAAGGACAAGACGCTCGAGTTTTAGACTCGGTTTAGTTGGAGAGAATATCCCTCTTGCCCGGTCCCATTAGGAAACCGATTCACCTTCAGCCGCTCCGGAGAGTCGTTAGTACTCGATGGAGTCGTGGCATAGGGAAATGTGTGATCTTTATGAGCTGGAGACATGCGTTAGCGTTGCTGATGATGACATCGACCAAGGTGGAACTTGGTTTGCCAGTGAAGTTTGAAAAGAGCTTTCGAAGTAACGTAAGTTTTGGACTAGGCTTACTGAGGTAGCTGGTGGTGATAGTATTTAAAAATTGTAGAAGCAAGGTCCGGGTTGGCTTTCATCATTTCTGCTTGAAGTTTGTCTTCGAAAAGACGCATTCGCTGAAGGAGTTGACGTCGCTGCGCCTCTAGCTCAGGGTTTGCCTTGGTGACGGCCTGCTTGGCAACACTCAGTTCCCTCCATTCTTCAGAGGTAAGCATAGGGTTCGGTTGGGTCATCGGCGGCGGAGGCGGAGACACGGTTGGAGTGTCTGCGAAAAACTTGCCGATGGCGCAGAAAATTAAAGCGGTTGCGAAAATGACTCTAAAATCGAGTTTCATTTAGCTGGGGAATCGTGTGAAGGTGGAGTGCTTGTAATTTTGCAATGATGGGAGCCATTTTTGGGTCCATCTTGATCAAAGCGTCGTTATATTGCTTCTCTTGGTCTTCTTGAGCTTGAAGGATGGCCTTGTATTCAGTTGCCAGTTCAGGGTTTGCGGCCAGCGCCTTTTCACGAGCACTTTTTATCAGTTCCAACTCCGAATATTGATTTGCCAAGCGAGGCGGATTAGTTGTCGCGGTTGCTGGTGGATGTGCCCAAACCAGCCAACCAATAAAGAGACCAGCGATCAAACCACCAAAGAATAAGAGAGCAGCTTTCATAAATGCCGGACCAGAATCGAAACCTGGACGCCATCGATTTGCAAGCTACATCTAAAGCAAATGCAGCATTTTTCATTCAAATAAAATATGAACTCCATTTGATAGCAGTGTAAAGCGATGGTATCGAGAGAGTTATAATGTACGGGAGTAAAAACTTGCTGAAGCGATGAAAAAGAAGCGATTGCGCCATTTGCGTCTTACGATACTTTCTTGACGTAGCATTGTGCGTAAGTCATTTGAATCCAGTGTCTTCTAAAAAAGAAAATGTTATGGAAATCGAAATGTAAATATTAAGTTCTTGATATCTGTTTATTTCTCTTTAGTCATCCGGTGGATATGAGAATGGCGCACGGTCTTCGATTTTACGTTCGACTTGTGGCCGTACTCGCTATGGGAATGGTTATGGGTCGGGCGCAAACCTTGACCAGTACCGATATCGGTCTCGGATCTGGGTCTCCTGCAGGAACCGCTTCGTATAGTAATGGGACCTACACGTTGCAAGGATCGGGATCGGATGTATGGGGCACATCTGACCAATTCCATTATTTATATGAGTCGATTCCTGGGGACGGGGAGCTGACCGCTCGCGTAGCAACTGTTCAAAACACCAACAGCTGGAGCAAGGCGGGCGTCATGATTCGTCAAAGTACCGATGCAGGCTCAGTCCAGGCCATGACTGCGGTTACGCCTGGAAACGGCGTGGCGTTTCAATATCGGTTAACGACTGGGGGCGACAGCACGAATAAGAATACGCCGGGGCTTACTGCTCCGTACTGGGTCAGGATCGTAAAGGACGGAAACATCGTCACCTCGTATCAATCGCCCGACGGTAATGCGTGGACCTTGAATGGGTTTGTGCGCTTGCCGTTTACGGGTTCTGCGGATATCGGCCTGTGCGTATGCAGCCATGTCCCATCAAAGTTGTGCACGGCGACATTTGATAATGTGACCTTTGTAAGTACGCCCAGTTTTACGGCCCCGATGCCTTGGCTCGATCAGGATATCGGCACGATTGCGGCAGGTGAAACGGGGGCGCTTCACTACGAAGACACCCTTTGGAGCGTGTACGCAGCGGGTACCGATATTTGGGGGACAGCAGACTCGTTCCACTATGTCTATCAAGCGTTGAATGGCGATGGTCAAATTATTACTGAAGTGGGGGCTCAATCCGACACCAGTCCTTGGGCGAAGGCAGGGGTCATGATTCGTCAAGATTTGACACCAGGTTCGGCGCACGTATCGCTCTTTACCACACCTGGCAATGGAATTGCGGTGCAAAACCGAACGACTGCTGGCGGGTCCAGCTCCACGCAAACCGTGGCAACGACCGGTGGAACACCAGCATGGCTCAAGCTCGTGAGATCGGGCGGGATCATCTATGCTTCCATTTCTGCGGATGGGAACTCATGGCAAACGGTGGCTTCACGTGCCGTCAACCTCAGCACTAACGTTTATGTAGGTCTCGCGGCGACGAGCCATAACGCCAACACCACGGGGCTGAACGTCTTTAGCAATGTGCAAACGGCTCCTCCCACTTTAACGGCTGAAAGCGTGTCTGACACGACCGTCACCCTCTACTGGCCCTCCCTGACTACTCCCTCGGACATTAGTCAATATGCCATCTACCGGAACAACACGTTGGCTGGCTATAGCCCAGTGCCTTCATTTGAAGATATCCAGCTTACGCCAAGTACAAGTTACACCTATTCCGTGGCGGCTTTGGATGCGAGTAACCATGTTTTAGCGAATTCGAATCCACTAACTGTAACAACAGCTGCACCGCTCTTGCCGACGCCTTGGCAGCACCAAGACATTAGTAACCCTGGAGTCATTACTCTGGGTGGCTACTCCCAAGAAGACACCGCAACCCAAACGTTCACCTTGGTCGGCAGTGGCAACGATATTTGGAATCAGGCTGATGCGTTCCAATACGCTTGGCAATCTCTCACTGGTGACGGTGAAATCATCGCGCGGGTTAAGACGGAAACGCCGACCAACAATTCGGCCAAGGCCGGGATCATGTTGCGGGCTACAATCGCCGCCGGCTCGCAACAAGCTCTTCTCGCGCTTACGCCAGGAAACGGTCTCACCTTCCAGGCTCGTACAACGACTGGCGCTAATGCGATTCAGGTGAACGCTGTCCCAGCGGCAGGTCCCCTCTGGCTGAAATTGGTTCGTACGGGTAGTGTTATCAGTGCCTTTCAATCTCCCGATGGAATGAGATGGAGCGAAGTGGGTACCCAAACCATTTCCTTTCCGACAACGATCGATGTGGGCTTGGCGTTGACCAGTCACGATGTGAGTCAACTGGCAACAGCAACTTTTGACAACGTCAGCATCGCCTCAGGAATTATTAGCGATACGCAGCCACCAAGCGCCCCAGGAACACCTACTATTGTGGCGGTAGGAGATGTATCGGCGACTATCAAATGGACCGCCTCTACGGACGCGGTTGGCGTGACCGGCTACCAAATCTATCGTAACGGGATTCTGATTAACACCACGACCGCACTCAACTATACCGACACATCATTGACTCCCTCTGAATCGGTTAATTACACGATTGTTGCGGTTAATTTCGGAGGGCTTTTCTCAGTTGCCAGTGCTCCGCTCAATTTTTCGACAGCAGCGAGCACTTTGACTTCGCCCTGGCAACATCATGAGATCGGGAACATTGCGCTAGCGGGATCCGTGCAAGCGTCTGGCACCACCAACTACATCCTTCAAGCAAGTGGCGTCGATATTTGGAACAACGCTGACAGCTTCGGTTATGTTGCGGCCCCGTTTATGGGCAATGGCGAAATCATCACCCAGGTTTCGAGTCTGACTGGACCCAGCGCTTGGACCAAAGCAGGCCCCATGATCCGCGCAACGCTTGATCCTGGATCACCGCAAGCCTCCCTATTCATCACTCCAGGAAACGGAATCGCATTCCAGTATCGCACCACCCAAGGAATGAACAGTTCCACGGTGACTGGGCCGAAGGTTACCGCCCCTGTCTGGCTTCAACTCAGCCGCAACGGAACAATCATTACAGCCTTGGAATCGGCGGACGGTGTCACGTGGAGCACCATCGGACAAGTCACGCTCCCTACTCTCCCCGCCATCGCTTATTTTGGTCTTGCCGAAACCAGCCATCAAAACGGGACGTTGGCCACCGCTAATTTCTCCAACGTTTCAGTTCAAGCCTTAGTTCCTACGCCAACTCCCACCCCAACTCCAACTCCAACGCCGCAACCCACATCTAATCCTACCTCTGCTCCAACTCCGACTCCAGCGGTCACACCGACGCCCACTGCTGTTCCCACGCCGACCGGGTCACTTACGCCAACACCAACGCCGACTCCTACGCCCTCGCTCGCTCTGACCGTGATTGCAGGGAACAATCAAATTGTGCCAGCGAACACCTTTGCCAATGCTCTCCAGGTTCAGCTCATAAACTCTGGTAATCCCGTTCAAAATCGACAAATTGCGTTTGCGCTGCAAACCGGCTCAACTGGCGGACTTTCACAATCTAACGGAGGTGCTACCAGTACCACCTTGACAGTAACCACGGATAACACCGGAACAGCCACTATATACTACGAATCAGGCAGCGATCTTCTAAAGAATAACCTGATTTCTGCTACTGATGCTACCGATTCACTGACTCAAACCTTCACCGAGCGATGTGGGACGCAAGCTGGCCTTCAATTTTGGGTGTCAGCTGATCAGATCAATGGGACCGGAAATGCGTCACCTGCGAACGGAGCGACAATCAGCTCATGGACTGATTTAGCCAATGGAAATACGGTTACTCAGTCACTCGGTTCAGCAATGCCATCGTATCTAGCTTCTGATTCGAGCGGCCACCCAGCAGTGACTTTTAACGGAAATACCTTCCTCACAAACACGAACGCGCTAAATAATGCTAATGGAGGTTTGACGTTTGTTGGCGTCGCCTCAGCAACGGTAAACAATCAAAATCAGTATATTGCATTTTTGGGCAATAATACGGGCTTTAGCTGTCGTGGACTTGGCTACTTTCAAAGTCTTCAAACTTTCGGTGCTAACTTTACGTACACACAGGGTGGAACGGTGCCCAATACCGGCATCAATGTCCTTGAAGAAGCGAGTCTCGACACGTCGATTAGCAACGTGACGTTCTTCCAAAACGGAGTCACTGGGGTTACTTCAGCGATCAATGGACTTCAATCGGTTTCTCCAAGCATCACTATTGGCTCGGTGTTTGACGGCATTGCTCCTTGGATTGGCAACATTTCCGAAGTGCTTATCTTCGACCATCCCCTGTCACCTACCGAGCAGTCGCAGGTTAATCAATACTTGGGCGATAAGTACGGGATCTATACCCCGAGCGCGACATGGTATACGAAAGGAGCATATGCACCCTACCAAGCTGAAATTGCCCGCAATCAATTGACACAGCAACAGGCTGACGCGTATATCGCTCTTCAGAGCAACACCTCTGGAGTGGTCACAACTGGGTTAATTGGTTGGTTTTCAGCCGATCAAGTCAACGGTACTGGTAACGCACTCCCAAGTGATGGCACAACTCTGAATTCCTGGACCGATCTCGCGGAAGGGAACAACCTGGCCCAATCCTCTCCAGACAGTCAACCCGCATTTGTCGCCAAGGACAGTAACAACAACCCCTCTGTGCATTTTTCGGGAAATCAAGGGTTGTTAAACTCACACATCTTGGGAGCAGGTACTTCGCAGGACATGAGTATTATTACCGTGGCTGCCACATCAACGCCGACCAGCAGTAACGAATTCAGCGTGTTTCTCAGTCAACCAGGTGGCGCGCAAGGTTCAGCTCGAGGAATGGCGTATGAAGACGGCCAAGAAGTCTTTGATGCGGGCTATCATCTGTTCTATGCCGGATCAGCCCCCAACGCGAACACGTTCACTGAGGAGGCCTGCACGATCAATTCGTCACTTGACGAGCTTAACTACTACCAAAACGGCGTTCTTTTCGCCAATGGTGGAATTGCGCTGACTGGATTACAAGATCTGGGACCAGGAATGGCTATTGGGTACGTCCCAGGCTATGGATTAAATTGGCAAGGGGATATTAGCGAAGTTCTCATCTTCGACCATCAATTAACCGATGCTGAGATGGCTCAGGTCAATCAGTACATTGGCGATAAATATGGGATCTATAATCCGAATGCCACCTGGTACACAAAAGGAGTCTATGCTCCCTACAAAGCCGAGATTATCCGTAATGAATGGAACAGACAACAGGCTGATTCGTATGTGGCACTTCAGGGAAATAAATCTGGCGTGGTCACCACTGGCTTGATCGGTTGGTTTTCGGCGGATCAGATCAACGGCTCGGGAAACGCTCTTCCCACCGACGGTGCAAGCGTCAGCTCCTGGACAGACCTGGCTCAAGGAAACAACGTCGCCCAAACTTCGGCGGGTAACCAGCCAGCCTTCCTTTTAAGCGATACAAATGGTAAACCTTCGGTCCATTTTTCGGGTAACCAAGGATTACTTAACACGTACACGCTTGGCCAAGGAACGTCTCAAGACATCAGTATCGTAACCGTGGCTCAAACATCGGCACCTACTGACACGGGGTTCACTGTTTTCTTGGGGCAGCCCGGTGATCCTCTAGGCACGGCTCGAGCAATGGCTTACGAGGGCGGTTTAGAGTCCTTTGACGAAGGTAGAAACGTCTATTATGCAGGGGCCATCCTTAACGGTTTTGCGGAGGAGCTCGTAACTCTGAATTCGAGCCTCACTCAGCTCAATTATTATCAAAACGGTACGCTTTCTTCACCCAGTCCAATTGCAGTATCTGGCCTTCTCAACATAGGCCCGGGAATGGCTATCGGGTATGTACCTGGCTTTGGATTCAATTGGCAAGGGGACATCAGTGAAGTCCTCATTTACGATCACCAATTAACCCCTACTGAAATTAGCCAGTTGAGCACGTATCTGGGTGCTAAATACCACCTTCCAACACCGCCTCCTACGCCTACGCCCACACCTTCCCCGACACCATCTCCTACTCCTACACCTTCTCCAACACCATCAGCAACGCCGACACCTTCCCCAACACCATCGGCAACGCCCACACCTTCCCCAACACCATCGGCAACGCCCACACCTTCCCCGACGCCGTCAGCAACGCCCACACCTTCTCCAACACAGGTTCCGTCGCCTACTCCAACCTTAGCTCCAACGGCAACGCCATCGCCGATTCCCACCGTGCCCATCCCAACTCCGACGCCGACTGTTTCTCCGACTCCTAGCGCAACGCCGACCCCCACCCCAACGCCGACTCCAACGCCAACATCTTCACCAACTCCAACGCCTGGGGCAACAGCGAGTCCCACGATTGATTTGGCGACGGGCATTTATTCTTCGGCCCAGGTCGCCGATATCACTCCCGGAGACAGCAATCAAACCGTTTACTACACTACAGATGGGTCTGACCCCTTAACGAGCTCGACTCAGCTCGCAGCCACGCAACCAGTTACAATACCCATCACTCAAACAACCACCTTACAAGTCGTTGGAGTTGAGGCGGGGATGGCAAACAGCCCCGAGGAGAGCTTTACGTACACGATTGATCCGAGTAGCAATTTCAGTCGGACGGGGCTGGTCTCCTGGTTGCGAGCTGACACGGGCGTTGTTCAAAACCAATCGCAAGTGAGCCAATGGTCGGATCAATCCGGTCTGGGCAATTCAGCTGCTCAAAGTGTCGCGTCCAATCAACCTACTGTTGCCTCGAATTCCATTAACGGCGAGCCAACCGTTCATTTCTCCTCTGCGAATAACACCCTGCTCTCGATTCCTGACGCTCAATCCTTGGATGGTTCTCAACTTACTGTAGTGATGGTGATGCAAAGTACGAGCACCGGCACCGCGACGTTTGTTCAAAAGACCTCCCAATACAATCTTTCCCAAAATGGTGCCGCGGCCTTTTTGTCGATCAACGGTGATTCCAATCAAGCCAGTGGGAGTTTTACAACGAATTCCTTTGGTGTTGTTAAAGGCACTTATGACCAGCAAAACATCAATCTCTCATTAAATGGAGTTACGGCGGCCCAACCTTACCCATCAACAATCGCGTCAAGCGGGAACCCGGTCACTATCGGTGGCACAAGCACTGGAGCAAATCTGGACGGTGACATTGCAGAGGTGATGATCTTCAATACCGTCATGACGAATACCCAAATGGAGGATTTGGATGCTTACCTCTACAACCGATATCAGGTCATCCCAACAGCCTTACCCAGTTGGTGGCTCCAGCAATATGGATTAACCGGTGCCAACGCTTTACCGAATGCTGATCCTGCAAATGATGGCTTAACGAATTGGCAGAAATACCTTATGAAGCTCGACCCGACTTATCCTGATAACCCTACCGTTAAGCTCCAAGTCCGAGTGTACGCACAATGAAGACAACTCACCTCATTACCCGACTACTTTTAGTACTCATCCTTTGGAACTGCTTCATCCCACCAGGACATAGCCAAACTCTTGGTGAAGTGTTGCGGGCTCTTCAAAAGCGAAATCAATTAATACAAGATCAAGTTCAATCTTACTATGCATATCCAGTCAACGGCTCCCAAGCGATATCGCAAAACCCAATTGTCTGGAATGGTCTTTCGCAACCATATCCTACAGACCCTCAAGTAAACGCTTTACCATTTGAAAGTCAAATGGCTCTCCTACAACAAGGTGTAGATGAGAGTCAGATTCTTGGGTATTTTGTGGATGATAGGAAAATACAAAACGGGTTGGGCCGAATAGAAGGACTTGAAGCTTATGATGCCAATCCATTACCGCGAGTTACAGATATTACAACTTTCCGATATGACCTCCGAATGGTGGCTCAGGCACTATCTCATGCACACGGAATTCCGTGGCAAGTTTACTGGGTAAATGGATATCAGGATGCAATACATGAAAACGTTTACTTTTCTTATGCTATTACACCTCTACCCCCATTTGTTATTGGGCAATGGCCAAAGATAGTGCCAGTCGACATCCAAATTGCACCATTCGTTCAGACCTCTTCAATCTCGGGCACCCTAGAAATCTTTACGGATTTTAACTATGCAGTGACAGCAATGGAGGGGCTAAAAGGGAGTTTTGATGATCAAGGAGACACTCTTTACTTGCCAACGACCCAGATGTTTTACAGTCAATCAGTCCCAGCTAGTACACAGGAACTATTGCCTGTGTTACCCGGTGTATTCGGAGGTGATTGGTCAAACCTGTCCATGATGGCATCCCCAGCAACGGATGACTACATTATGCAATTTCAAAATCCTTCTGCACCCGTCTTTTCAGACTTTCCGAACTGCAATTATATAACAGCAGGAAGTCAAACTGTTGGCGGCTACGGTGATGAGGGTAACGCCGTTTACTATGATAATAATACCATATCGTATACGGCTTATTATTTTGCAAACTTTGGATCGGAATTTACCTCGAGTTCTGCTACCAGTGGACCTCCAGAGGCACCGCCTCCGATACGAATTACTCCACACTTTGAAAGAGGGGAACTGGTTATCCGTTTAGCCAATAACCCTGAGAATGATTGTGAATTGGTTTTGGAGAGCGGAAACAACCCACTGGCCACTAGGAATAGCTTAGATGTTCGAGGAGTCGGTAATTGGGAGGCTATTTACTCAGGAAGACCAGAGGATCGAGAACCTGAAATTACCAATTGGCCTGGGTCTAGTTATCCGAACTATAGTGATCCAGGTTACAAACGTTGGCTTAACTTTGACGCTTATGTGCACGAATGGTGGCATCCCGTTCTGACCCAGCTAGTTACCGCTACCTATGCAGTAAATGTAACGCAGATTGATGAATTTTCTTACAGAATGGATTTCTACCGTGCAGACCAAGTGGGCACTAAGAACAAAGGTCGATACTCTTTCTCTGGAAAACCAATAGAGACTTTTATCGTTGCAAATCCAAGTGGAGACGACTCCCAACCCGACGTTCTCATGGTCACTACTAACGAAGCTCTCTATAATGTTGTAAGATCTGCAAACAGTGATGCGAGTGTCATGCAATGGGAAATGACTGTCCAACCGTTGTCGGTTTCAGCTTCAATGATTGTCGAAAATACAACCGTAAGTCGGTACCCAAATTTTAAGGTTGTAGATCAGTATTCGATAGATGGGGTGACATTGCCAACTGTGACCTCCAGCTATCCCCTTACTTATTTAGATCCGTACAACATCACCAATATAGTTGAAACTTCTTCTGATGGAACCAGAACCACCTCATATACCTACAACCACAGCAGTTCCATTGATGCGCTTGCAAGTATTACGCAGACTGGTGGACCCAATCCATATACCATTACCTATGATTCTAATAACCAGGTGACTGATTACTCAAGTGGAAGTAACGAGATCCAACTTTCATATAGCGGGCAAACTAGGGTTGAAACGGATCTTATTGGTGGGAGTGTGTACCGAAAGTCAACCACGACTTTCAGTCCTGATTTGACAACAGCAAGTACCTCCACTAGTGGCCAATCCGATGCCACACCAACCATTGTTCAGTTTTATCCTGGAACGGACCCTACTTATCCCTGGGCACCAGAATTGATTCAGCATCCAGACGGGACCGTCGATGCATTTTCGTACGGCTATGACTACAACAACAATTTTGGAGTCGAGGTTGACAGCGGTGGAACGTCACCGGGTTATCCAACACTTGTCACCGTAGGGACTGCCTCCTTTACCACAGTAAACGGTGCTGGGCAGGTCATCGAAGCCTTTACACTCGATATCCAGAGCGGTGCCACCCTGGATTTTGCCACAGCCACTAGTTTCCAGTCTCAGGCACCGGCTACATCAGGGGGAGTTTCAACTTTAACCCCATTCCCGACCACCTTCGCTCGACCACTCGGGACGACTGAAAAATACACCTATGACGGTGAGGGCCGTGTCCTGACGCACACCGACCAGCTTGGGAAACTCGAAACTTTAACGCGCGATTCGCTGGATCGAGTTGTCCAGGATGTTCGAGCCGGTCTCACCTACACTATTACTTATGAGCCGAGCGGGACATTGGGGCAACTGGTCTCTGCCACAGATGGAAACTCAACCCGTACGGAAACGGATTTGACCAGCCCGTTTGGTAATACAGAAACTACTACGATTACCGGCCCAGAAAATATCTCGCTTACCCGCACCGAAACGCCGACCTCTATCACGACGGCAACGACCGATAGCACAACAGCCAAAAGCCTTACAGAGACATTCCAAAAAACGACTTTGTCCGATTCCGTTTCGGGAAACGCTACCGAACCGTGGAACGTTACCTATACCTTCCCCGGTTCTGGCTGGACGAAAACGGTTACTCACGGCACCGATTCAAATCTGACCAGCACCGCCACCTTTGATCCGCTGGGCAGAATTACTCTGTTACAGAGCCCTGACCCCAACGGTTCCGCGAATCAAGCGACCACCAAATATTCTTATTCGGGTGGTCTTCTCAGCTCGGTGACAGATCCTGATGGAACGACTGGTTACGCCTATAATCTCGATGCCACTTTGGAAAAGATCAGTCGGGGTAGTCGCTATCTGGCCTTGGATCGAGTCGGTTCGGCGCTTACGTGGAAACTGACTGATGCGACCCAGACGCTCTGGCAGAAATCATACGACCCAGCGTCCGCCACCGTAACCACTCTTCCATGGGGAGATGCTTCTGAAGCGGTCACGAATGTGGCTTCTGTGAGCGGTTCAACGGTTAACCTCAATACGACTGGACCGAACGGATTGAATGCAAATTTTGGTGTCACGGATGGCGTGCCGACGGGTGGTTCTTTCAGTCAGGCCGGCCAGAGCCAGTCATGGACGGCAACACCGGACGCCTTCGGCGGCGTAACAGCGCTCACCGTTAATCCTGGGTCGGGTGGCAACCTGACCTATAACATTTCGCCTCTCGGCTTGCCCACCAGTGTGCAGGGATTGGTCAACGCCACAGAATCCGACAGTTTTGATTCGACTGCTGGCCAAACAACCACCGTTACCCGGAACCAGAATACGTACACCCAGCAGGTCTTGCCCCAGGGTTACCTAGCTAAGACGTCCGGTTACTCTGCTCCGAATACGACCTGGACTGCGCCAGCATTCGGTCAAAATGTATCTCAAAGTTTAACGACGAGCGCTGGAACATCGCAGTTCAATTACAGTCTGGCGGGCACGCTGCTAAGTCGCACGTTCCCAGATAATTCGAGCGAATCGTTCACCTACAGCGCTGGGGGTGCGTTGAGCGGTTGGAGCAAACCGAACCAAGCCTTCAGCTTCAATCCCAATCAGTACGGCGAACCGCAAAGCCTCACTGTCGGTGGCGCGACCGTGGCAAACTTCACCTATGACAACTCTGGTCAAGTGGCGAGCATTAGCGATGGAGCGGGGACACACAATTTAACGTATTCGCAAGGGCAGCTTGCGTCGGAAACAGTGAACGGGCAGACGGTGAGCCGGACGTACGATTCCCAAGGGCGGGTGACGGGAATAGCGTTACCGGGCAATGTAACCGTCGGCTACACGTATGCCAGTGACGGCACGCTGGCAAATGTGAAAACGGCGGGGCAGGCGACGGGCACCTGGAGCCATTACGATAAGGGAACGGGGCGCGCTCAAAACTTCGCTTTGGGCGCGTTTACCGGGACGACGGCGTTTGATCAACTGGGGCGCGTGACTGGGCAAACAGATGCGGCGAGCGCTGCTAGCGTTTCCATGGGCTATGCGTACACGTTTGATGACGATGGGCATTGCAGCTCTGAAACGACACCCTCTGGCGCGATCGGTTACGGCTACAATGGCAAGGGCTATCTCAACACGGCTTCAGGCGGAGGCGAAAGCTTTACTTATAATTTCGATGAAGCCGGGCGCTTGCAAGGTTCGACTGATTATTACCCTGTCATCGTCAGCAACCCGACCACTATCATCGTGACCGGGTCCGTGGCTCCGACGGCCACCGTGACCATCAATTCGACTGCGGTGCCGGTCGATTCCAATGGCAACTTCACGCAAACGTACACTCCCCCGGCTGGGAGCTGGGCGCAATACGCCGTTCTGGGGACGCTGGGGAAAGCCAGGGCTCAGGTAATCCGCAATATTTACGTGCCGCCGGCCAGTGAATCGATCGGTTACGACGGCGATGGGAATCGCACTTCTGACGCGCATTGGAATTATCAGTGGAATTCGCTGGATCAAATGACCTGCGCAATCGAAGCGACGGCGCAACCGAATTCCTGCCCAAGGCAAGTCGATTTTACCAATGATGCGCAGGGTCGGCGCGTGGAGAAACGGGTCAGCCTCATCGTGCCGATTAGCGGATCGCCGACGCCCACTCCAAATCCGGGGCCGCCTCAAACCACGCTGCAATTACAGTCGCGAACCACCACGCTTTACGATGGGTGGCGCCCGGTGATGGACACCGATTATGACGGGAGCGGAAACGTCACCGCCCAAAGGATTTACACCTGGGGTCCGGATGCCAGTGGAACTCTCGATGGTGCCGGGGGAATCGGGGGGCTGGTTGAAATTAAAGAAACACGTGGTGGTGCCACAACCTTGAGCGTGCCGATTACGGACGGGCAAGGCAACATTATGGGGTTGATCGACGAAAAGTCGGGGCAATTGGTCGCGCAATACGTGTACGGCCCCTTCGGCGAAGTCCTCGGCGAATACGGACCCCGTTCCTGCTCCTGTCCGCTCCGGTTTTCCACGCGTCGTTACGATTCCGAGACCGGGTTCTATTGCTTCGGTAAACGCTACTACGATCCGGTAAGTAAGACTTGGCTTTCACGGGACCCAGCCAGAGAAAGTGGCGGTACCAATCTTTATGCTTATTGTGGCAATGATCCCATAGGGAATGTGGATCCCTACGGGTTGGGCATTTTGGATGACATTAAGAATGGTACCTATCAGAACGGGGTTTATCTCTATAACGGATCAGATCAATATTTCCGCGTTTGGTGGTCTTGGACGGGTTTGGTGAATCCAGGCAAAGAAACCATGTGGGATGTGGATCACGCACTGGCAGTCAATGGCAACGAAAAAACGGTTGACTTAGGGATCGCTTTGATTCCAACGGCCAGATTGGGAAGACTTGCGGTGGCTTCGCCTTACGCAAGAAGTGCATTTTTTCAAGCCACTTCTAGTGTTGGAATAGGTTCATTCGGTGGCTTCTTATTTAACGAAGCGGATAATACCCAAAACGGTTTACCCCCTGGCCAAAATGCTATCCCGGCTGCGGAAAGTGGCGCAGTATTCGGAGCAGGTGGAACATTCTTTGGTTCCATATGGGAAACTTTTGGGCCGCAGTTTTCTAGGTTCTTTTCAAATTCTCGCAACGCTTTTATTGCAACCATTAAGCCCAACCCTGCATTAGCTCTAGATAATGGATTTTTTGGGAGTCAACGTGGGTCTATCCCTAATCCGTTACCAGGTTTGAAGTTTCCGCCTACGACTTATAGTCCAATCCTCATAACACAAAAGCAGCTTTCTCTTTTAGTCAATAAACAAGGAGCGGTTATTGATCGTTGGTTGGCAACAAGCAATAGTCGCTGGCCAACACTTTATCGTCAATTTCTGGTGTCGAATCCCAACGCTGCGGCTGGTCTTCGTGGAAGGTTTTTGGATATTAGGACGCGGCTACAATTTCAGGATCTTTTCGGTCAAATCCCTGGTGTTAGAATTGATGAAACAATCCCCAATTCAGGCAGCAACCTACGTCCAGATCTCTACTTTCCAACTCTCGACGCTAGATCGGTAATTTTTGATGTGGGCAGTCCCACCAAAATTGAAGATATTCAAAAATACAATAATCTATCCGATGTGCAGATTCCATTAATTCCTAGTCAATGGATTAAATAGACGATATGGATAATAAGTATATAGAGCGCTGGCTCAATCCCAACTTTCTTTCAAAAATCGAAGAATCACTAAAATCTATTTTTGTTTTGAACGAGCCTAATAAAGATCTAGATTTAAGAGGCCTAATAGTTGGTCTTGACGGAGCACCAGCAGCTTTACTATCAGTCGGATTGGTAGATTCCAGATTGAAAAATATTAATTTTTCCCAAGCACGATTTGGATGCCCTTTTGGAGGTGCTCACATCGAAGATTCAAACTTTGATAACTCATTTTTCGATACTTGCCGATTTAAGTCTGCCAATTTCACATCATGCAGTTTTTCTAAAGCGCGAATAGATAGCCCGACTTTTGACGATGCTGTTTTTTTGAATTGTTCTTTTTCCGATGCGAAAATTACGAGTCGTGGTTTCAATGAATATGGTGGGCGGCGAACCGTTTTTGAACGATGTAATTTTGATCGGGCAAAGCTTGAGAATCTACAGCTCAGAGCTTGTACATTTCGCGAATGTAGTTTTGAGCAGACCATCTTCAAAAAATGTCTAATGGTGGGTGTAAAGTTTGAAGGTCAGACACCCAGTGACGATTGCTTTGTGGGAAAAGTAAATCTCTAGAAGTGAACCGTGGAGCTTTGAAGCCATCCTCTGCCTTTTGGAGTAGTTTTCAGTTTTCAACGTCGGTTTAAAGTTTAAAGGCAGTCCATAAATTCAGCCATCGCGCGGAAATTTTAACTGTACTTAATGTGTCTTAATATTTAATCGAAAGAAAATCGGTATTTGAGCCTTCAGGTCGCATAACAGACCTCTACGGATGCATAGCAGTCAGTTGCCGAAATGTACTTAAATCTACGCTTTAGCTCTGGACGTATCTGTCATAAAGCGTTAATCTGTAAAGAGTTAGGTAAATAACGGTCGGATTGCTGCCTCCTGAAGGCCTGCGTTACATAGAACGTGGACGGATACCTTCATTAACTAATTCGGACACTACCAAAGATTAGCCTTGCTACCCGTTTCGGCAGGATTAGTTTATTTCTGTGCGCTCCCATCTCCCTCTAATGGCTCTAATAATGGCGTGCCCTTCGCTTGCCTTGGCTCAATCGTTCACGGTTACAGACACCAATGGCCAGGCCTCTGTCGGCAAAGATCAGCAATCCTATAACGGTGCTCAGCTCAAGCAGCAGTACCCCGTCGGTTACTGGGGAAAGACAGGCGAATCCTCCCAGCTCACGATCGAACTGGGCCAAAGCAATTCATTTCACTTGTTGGACGAAAGCGAAGCCAAGGTCGAAGGAGAATCGAATCCCGGCTCTTCGTGGTATCGAGTGGTGAAGTTGAAAGTCGGTACCGCCAATATCAATCACAATTCCGGTTCCGGGCTGAAGCTGGAGTGCGAAACACCAACCGCCGTCTGCGGGGCGCAAGGAACCGTTTTTGCCGTAACGGCCGAGGACGGAACCTACTCCGTTTCCTCCGGGCACATTCGCGTTTCATCCCCGTACGAAGGCAGTCTCATTCTTGATCACGTGATCGGTGGCAAGGTCGTTTACGCACCGGGTAAAGATAACACCTACGCACATGCCACGGACCTCTCTGGAACAGTCACCATCTCGGGACTGAAGCTCACAGCAAGATCCGCCACATTCACCGTTGCCAAGAAACGCGATGCCTCTGGCGAAACGATCGTCCACATTGAATCCGGGACTTTAGGCGGCACCCCCTCAGGTTATTACGTGCCGAGCTCGAAGGGGCTTGTTCCGAATGCCGCTGCGGTTGGGCTTGTTGTTGATTATGTGAACAAGGCCCAAGCCGAAGCCCATTACAATACGCAGCTCCAATCTGCCCGTGCCGCCACGCGAACCGCCGCCCAGCACGGTCTGGTCGCTGGGGCGCTAGCCGGTCGACTCGACGCCGCCGCCAAGGCAGCCGATGACGCCCGGCAATTGCTCTTTGCCCGAAGCACCATTCGCGCGGTCAACGCGGATACGGTGAATCAGATTCAGAACTTGAGCACGCACTAAGCGTTATCAAGTATAGTGTAGCCGTTCCAGAGCACCATCTCGCGCTGGTTTTGTACCAGATTTGAGAAACCCTGCGAAGGGTATCAGTAGCCAAAGCCCAGGATTGCGAGCGTAGCGAGCCACCCTGCGTAACGGGTGCCGTAGCAATCGACCCTGTAAGACCATTTACGTGTAATATTAGGTAGATTGAACTGGTTCAACCACAGGTGTCCGAATGTACCGAACCTCAATCGTAAATGGTCTAAGTGATCGTTTCATGTCAAACGAATGAATCGACCTTCTGCGGGGTCGGTTCCGTAGGCGATTCATCCCTGGGTATCATCGCTTCGCTCCTCAACCCAGGGCTGTGGCTTACAGGGTGGTTTGTACGTAAGCATTTTGTGGGTTCAACGACATGTGGCTCAACTGCCTTCGTTAAATTAATCGGCTACCCTATTTATGAAATTGCTCTAGGGAACTCTGCATCGGCAGCGTGAACTCAGTAAAAAGAGAGAATCGCTTAGTGCTTGTGGAAAAGACGCTCTCTCCCTGGTAAAGTAGTGGAAATGGAGCGACCCAGTCTCATTCCACCAATCCCCAAAGTGTGGAATCATCCCCAAGAAACATTTGATTGGAGGGACCTGCAACTGGCCCGAGTCGCTGCGGCCTACATTCGCCTGCACCCACAATCCATCTCTTTTGCCCGTGCCAACTTGGAAAAATGGGAAGCGCAAGCTGAGAGCTACCGCTCAAAAACCGATTCACTCCGAATGCAATCGGTGCACCAATTTTTTGAGAGACCCCGCACCGAATGGATTCAACTTTTCGATACGCTATCGCCCAATGAAATAGCCGATTTGTTAGAAGAAGAATCTAGCAATGCCCAGCGCTTACGTTCCTCCAGCCCATTCATTGGTGAACCTTTCCTACACGAGGAATGGGTTGCCCCGTTTCGCGTCGAAATTGCCCGCGCTCGAGACATCGCTGCCAAAGAATACAAAGTACGCTTCCAGGAAAGGGAACGCCTCCTATGCCAGAACTCGAAGGTCCCAAACATTTCTTCACCCGAATCGACTTTGAAAACGCACTGACGGAATACGCTGCGGCTTACAAGGACAATGAGGTTTACGTTGTTGGCTCCATGGCCATCTTAGGATTAAGCAGCTCGCGCGACCTTCCCGTTGAAATAACGGCCTCTTTTGACATTGATCTTTATCCTGTCCATACAGAGGCGGATGGAGCCCTCGCAGAAGAGCTTTTTGGTCCCAACTCCGATTTTCACAAGAAAAATGGATTTACTATCGAAGGAGTAGGAGACTGGACAACCATGACAACTCCTCCGGGTTGGCAAGAAAGAGCGATTCCATTTAGGACCAATACTGGAGTCACCGCTTTGTGTTTAGCTCCCACTGATCTCGCCTTTAATAAGATTGAAGCGGGGCGGCCTAAAGACCTGGAACACTTGCGCCTATTTTTCAAATACGGTTTGGTCGACCCTGAAGAGCTACGGAATGTTATCCAAGTCCACTCCCGCCACGAAAGCGGGCTCCAGCAGAATTTGGAAAGACTTGGCACTGTCTTAAAAATGGCCGGTGGTGGTGGCTGAGCGGACAGGCTAAATGCGCCTGACTTAATTCAGCGCCGCTCACCACGGCAGATGTTGCGTGCGGCGCGGTGCGGGCACGTAATCTTCGTGACGCTCCTGTTGCGGGGCTTCTTTTGTGTAAAACTCGATGAGATCGCCGTTCTTGAGCGCGAGTGCATTGTCGCCATCGAGTAGGGCTCCACGCACGTCAACGACCGTTTCCCCAACCATGAGCCTAGGATAGCGCAAGCGATACCGTCCGCTGGCGATTCCGGTGGTATCGCCGTTTTTAGAGGCGTGCGTGAAGGAGCGGAACTCAGTGGCGAAATAACCTTTGATCCGTCTTTTTTGCTGCTGGGCGGCACCCCACATGACCATGCGAATGACCCACGCCAATACGGCAGCGATAACAGCGACGATCAACTCGATCGTGTAGCGAATTCCGTATGCTTCCGCGCGGATGACGCGTAAATCGTGCGTGTTTACGGAATCGCCCAGTACAAAGAGCGGCTGTGCATTAAGAACTCCAGCCATCACGGCCATAACAAGCACGCAAAACAAGACGATATGTGCTCCCTTGACCACCATTCCTTGACTTTGAGAACGGAACTTTTGGCTTGCAAGGAATTTATTCTCGCACCTAGGCGCGCTTCTCGTCCATTAACTCGTAGGCTAGGGCGCTGAGGACAAAGAATGCGGCGGTTTCCGCGCGAAGAATGATCGGGCCTAGGGAGATGGGGGAGAACCCGGCGGCTCGCGCTTCACCCGTTTCAGCCGGTGTGAAATCGCCTTCAGGTCCGATGAGCACCACGATGGGCGCACCAGCGGCTCGGGTGGGCAATACCTCGCGCAACACCGTTTTCATCGGGCGCGCTTCGGGTTGAAGCGAGGCGATCAACCGAATTGCGTTCTTCGGCACGTCTTGCAAAAACTTCTTCGGCGCATGTGGCAGGTGAATCTTCGGCAACCAATTTTGGCCGCTCTGTTTCGAGGCCTCGAGTACCAGTTTCTGCCATTTCTCCACCTTCGACTCGGCCTTCTCGTCATCGACATGCGCCACACACCGGTCCGATTGCAGCGGGAAAATCGTGGAGACGCCGAGCTCGGTCGCTTTTTGCAGAATCAGGTCCATCGACTTCGGCTTGGTGATCGCTTGGCCCAGCCAAATGGGCGCATGCGTCTTCGCTGTCGACGCCTTAGCGAGAACCGAGAAACGGACGCAATCCCCTTCCACGGCAGTGATCTTCGCTTTGCCCTCCACACCCTCGCCATTGAAAACCGTGAAGTTCTCGCCCACGGCCAAACGCATCACGTGAATGGCGTGGTGCGACTCCTCTTCACCCAGCACACCCGTCGAAAAATCGGGACAATAAAATCGCTTCACCGGAAAAACTCCTTCGCCTTCTTAAAAAATGAACTCTCTTCCGGGTGGCTGTGCTCGTCGCAACTGGCGGCAAACGCCTCCAGCTTCGTCTTTTGATCAGCGGTCAGCTTGGTCGGAACCTCCACATACACAGTTACGTGAAGGTCACCCACGCCGCGACCATGCACTTCTGGAAGACCTTTGCCACGCAAGCGGAACACCTTGCCTGAGGGCGTGCCCGGCGCGACTTTGATCGTCAATTGCCCGTCGAGCGTCGGCACCTTCACTTCACCGCCGAGCGCCGCACGCGCAAAGCTGATCGGCACGGAGCAGAACAGGTCGGCACCCTCGCGTTGAAAGATATCGTTGGCCTGGACATGCAGCACGGTATAGAGATCGCCGGGAGGGCCGCCGCGCACACCGCTTTCGCCTTGGCCGGTCGAGCGCAGGCGCATCCCATCGTCCACGCCGGCAGGAATCTTGAGCGTTACCTTAGAGGTCTTTTCCACGCGACCTTCGCCCCGACATGTCGGACACGGTTTTTCCACCACTTGCCCACGTCCGCGACATTTCGGGCAGGTCTGTGCAATGCTGAAAAAGCCGCGCGAAACCGCCACTTGGCCGTGGCCGTTACAGCCCGTACACGTGGTAACGCGGCTCCCCGCTTCTGCTCCCGAACCCGTGCAGGATGCACAGGTCTGCATCTTCGGAATCTCAATGACTTTCTCGACGCCGCGAGCCGCTTCTTCGAATGTGATCGTCAGGTCATAGCGCAAATCAGCTCCGCGCCCACGACCGCTGCGATCTCCACCCTCTTGCTGAAAGCCGCCGCCACCGCCATCGCCGAAGATGTCGCCGAAGATGCCGCCACCCCCACGACCTCCGCCGAAGACCTCACGAAAGATCTCGAACGGATCTTGATGCATGCCGCCGCCGGGGAAACCAGCGGGCATTCCACCGCCGGTATTGAACGCGTTATGGCCGTAACGATCGTACGCCGCGCGCTTTTCGGGGTTACTCAGCACTTCGTAGGCCTCGCCCACTTCCTTAAATTTATCCTCAGCGGTTTTATCGCCTTGATTTTTGTCCGGGTGAAAGCGCATGGCCATCTTGCGATAGCCCTTCTTAATCTCGTCTTCAGAGGAGCCCCGCTCCACGCCGAGAACCTCATAATAATCCCGTTTAGCCGCTGCCATAATTAGCCCTCCCCTTCAGGTGATTTCGCTACAAATACGGAGGCCGGACGCAGCAGACGATCCCGCAATTTATACCCCTTACGAACCTGCGCCAGAACCGTGCCTTCCGGTAGATCTTTCGATTCCTGGTGGCCCAATGCCTCATGACGATGCGGGTCAAACGTCTGCCCCACGGCATCAATCGTCTCGATGCCCAACTCCTTCATCACTTGTTGAAATTGGCCCAGGACCATATCCAGTCCCAGCGCAATCGACTTCGCGTCGGTCGCGGTCCGGGCGGCTGTCATGCCCATCTCAAAGTTATCCAGCACCGGGAGAATGCGCTCGAGAATACCCTCGCCAGCGTACTTAACGGCGTCTTCTTTTTCACGCAGGATACGCTTACGCGAGTTGTCCCACTCCGCGCGATCACGCAGGAAGCGGTCTTTCAGCTCTTCCAGCTCTTTATTGGCCTTAGCCGCCGCTTCTTCCGCCTCTTTAATCAACTGTGTGGCCACTACCGAAAAAACGGGCTCGTTTGTCGGCTCTGTAGGAGTCGTTTCGTTTTCGGTAGATTGTGTCGATTCTGAACCGTCTGTAATTTGATTTGTCTCTTCCATACGTTTTATGCCTGTGAACCTTCGCCAGCAGGCGTAAAGCCATTTTGTGAAGCCATCGAATGTAATCATTCTTCCTTAGTTCGTCAAAGGGATCGCTAATTCTCTCACTTCAGGTGAGAGACGAAAGCCTCGAACAATGCCCGATAAACGGGACCCTTCTCTGGATGATACTGCACGCCCACGCAAAACTCGTAGTTCTCACGACGCACCTGCTCGATGATTTCGTCGCCTTCATGCACCGCTTCCACTTTCAACCCATCCCCCAGACGGTCAATCGCTTGGTGGTGAGAGCTATTTACCTTCTCAATACGAAACACCGGATTCTCCACCACGTAGCGGAGCTGTTGCACCTCTTGGTTTTTCAACTCCGGCTCTGCGTGGCCCGGAATGTGGAGCAGAAGCGTTCCGCCTAGAGCGACATTCAGAACCTGGTGCCCACGGCACACTCCCAGGATCGGTAATCG
Organism: uncultured Verrucomicrobiae bacterium; assembly: GCA_963743595.1. Classification (GTDB taxonomy): domain Bacteria; phylum Verrucomicrobiota; class Verrucomicrobiia; order Methylacidiphilales; family UBA1321; genus CAVURW01. The sequence goes on from CAVURW010000259.1 coordinate 102,065, forward strand.
CTTTTCCACCGCACGCGCCACGGCGGGGAATTCCCATGCATCCCGCGCGGGATCGCTGTCTTCCAGCACCGAGAAATCGGCGCCCGGCTGGTTTAAATATTCCTTAGAAATGTCCTCGCCGCCGGTCAGGAGCAGCCCCTGAATCTGGTCCCACGGAATCTCCTCCGCACGCGCATCCCACAACCGCACCTCCGGATCAAACGCTACCGAGTCTTGGAACCGTTTCACATCTTTCTCACGCATCCACGTCGCTACATTTTTCATGGCAAGGCCTCCCCTTCATCCTAAATGAAAGCCCACTCCCCACGACATGTAAAGCGAACGCCGTTCGGGAAAGTGCTGCGCTGAGAGCAGCCGTCTGCTAAATCGGCAGTATGACTTACGTGATCATCGGGTGCCTCGCCGTAGGAGTTATCGGCACTATCTCGTGGAGGTATCTGTATAGATTTTATCACAGCGAGATCGGTTACCTGTTGAGGTCGCGTTATCGCTTTGGGGTCAGTAAATATTTATTTGAGGTCGTAGATCTGCCGAAAGGCTTCCCGAATTGCTCGTATAACAACTCTGCTGACGTGGGAACGTTAGGTGCGCATGTAGAGAGTCGGCCCAGCGTGGATCAAGCTCCGGGCGCGGTAAAACAACTGGCAAGGGCGATGGCGGCAGGTGCTTTCATCAGCGATTACGACACGGAATGGTTGTACAAAGGACGAGCTTCGTCGGCACCAATGCTTCTTAAACTTTTCTATAAATACAAACGAAGCAAAGATATAAAGGAAGAGAGACACAAAAGGGAGTTTGAGAGATTTCTTTGGATGCTCCAAGTGCCGCAAGCCTTTGGATGGGTTGTCAATTCATTAAAGGTAGAAGGAGAAGAGCGGGTGGAAATCCTAGGTGAACTTCAGAGCTTCGTTTCCTTCCGGCATGAGTACTCTCCCCTCATCTGCAATGACGACCTGAAAGCCCTTCTTATTAGCTTCGTTTCGGAAGCAGCCACACGCGAAGACGCACTAATAATTATTTGCAACCTTCAGCTTCCGGAAGCGGCAGAACTTATTCTGCAAGTGGCAAGTGAACCCGGGAAATTCCCCCATCACTGGCCTCTAACGAAAATGAAATGGACTGCTGTTCAGGCGGAAAAGCTGATCGAGAGTATTGAGTCCAGACTGGGATCGGAAAGCGATGAGAAATCGGTTGAAAACCTGCTCGGCACCTTAGGGATTTGGGTCGATCAAGAAGCCCCGTCTGAGTTAAAGGCAAAGGCGATCTCTGTAACTGAAGCCTATTTCTTGAACCCACAGAATCCCTATCGGATGAAAGCGCTTGCGGCGCTTAAAAAGTCGGGATCAGAAGCTTGTCTTCAGGAAGCAGAACGCTTGGCATTTTCCGAAAAGAATGGCGACGCCTTATTCCTTTATGCTCGATTAGCTAAAGAACATATCCGGCCGGATTTTATTGATTTCTTAAACGCCCCCGGGCTTGGGTGGATCGTTTTGCAAACGCTTGCCAAATTACCTGAGGCTGCAATACCTAAAGAATGGATCGAACCAATCGCAGCGCTTTTGAAGGACCCAAATTACCAAGAGGCGGCTGTGGCGGCCTTAGCTCACATGGGTCCCCCAGGATGGCAAGAGGTGAAGAAAGTTGTCCGCAAAGTGCCCACGTCGATTCTATGGAAAGAGCAGGGATTAACGCTGGAAAAGGCCGCTGATGATTTACTGAGACTAAAGCTTGTCGATCAACGTCCCGTGATTGATCCGAAGCTCGATATTCACGATCCAGCTAACCTCATTTCTCTATTTTCCAGCATCATGCATTGCTTTGATGGGGAACATGATTTCATTCCGCCGCCACATCATGAGTTGGTCTTGAAGTTATCAAAATGTTCGCGGGGAAAGCTGGAAGTGCTTCACCCTCAGCAACGACTTCGCAGCACAATTAATCCTATGGCGGGATTCATTGTTTTATTTCAACACAATGGAAAATTGGTTCGGTTTTCCACCCATTTTTTGCATGACTGGTATGAGACGGAGTCCGTGATTTATTCTCTAAATAAATTATTGAAATTGGACGGACACCATGAGCGATTTATCGGTGTCGACTGGGGTCATGGTCAAGTAGCCAGCTACGTTTTCGGTGAGAAATCGGCGGTAGAAACGTTTTCTGAGGAGTATGGAATGAAACTAATCGTACAAAACGAAACGGGCTTTGAAGAGAACTACGATCTCGATTAAGAAGAGGGTGCTGGAAAGGTACTGCGCTGAGAGCAGCCGTCTGCTAAATCGGCAATATGACTTACATCATCAGGCGCTTGTGGTTGGCGTATGCCTTTATCCGTATAACAATTAGCGCCTGTGTAGGTCTTGCGAGTTCCGAGGAGGAGGAAGGGCAGGAGGAGCACAGGGAGCGTCAAAAATACCTATTCGAGGTCTTAAATCTGCCCGCTGGTTTCCCGAACAATATAACGGATGACGCGTCCGACGTTGGAACCTTAGGCATCGTGCATGCGGAGAGTCGGCCCAGCGCGGATCAGGCTCCGGGCGCGGTAGAGCAACTGGCGAGGGCAATGGCGGCCGGTGCTTTCATCAGCGATTACGATACCGAGTGGTTGTATAAGGAACGAGCTTCCACAGCCCGAAAGCTTCTCGAAATTTATAGGGAATTCAAACAATCTGATGATTTCAAAGAGAAACACGAAAGGGAGTTTCAGAGATTTCTTTGGATGGTCCAAGTGCCGGAAGCCTTTGAATGGGTTGTCAATTCATTGAAGGTAGAAGGAGAAGAGCGGGTGGAAATTCTAGGTGAACTTCAGAGTTTTGTTCGCTATCGACACACTTACTCGCCCCTTATTTGTAATGACGAGCTGAAAGCCCTTGTTATTAGCTTTGTTTCGGATGCAGCTACACGTGAGAACGCCTTATTAATCATTTGCAACCTTCAGCTTCCGGAAGCACCAGATCTTATTCTGCAGGTTGCAAGTGAACCCGGGAAATTCCCTTATTATTGGCCTCTAACGAAACTCAAATGGACGGACGCTCAGGCAGAAAAGATGATCCAGATCGTTGAACCCAGGCTGAGATCGGAAAGCGACGAGAAATCGGTTGAAAATTTGCTTGGCACGTTGGGTATTTGGGTCGATCAAGAAACTCCATCTGAAGCTAAGGCAAAGGCGATCTCTGTAACTGAAGCCTATTTCTTGAATCCACAAAATCCCTATCGAATGAAAGCGCTTGCGGTGCTTAAAAAGTCGGGATCCGAAGCTTGTTTTCAAGAAGCAGAACGGTTGGCTTTTTCCGAAAAGAATGCCGACGCCTTAATCCTCTACGCTCGCTTAGCTAAAGAGCGTACCCGACCAGATTTCATCGATTTCTTAAGCGCTCCGGGCCTGATGGCGATCGTGTTGAAAACGATTGCCGAGTTACCTGAGGCGGCAAGACCTAAAGAATGGATCGAACCAATCGCAGCGCTTTTGAAGGACCCAAATTGCCAAGAGGCGGCGGTGGCAGCCTTAGCTCACACGGGTCCCAAAGGATGGCAAGAGGTGAAGAAAGTTCTTCCAAAATTGCCCAAATCAATTCTATGGAAAGAGCAGGGATTAACGCTGGAAAAAGCCGCTGATGATTTACTGAGGCTAAAGCTTGTCGATCAACGTCCCGTGATCGATCCGAAGCTCGATATCCACGACCCTGCCAACCTCATTTCCCTATTTTCCAGCATCATGCATTGCTTTGATGGGGAACATGATTTCATTCCGCCACCACATCATGAGTTGGTCTTGAAGTTATCAAAATGTTCGCGGGGAAAGCTTGAAGTGCTTCACCCCCGCCAGCTTCTCCGCAGCAAAGCAAATCGTGAGGCAGGCTACCTAATCATTTTTCAGCACAATGGGAAATTGGTCCGTTTTAGTGCCCTCTCTATGGGTGACTGGTATGACGTCGGCTCTGTGATTTACTCACTAAATAAGTGCTGGAATTGGATAGACACAAGGAGCGGTTTTTCGGGGTCGACTGGGGGCATGGGCAGGTAATCAGCCACTTGTTCGGGGAGAAATCCGCCCTAGAGGCGTTTGCTACGACGTACGGTTTAAGCGTATCTGTAGAAGAATACCACCGCTTCGTAGAAGACTACGATGACTAGCCCGAATCGATGGGACATTGCCAACAAAATTACTGCTCTTGACCGCCCCGATTCAAACCCGCCGCAAGAAAACGTGGCACCGGCTCAGGTGCGGCTCCGGCTTTACCAACAAGGACTGCCCTATCGCGAAGAAAAAGGGACTACGGAAATGGTGAATCATAAGAAGCCTTCTACCTTGTAATTTTAATATTGACTGCCGTTTGTACTGTATTAAACGCTAGATCGAGCTTTTCAAGTTCTCTTTGGCTCTGATCAATCATCATAATAAGCATCAAATTATTTTCATCGCTCACGTCGAAACATATATACCTTGCTTTCGGAGTCGACTCAAATTTCCCCGAGCGAAATAGTTCATAGTCGCTTTGAGGATCGTCTTTCGATCCCATCCTTTTGAAAAGCGATTGATAGACGATTTATTAATATGCCGCCCAGGCTATTATGCGGATCGCACCTGTGGCGCTCAATTGAAGCGCGCCAGCGACGTTTTAAATGCCTCGGGCGGCGCGGAAAAGCTCCAGGCAACGTTCGCGTTCTACGGGGCCGACCACTTCACACGTGAAGTCGCTTTTCTTTACCATTTGCCGGGCATACGTATAAATTTGAGGCCAAAACTGGCCGGCATCATCCAGTGTAGCGCCATAAACGACGCGGTCGATTTTTGCCCACAGTACGAGCGCCATGCACATGGGGCACGGCTCGCAGGTGGTGTAAAGCGTGCAACCGGGGAGGGTTCGGCTTTTGCGTTTTTTGCAGATTGTACGAATTGTGCACACCTCAGGGTGGCACGTGGGATCGTCGTTGGTGGGGCTGGCCACGACACGATGGAGACGTCGGCCGGACTTGGAATCGACCAGTTCAGCGGCAAAAGGCGCGGGATGAAGGTGTTGCGTACCGGCGGTGAAGTCGGCGAGAACGCGAATGCGCTGGGCGTCTTCCAAGCTACGAAGGTCTTTAAAGACGGGCGATTTCGTACGGTTTTGACCGGCTTTCATAAGAGACAATATAATCAGTTTAAGCGGGCCCGATCAGGAGGAACGGAGCGTGTGGGATCAGCTTGATAGAACAATGGACGCTTTTCTTTGGCACGGCTTCGGTTAGCACGGGGTATGCCATCGACCGAACCACCGACGAGACATTCGTTTCCGGGCGAGCTCTACATTTTTTCGAGCAAGCTCCTTTCCTCCTGAATCACGCAACTCTCTCTTCCGCAATGAACTACAAACGTTCTTCCGTAAATTCGGTTTTTCCGATCAAATCAATTCAATAAGCAACCTAATTTACCGCTTTGTTTCTCCTCTCATTTGGGGTATTTTTCCGCCGCAGATGCCGGAAGATAAGGTCTCCCCAAAAAACAAACCTCCCTCAGGAGGTCCCGTTCTACAAAATGCGGAGTTTGACCTTGAGGACCTAAACCGGACAATCTCTTTGCCCTTGAAACAGCGTCGCAATCAAAAGTCCCGCGGCCCACGCCCACCCATTCAGCAGCAACCGAAGCCCGTTGTTGCGGCGGTTGCGGCGCGTTCAGAAACAGCAACCTCTTTGCCCAGCGCGGTGCCCTCCTCTGCACCTGCGGTCGAACCGCAACAACCCGAGCCTATCTCGGTTGCCGAGCCGATTGCGCCGCTCGTTGTGGCACTGGAACCGCCACCCACAGCAGAAACCATCGCCGCTGCCAGTCCATCCCCTGTCGTCGATGAACCCTCGAGTGAGTCCGTGAATGAGCCGGTGGAAACACCCGTTGAAGCCGCTAAACCAGAGATCACGGAAATCGCGAACCCTGCACTCGAACCCGCTCCAGCGGCAGCGAAATCGTCGACCCAGGAGCTTCCTGAGCGGCGTAAAACGGTGCTGAAGATCGAAGAGCAACCGGGCTTGGCTGCCGTGCTTGCTGAGCCGCAAGTGGAGCCTGAGGCCGAGCCGGTTGAAGAAGAAAAGCCGGTCCTTTATTACACCAACTCTCCCCGACGCGATCGAACCAAAGTGACCCAGGAGCTGCCGGAGGTGAGGGCTCCCGTGACGTCGACTACTTCGATTGCTGAGGCAACTGTTGAATCGAGCGCCGCAGCTCCCGTTGGCACGAGTATTGCGGAAGAGCCAGAGGCCGCGACCACCCTTGCAACACCCCCAGTCGCTGCTCCTGAACCGATCCCGCCCGTCGCCGAAAAACCTGTCGAACCTCAACGTGCAATCCAACCGTCGCCTCAGCCTGAGCCTGCTTCCATGAAATCATCCTCGCCTTACACCTCACGTCCCGGCACCTCCCCGGCCAAGACTAATTCAGCGGCTGGAGGGTCGTCGCCTCGTAACCCAGTGGGCTTCTCGGATTATAAAGGAAATGTAGAGCGGCAGGCTAAGGAGCAGAAGTCATTCGGTAGCGTACTCAGCATCGTGGTCTATGTGTTGCTCGCGTTCGTCGTAACCACCGCCGGTCTCGCTGGTTATGGCCTCTACATCCTGAAAGAGCAAGTCAGCGGACAAGCCTCTACGATCCATCAACTGCAGGACGACGAGAAGGTTACCACAGATGCACTTGCTTCGCGGATCGGCACCCTCGAGCAACAGCTGAAGGATTCCCAGGCGCAGGTGGATCGTCAAAACGAGGTGCTGCAACAGCAAGAGCAGAAGGTTAATCAGATTCTCTCCGATCTTCATACCGAAGCTGCTTTGCTGGTCACGGCCACCACCAGCATCGGTAACGCTGGGGCAGCAATCGCCCATGAAAAGAATTTGCGTCAAAATGAAGTGGATGACATTCGCGAGCACATTCGCCATCTGGACAGTCGGCTCTCCGATGTTCGTAACGACGTAACCAAGCTTCAGAACCCTTAACACCATGGCATCGGTCGAGTTCAAACGAGTTCTTTTTGAGTGGGGCGTTCGCTTCCAGCGAATTAAAGAGATTCTCTCGCCGAATACATGGGATGACCGGGAATGGCGGCAGTTTGCCCAAGCCTTGGCGCTGCTCGTGCGCGATCACGGCCGGAGTTGGATCATTGAACCCAACGTTTACTGGGATCTGCGCTGGAAATTGCAATGCGGCGGTGAATTGGTTTGCCAGATCGAGCACACGCCTGATGTGAAGACCTCGCTAGTCGTGGCGCAGAACGGCGGTTTTGCTTCAGAAAGCGGGAGTTACACCTGGATGTGGGCGGAATTTGACCCGAACGGTGATTTCGCTCGCGATCCCTATTTCGTGAACGGGACGTGGCGTGAGGCGCTTACGGCGCTCTTGATTCCACTGGACCGGCAATCGTCCTACCTATTGGCGGGTCGCGCCGAGACGCCCGATGCGCTGCTCTTGCAAGAAGGCGCACGCCCCAATGATGCGGCCTCTGTGCCGATGCTCATGCCGTCGAAGACGCACAAGGCGTGACGCCGGATGAGTGCTTAGCGCCGACTTTTCATGACTTGAGCGATTTCGCGTTTAGCATCGGCTTTTTTCATGTCTTGCCGTTTATCGCCGCTGTTCTTACCGACTCCAACACCGAGCAACACCTTGAGTCGTCGATTCTTCCAGTACATTTTTAAGGCCACAAGCGCGCGGCCTTTGACCGAGATTTGGGAGAAGAGCTTCCGGATTTCTACCTTGTGGAGCAGGAGTCGCCGCACCGCTTTCGGCTCGTGATTGAAAAAGCTGGCCTGTTTGTAGGGCTGAATATCGAAGTTGTAGAGCCACGCCTCTTCCTTTTCGATTCGTGCGAAGGCGTCGGATAAATTCCCTTGGCCGGCGCGGATCGATTTGACCTCTGTTCCCTTCAGAACCAGGCCCGCCTCGTACGTATCCAGGATCTGGTAATCCCGAAGGGCTTTTCGATTTACAATTACTGGCGAGTCACTCACGGTAACCGTGAAGTGTACCAGAGGCGCGCCAGAAAGAGTAGGCTAAAGGCTGGAGCATTTTCCGGTTACGAGAATTAATCTTGCTCTATTCGCCACAAAAAGCGGCTGACTCGTTGGAATCAGCCGCTTTAAATGTGTTAATTGTTACTCTAGATTAGAACTGGACGTTGAAGAATATTCCGTTGCTCCAAAAACCATATTGGCCATTGAAGAACACGACATGATGGTGATGCCAGTAATAATCGTGATGATAGCTGGGTTGATAATATCCGCCATGGTAGCCATTGTTGGAGTATCCTTCGTGGGAATAACCGTTATTGGAGTTTCCTCCGTGGTTCCATCCGTCCGCCATAGCGACAGGTGTTGTACCAAGCGCAAAAGCGGAAACAGTGAGTGTTGCAATGAGGAGTTTGAGTGATTTGATGTTCATAAGTGAATCTCTTTCTACTAGATTAGATGTCTGAGAAAGGGAAAGTATCACTAAAACCACATTACAAATTTAAAAGGATGACAACGTAAGCCGTAAACGACTCTTAAAATCGAGCAGAAACTTCTCGTTATCCGGCCCCATCGGAATCACGGCCCGGCGCACCTTTTTGCGGAAGAGCTTTAGGTTTTCCTCCGCGCCGGGAAGATCCATTTTATTCCCCACAATCAGGTAGGGACGCTCGGCCAATTCCTTTTGATAGAGGCGAATCTCCTTGCGGAGCATCGCAAAATCATCGCGTGGATCACGGCCTTCCGAGCCCGCCATATCGATGACGAACAGCAGGAGACGGCAACGTTCGATGTGCCGGAGAAACTCGTGACCGAGTCCGACGCCCGCATGCGCGCCTTCGATCAGACCGGGAATATCGGCCACAGTTAGCCGCGCGAAATCGGGGTATTCCAGAACGCCGATGGTCGGTTCTAGCGTTGTAAACGGGTACGGCGCGATCTTCGGGTGCGCGTGGGAAATTCGGCTGAGGAGTGTCGATTTACCGGCGTTCGGGTAGCCGACTAGACCAGCGTCGGCGATGGACTTAAGCTCAAGCTGGAACTGCCCTTTCTCGCCCGTTTCCCCCTCCTCGTACCGGCGAGGGGCTTGGTTCACCGAAGACTTAAAGTTCATGTTACCGCGTCCGCCCCGTCCGCCTTTGCAGAGGACAAATCGTTGCCCGGCTTGAACAAGATCGGCGACGAGTTCCAGAGGAACGGTGCGGTCAGGGAGCGGCACCAAATCGCCCACGCCGGGTTCAATCGGTGGAAGGTTGAGCGCTTCTTCATCGGGGTCGGGCTCGCGAATTCGCGCTTCAGCGATGAGGGCTTCAGGCATGCGGCTGACGACCGTGCCGGGAGGGACTTCGATGATACAATCGAGCCCACCTTTGCCGGTCATTTGCCGTTTACCGCCGGACTCACCATTTTTGGCGAATTGATGGGGCGAGTAACGCAGCTTGATCAAATTATTTATCTGCGGATTAACCACCACGACCACATCGCCGCCTTTGCCGCCGTTACCGCCATCCGGACCACCCTCCGGTCGGTTCTTTTCTCTTAAAAAGCTGCAAATACCGGTTCCCCCGTTACCAGCTCGAGCCATGATTCGTACGCGATCGACAAACATAAAAATGAAGGGCGGGCTCCTCGATTAAGAAGACCCGCCCGGTTTTGGGAGAAGACTATCAAGGGCTAGACAGCCACGGGTAGAGCAGCAGCAGCCGTGGTCGGAAGCAGAACGTGAATGCGGCGATTTTCGCGGTCGAACTTCACGATGCCGTCGATGAGCGCGAACAGCGTGAAATCACGGCCCATGCCGACATTGTTGCCGGGGCGAAAACGTGTGCCGCGCTGACGAATGATGATGTTTCCGGCGCGAACGGCTTCGCTACCATATTTTTTGACGCCAAGACGTTTGCTAACGCTATCGCGTCCGTTCTTAACACTACCTTGACCTTTCTTATGTGCCATGAGGGTACTCTTTCTTTTTTAAAATGGGTTAATTAGATGGCGATGCTGGTGACCTTAACGCGGCTGAGTTGTTGGCGATGACCAACCGTCCGGTGATAACCTTCCCGGCGTTGGTACTTGTAAGCGACGACCTTCTTGGCCTTTATCTCTTCGACCAGTTCCAGGCCGACCTTTGCGCCCGAAACGGTGGGTTTGCCAATATGGGACTGGCCATCGCGCACCACCAGGAGAACGTCTGAGATGGTGATGGTCTTCTCGTTTTCAGGAAAATCCTGAAGTTCGATATCGAGAGTATCTCCCTCGGTAACTTTATATTGCTTTCCCCCGGCGCGAATAACGGCAAACATGATGTGGCTCCCTAAAATTTGTGATGTTGGAACCTGCGATACTATCAAGCGTCGGGGTTAAGGCAAGCGGAAAAAGAAAGGAGGCTCGAATTTCGCGATGCTGGGAGGAGATTCCGTTGACCAGCAGGCCTCAAATTCATTATCCTCCCATGCTCACCATGAGCATTGCTCCGACCCCCGCCCCTGCACCGATTCCTCCTCGCAATACAATCACGGTAGCGCCCGAAGCGTTCAAGGCGCGCTCCCCTCTCGGACAAAGCGCTGCGGAGGCGATTCGCAAGTCTCAAGAATATTTGCTCAGCATTCAAAAGCCGGACGGGCATTGGGTTGGGGAGCTCTTTGTCGATACCACGCTCATCTCGGATATCGTGGCGCTCATGCACTGGATGGGCGACGTCGATTTCAGCAAGCAAGCCCGTTGCGTCAAGCATTTGCTCGATCGTCAGATGCCCGATGGCGGCTGGAATATCTACGCGGGCGGGCCGAGTGAACTGAATAGCACGGTAAAAGCCTATTTCAGCCTGAAGCTGGCCGGTTTTTCGCCCGATGATCCCCGCATGATCGGTGCGCACGATACGATTGTGCGCCTAGGGGGTATTCCCCGCGCGAACACCTACACGAAATTGTTCTTGGCGATGTTTGGGCAGTATCCCTGGAAGCATTTGCCGATCATTCCCGTTGAGATCATTTTGTTACCGAATTGGCTTTTCTTTAATATCTACGAGATGTCGTCATGGAGCCGCGCGATGGTCGTGCCCCTCTCGATCATCAACCACTTTAAGCCGACCAAGTTTTTGCCCCCAGAAAAGCAGCTTCATGAGCTTTTTCCCTACGGAACTGAGCACTCGGACTTGGGCCTGAAATTCGATTCCAAGCTCTTCACCTGGAAGAATTTCTTCCTCGGCTGGAATCGCGTCCTCACCTTTCTGGACACCCTGCCGTGGAAGCCCTTTCGCAGTGCTGCCCTGAAAAAAGCGGAAGCCTGGATATTAGAGCGCGTCGCCCCCGGTTCTGACGGCCTCGGAGCAATTTTCCCCTCGATGATGTACACGCTCATGGCGCTGAAAACGCTGGGGTACGGCGATGAAAACCCGGTCATGCGCAAGTGCATAAAAGACTTCCTCGATTTAGAGGTCTACGACGAAAAGAATAACGATTTCCGGATGCAGCCCTGCTTCTCACCTATCTGGGATTCCGCCATCACTGCATTTTCGCTTTCGGAGTCCGGCGTGCCGAAAGACGATCCTCGCCTGCAAAAATGTGCGGAGTGGATGATCGCGCGTGAGGTGAAAGATTTTCGTGGTGATTGGAAGCACAAGAACCCGACTAAGCACACGTCCGGCTGGGCGTTCGAGTATAATAACAAGTACTACCCAGATGTGGACGACACTTTTAAGGTGCTCATGGCCCTCAGCGTGATCCAGTTGCCCGATGAAAAGACGAAAAAAGAGGTGATGGACCGGGCGCTGGCGTGGGCCGCCAGTTTCCAATGCAAAAACGGCGGCTACGGGGCGTTCGACAAGGACGTGACGAAGAAGTGGCTCCAAGACGTTCCCTTTGCCGATCACAACGCGATTCTCGATCCACCTTGCAGCGATATCACCTCCCGCGCGGTGGAGGTGTTTGGCCGGATGGGCATGAGCAGCAAAACGCCGATGATCAAACGCGCGCTGCGGTTTATCAAAGAGACGCAGTTGCCGGATGGATCGTGGGAAGGGCGCTGGGGCGTGAATTATATTTACGGAACGTGGCTCGTGTTGCGCGGACTCCGGCAGATCGGCGAGGACATGAATCAAGATTGGATATTACGCGGTCGGCAGTGGATCGAATCGTGTCAAAATCCCGATGGCGGCTGGGGAGAATCGCCGGCGACTTACGAAAACCCGAAGCTGAAGGGTCGCGGCGAAAGCACACCTTCACAAACGGCGTGGGCATTGATGGGTCTGGTAGCGGCGAGTGATCGAACGACCCAATATATTCGGCGTGGCGTGGAGTATTTGTGCCGTACCCAGAATCCGGATGGGTCCTGGACAGAAAACTTGATTACAGGTACAGGATTCCCAAAAGTATTCTATCTAAAATATGATATGTACCGGAATAATTGGCCTTTGTTGGCATTGGCTGACTACTCGAAATTGGCCGCTAAAGAGGGTCAATTTTAGGGATCTTTCCCTCTGAATTACCTTTGCATCGGATTTTTTGAAACTAACATCACAGCGCAACGTCTAAAACCACAATGTCATATCCGTATCGTTTCATAATACTTGTCATACCGCTCCTCCTTTCCGGCTGTGCGGACGATGATAATCTGATTGTTTCTAACCCGCCTCCCGCTCCTTATCCGCCACCCCCACCACCGCCAAGCGCTGTTTACGTCCCTGCACCCGCACCCCCACCGGCAGTCGTTTACGCTCCGGGGCCGCCACCCCCTGCGCAGTACGAAGTGTTGCCGCCACCTCCCTTCTACGGGGCTGCGTGGATCCCTGGGCATTGGCATTGGAACGGCTACGCTTATGTGTGGCATCATGGCCACTACGCTCAACCGCCTCATCCTCATGCAGTTTATCAGCCCGGCGTTTGGATCAACATTGGTGGCAGCTGGGGCTGGCACGAAGGTCGTTTCCATTAAGGACGCAGCGGGTTCCCCTTGGCAGATCTGACAGTGGCTTAGCGCTCGGCTTTAGTCACTGCGGTCCGCTAGGGACATTTTGATTTGATCTGGATACTGTTGTTCGTTATTCTTCGCCCTCACTCAAACCAGGAGAACGTATGGCATCTATTATCAATCAACTGGACGACGCGCCCTTTTTTCGAAACGAGTAGCAAGCGCCGTCGTGGATTCCCCTCAGAAACGAAGGTCAAAAAGGGGCATCGAATCGTTAACGGGAACAAAGAGCTGATGGAAAAGCTCGGTCGCAATGACCTCTGTCCTTGCGGCTCCAGCCGGAAATTTCAAGAAGTGTTGTCTACGTACCGGACGACATGATGGGGCCCTGCGCGACCACTACTTTTAGGTAATGGCCGTCGAACGAACGTAAGTAACGGGAACCCCGCTTTTCGTTACTTAGGTTCCTTTCATGTTTCTCCAGCTTCGACCGCTGGTTTAATAGCCTCAATCCTGACATCACCGGTCGCGGCGGATTCGGCAGGGGTGCAACTACGGATTTGCTCAAGAAGCGTATGCATCAGTGCATCAGTGCATCAGTGACAGGGAATCGACTCTCCCGGCCCTTTTGAACGGCAGGCGAGTTAACTCCGTTTGCGGAGATTCGAGGGAAGAATATTGAGCTCGGCTCGGTACTTAGCGACTGTTCTGCGGGCGAGCGGAATGCCACGCTCCGAGAGGATCTTTACCATTTCCTGATCCGAGAGCGGCTTGTGCGCGCTCTCACGATTCACCAGCTCGGCGATGGAGTCTTTGACACTGGTGTTGGACATCACTTCACCGGAGGCAGTTTGATAACCGGGCGTGAAGAAATACTTCAGCTCGAAAAGCCCGTGGGGTGTTTGGACGTACTTGTTCGCGAGCGCACGGCTTACGGTCGTCTCGTGCACGCCCACCACATCAGCGACTTGGCTCATGGTTAACGGTTTGAGATGCGACGTTCCGTGCTCGAAGAAAGCCGTTTGACGTTTAACGATTTCATTCGCGATGTTTTGAATCGTCTGCTGGCGCTGATGCAGGCACTTGATCAAAAACTTGCCGGAGCGAATGCGGTCCTTCAGGTAATCTTTGATGCTGGGATCATGTCCATTTCCAGAGGCGAGCAGGTCTTTGTAGGTGTCACTGATGCGCAGGCGCGGAACGGGATCATCATTCATGATCACGATCCAGTTTCCGTCTGTGTCCCGCTCGATCGCCAGCTCGGCTTGAACGACATTTTGACGCAGATCGGAACTAAATGTGGAGCCCGGACGGGGCTGGAGCGTCGAAATAAAATCGGCCGCCTGTTGGACACGTTCGAGCGGAATCTTGAGGGCTTTAGCGATCTCCTGATGCTTGCGTCGACCCAGGTCGCTGAAGTACTGCGAGACGACCGCCATTTCAACTTCGCGTTCTTTTCCCAGGCGACGGAGTTGTATAAGAAGGCAATCGCGCAGATCAGCCGCAGCGACTCCGATGGGATCAAACGATTGAATCAGCGCGAGGGCTCGTTGCGCGATCGTGTAGTCGACGTGTGCAGCCTGGGCGATTTCAATCAGCGGGACCTGGAGATAGCCATTCTCATCCAAATTCCCGATGATCTCCTGGCCAGCTCGCAGGGTGTCGGGGTGGGACGTGGCTACGTTGAGCTGTTGCTGCAAGTGATCAGAAAGCTTCGGTGCCTCGACTTGCGAATCGAACAGAAATTGACGGCGCTCCGCAGCCTCCGGGTCATAGGGGGTGGAGGTGGAGTTGTTTTGGCTAAAGTACTCGCGCCACTCCTCGTCTCGCTTACGAAGTTGCTCGAGTTGCTGATCCCAATCTTCGGCCTCTGCAGAATCGGATTCGTGCTCGGATTCAGCACCGGCTTCTTCCAAGACGGGGTTGATTTGAAGTTCCTGCTGAATCAACGTTTGCAGCTCGAGAACAGGTGCCTGGAGAAATTGCAGCGACTGCTGCATCTGGGGGGAGAGCGTTTGCCCCAGACTCAGATTTTGCTGCAAACTCATTCCCGACATAGGAGCGGTCTAGCAGACGGGGACAGTGCCATCAAGCAGAATTCATGCCATTTGAGCATTTTATCTAGTTGACAGCCTAGAGCACTCTTCGGCATTCTCCGGCGTTCTTCAAAAAAAACAGGCCTTACGTTGTGGGTGAGACCACTTCCACCAGCTCCACATCATACGGCTGCGGCGTTACCATCGGGGCGGGAGTCGGCGTGGGGCCAGGAGTGGCTTTGACACTGGGATCAGGCGTCGGAGCTGGGAGCGTGGGGCCCGCGCCCAATACAAATGTGGAGCGCTTCCCGCCCGGTTTCATCGTCGCAATGACCTGCTTTAATCCGGGTAGAACGTCAGCGACACTATTTTGCGCCGTGGAAGGAATGAAGTCCTTACCAAAAGTGTACGTGAATGTGTAGGAGTGCAGCGAAGCCAGACGCTGGTCGAGGTCTTTCTCTTGGTCTCCGAGCGCGTTTAACTGAGCGAGGATTTTGTCCGCCGCCGAACCTGTCGCCGAATTGTAGGAGGTCTGCAAGCCTGTTCTTGAGGCCTCAAGGCTCGTACGCTCGGCAGTCAGCGCTGTTCGTTCGGCATCAACCGATTTATTCAAGACGGCCTGTGTGTCTGCCGAAGCGGTGGTGATCGTTACAGTCACCGTGTCGCCCGTCTGTGGGTTATTACCAGTTCCAACGGTGAGGTCCTTGTATCGAATCCCGCCGACGGTTACGCCTTGGCTCAGCGGATGGGGATAATTAAAGAGCCGTTGCAGATCCGGGGTCAAAGCGCTAAGAGCGAGGTTCCCGACACCGTCTCGATGCATGATGTTCACGTAATCGCCATCCACGCCGAGGACTTTCACCCCGTGATATTCCGTGCCGTCCTTAGTTTTCCAATCTGTGGGATAATTGGGCGGAGGTGTGGTCACTTGAGCTGAAGCAACCGTGAGAGACAAAACCATGCAGCTGGCGAGAAGTCGTAAGGGAAATCGCTTCATAAGAACGCTTTCGAGATAATACTAAAATAGCGATGGGAGCAATCGTGCAGAGAAAAGAAAAGCAGTTATTTTTGCATCAAACCGAAAACTCCTAACCCGTTATGGCTCCAAATAATTATACCGAATAAACGGTTATCGGACCGATGTACTGGGCAAGCAAGCCTCTTCGTACACCCAATCCCCCCGATCAATGCCGCTATGCACCAATTTCATGGAAGGCTTAAAGTGTTCCGGCGGGATATTTACCGCGAGTAGACCGTATTGCGGGCACGATTCCACGAAGCAGCCGATCTTCTCGAGTTGCATGGTGAGCAAATCACCGATTTCCTTGGATTTATATATGATACGAATCGTCGAGTTTCCAGAGGGAGCGAGCACCTTTTTGAAGGCGACTTTATTGTGTTCATCGACTTCTCCTTCCACCTCGTCATCCAGAGCTAAATATTGGACGAAAAACGGCACGTTCTTAACGATAAATCGGTTTTCCTCTTTCGGGGTGACCCACAGGGTTTCACAGGCCGCTGGCGGCCACCCTTCCGCGTCTTGAGGCAGAAGGAAGTGCATACGCATCGTGTCCATATAAAGTTACAATCGCTAATTTCGTTGTACTTGAGAAGAAAGATTTCTAAAAACTTTCCAATTTCGACTCATTTCAAACCCTCCCATGCCCGACAACAAAATATCGACAACAAAATAGAGGGTTGCTGAATGTAGTTTTTTTAGTAACGTGCCAGACAAATGAAGAAATATCTGGGTTTAGCGGGACTCGTGGCGTGCTTGGCAATCGCGGGCTGTGATTCTGATGACAAGCCTCCTGTAAAGACGGAGCCGACGGGACAAATGCCCGAGGCGACTCCCCCTCCTCCAGATGCGACCGTGACGCCCACTCCCGCCACGGCTGACACGACCCCGACTCCTCCTCCTCAAGCGACTCCGGTTCCGCCAGCTCCGAATTACCCAATGGGTATCGTGATCCCCGGTAAACCCGGTTACGTGAAGAGCCCCTACCCCGGCGAGGGCAATTTGGGCGATGTCGACGTTCGTGGTTTTAACCCCGGTCAATTGGTACGGTCTCCCTACAATACCAAGGAGATTTTCGTCGTTCCCCAACAGTAGGGGAACGCGATTCAGTGTTGCTGTGCCGATTTTTTCTTGTAGCGTCAGCGTCACCTCAAAATGAAGAAATATTTAGGCTCCCTAGGACTTTTGGTTTGCTTGGCAATCGCCGGCTGCGGAAGTGATCGTAACGCAGCGCCGAAAGCCGACCAGCAGGCACCGATGCCTCAGGCAACTCCTTTGCCCAGCACCAGCACGACCCTCACGCCCGCACCCGCCACGACCGCATCTAGCCCAGCAGTTGATCAAATCACCCCGGCTCCGGCTGCGGTCGCGCCTGCTTCCACCAACTATCCCAAGGGCATTCCCATCCCTGGACGAGAAGGCTACGTCAAAAGTCCCTATGCTGAGTTCGCGGACGCGGTGGACGTACGCGGATTTAAACCGGGCACTTTCGTCCGTTGCCCTTACACGAATAAAATTTTCATTGTTCCCTAAATGGAGCAGTACCACAGCTTGCTCCGTCTCGTCCTAGAGAAAGGGCAGATCAAGTCAGACCGAACGGGCACAGGTACACGCTCTGTGTTCGGAGCCCAGGCGCGTTACGATTTGAGCGCCGGTTTTCCGTTGCTCACCACGAAGAAGGTTCACTTTAAGTCGGTGGTGTACGAGCTGCTGTGGTTTCTACGGGGCGAAACGAACGTCAATTGGCTCAAGGAGCGTGGCGTTTCGATCTGGAACGAGTGGGCCGATGCGGAGGGCAATCTCGGCCGAGTTTACGGCGCTCAATGGCGCGATTGGCGGGGAGCCGACGGCAAATCGGTGGATCAAATCGCGAAGGTGGTCGAGCAGATCAAAAATCGGCCCGATAGCCGCCGTCTCATCGTCACCGCTTGGAACCCCAGTGAAGTCGATCAAATGGCGCTGCCCCCATGTCATACGCTATTCCAGTTTTTTGTGATCAATGGCCAGCTCAGTTGCCAGCTTTACCAACGGAGCGCAGATCTGTTTTTGGGCGTGCCGTTTAATATCGGCTCATACGCTCTGCTCACATGCATGGTCGCGCAGGTGTGCGGGCTGAAGACGGGCGATTTTGTTCACACCTTTGGGGACCTTCATCTCTACGAAAACCACTTGGATCAAGCACGAGAGCAATTGGCCCGGGAATTTCGTCCACTTCCGCAGCTCAAATTGAATCCGGCTATCACGAAGCTGGAAGATTTCCAGTATGAAGACATCATCTTGGAGGGATACAACCCCCATCCCGTGATTAAGGCCCCGATTGCTGTTTAAATAAGCGTTAAAAATCGGAGAAAAGCCGCGTACGAAGCGGGCTGCAGCGGGCCGAGCGGACGCAGGGGTTCAAAGGCTTCGAGCGGGATGTTTCGCAGCACCATGTAGATAAGGCAGAGCGCGAAAATCATCCCCGTGCCAATCGACGTGCTCCGAATCTCTTCGCGAGATCGAAAGATCGGTTGCGAGGACCAACTGTTCGTGAGCCATGCGCGCGCAATCGCTTTCGAAAACGACCACGCGACCAGGGGCAATCCACAGACAAGCAAGACGTTATCGTGCATTGCCTCCAGTATCCGGAGATGAATCAGGGCGTAAACCGCACGCGTGGCCCCACAACCTGCGCAAAGGATGCCCGTGGTTTTATAGAGATAACACTGCGGATAAATCGCGTATTGAGAGGGATCGAGATTGAAAAACGCAATGCCGCCAGCTGCACAGACGCAGGTGCCGAGCACGATTTGGCTGCGAGGTGTGCTCAGCTGATCACGGAGTGTGGGCGTGTGCGGCGGGGATTGGTAAGCCGCCGGAATAGGGGGGAATTGAGGCGATGTTGTCATGGCTACATCCCGTAGACACGCGACGCCGGGGCTTGATGAAATTGGAACGAGCTGGCGAAGTAGATGGTGAGACCCAGGCCAAACATCAGAACAATCGCAGAGAGAACCGTTCCGGTCATTGCCAGAGCCATACCCGTCGTTCTGGTGGAGGGGCTGCGCAGTTGCATCACGCCGATACAGGACACGATAAAGCTGAACGGTGCCAGAAGTACTCCGATCCCACAAAACGGAAGCGTGAAGAGGCTCGTCAGTGTGAGGAGAAAGCCAAAGAGCGCGCACGAGTTCGTTTCCGGTGGAATGGCAGCCTCCGAGAGGGCGGGCGAGCTGTAGACCGGGAAATTAGGGGACGTGGAAAACGTGTCGTTAGCGGGCTCGATCTTGGGATCAACTGCAGCGGTCGGCAGGCCCGTACCACGCGGAAGGGTGCGGAATTGAGCCACGCCGATTTGGGGATTGGCCGTGTTTTCCGGGAAAAAGCTCTTGTCGGCAGCGGCGGTATCAGCGGCCATTTTTTCCGGTGAAACCGCCGGTGTCGGCGGCAGGACGTGCTCTGGGAAACAATCCCGGTAAAGTCGCCACGCCTTGCCCGGCGTGCCAGGATCATCGATGAGGTAGGTGTCGAAAGAGATCAGGCCCTGGGCCCGTTTTTGGTGGATGGCCTCAGCGGTCAAAGGGCCGACCGGTTTATTTTCTGAGTCTGCGTAGTACCAAGAGGAGGTCATAGTGGGGACGTTATCAGCAGGCGGGCGGTTTTCGAATCAAATTAGCATGCAGTACCGCAGTGTAACATTTTCATGGTCAATCGAATGGAGCAAGCAGGGAAGGAAAAAGGGATTGAGGAATTTTACGACCCTATAAAAAATCTTTAAACAAATATAGCAAACACCGGGAAAATCCGCTTAGTTGCTAGGGAGTATGACGAGTTTGATGGAGTCACTTCCTTTAGCGGCGGCCTTCGCCGTAGGAGCGTGCGTGGGTTCGTTTTTAAACGTCTGCGCTTACCGGATTCCCCTGGGCCGATCGGTGGTTTTTCCGGGTTCACACTGCGCGGCATGCGGCGCGCCCATTCCTTCCTATAATAAAATTCCCGTGCTAAGCTGGCTCATCTTGCGAGGCCGCGCGGCCTGCTGCCAGACACGTATCGACGCGCGCTACTGCGTAGTCGAGCTCATGATGGGCCTTCTCTTCGCCGCACTTTGGAATCGGTACTCCAGCCATCCGCTCGACGCCGTTTTCTACGCCATTTTCATCTCCGGACTCACCGTCTCAAGCTTGATCGATTTGGACCATTTCTTCATTCCGGATCGATTTACCATGGGCGGTGTTGTCGTCGGCGTGCTCGCCTGTTCCATTGATCCTTCTCTGATGGATCGGGCGACCGCCTCGCAAGGTTTCGGCTGGAGTTTGGTCGGCGCTCTTATTGGAGGAATGACTCTTTTGGCGATTGGTAATGCAGGGACGTTGCTTTTCAAGAAAGAGGCCATGGGCTTCGGTGACGTAAAACTTGCTGCGGCGATTTGTTCCTTTTTAGGCGGGGAATCGATCACCTATGTGTTGCCGATGTCCGCGATATGTGGTTCGGTATTAGGAATAGCCATTATCTATGTAAGCAAGGGTTCTTGGGCCACGCGTATTCCGTACGGACCGTTCCTGGCGATGGGCTCCGTCCTCTGGCTCTTCGGAGGCAAAGAATGGATGACCGGTTACTGGGACAATTTGATCCACAATTTCCAGAGCTACTACTTCACGACTCCACAAGGTTGATGTACGTTCGGGCATGACTATTTCCGTTACCGAGCTTAAGTCGAAGCTGGATGCTGGTGAGAAGCTCCGATTGATCGACGTGCGCGAGGCCGATGAGTGGGCCAAGGGCAAACTCCCGACAGCCGAGTGGATTCCCCTGGGCGATTTCCCGAAGCGTGCACCGGAGGAACTTGCCTCTGACGAAACGATCGTGCTCTATTGCCATCACGGCGGGCGTTCTAGTCGGGCGCAAGGCATTCTGAAAGGACAGGGCTACCCGACCGTGCTGAATTTGGTCGGGGGAATTGATGCTTGGTCGCTGCAGGTCGATCCCTCTGTGCCGCGTTACTAACGGGCTGCTAACTCTCCATCTTTCGGACAAATTGAGTGTCCCTTTCAGCCAATTTTTGCATTAACCTAAACTGGTGAAACTCCCGTTTTCATTTGGAATTGTGGTCTGGATCACGGTCGGATTCGTGGTCATCCAAGATTTCTGGCGATTTCCTGATCGGCACGAAAGCCTCTCCCCGATGCTCGATGCCTGCATGAATTTCTCGAATCGCCAGGATATGTACAGCACGCCCTCCAATTCGGGCAACGCCTTCTTTTACCTGCCCACCTCCGCTATTCTCTACACGCCCTACGCCATGCTCAGCAAGCAGCTCGGCGGCGTGCTCATTCGCGTCTTGAATCTCGCGTTGTACGGAGTGGGCGTCTGGCGGCTTTCGCTGATCATCCTGGGCGATTTGGCGGCTGGGCAATTCTGGCTCATCTCGATCCTCAGCTTGCCTGCTGCCCTGGCCAGCCTGCGCAATGGCCAATTCGATTTGCAACTGGCCGGCCTCATCCTCAACGCCTCAGCAGCAGTGTGTCAAAAACGGTTGTGGCAGGCGACATTCTGGCTCTGCTACGGCTTTGCTGTAAAACCGCTCGGCCTAGTACCGCTCCTCCTTTTTGGGGCGATTTACCCAATGCTGGGCCTGCGAATGCTGCTTGGGGTGGTGCTGGCCGAACTCGTGCCCTGGCTCTGCGCGGATTGGCGCTACGTCTGGTGGGAACATCGCCGGTTGATCGAGACCTACGGCTGGGCCTATCACCTTCACGAGTCGCGCTTCAGTGATCTCGGTGCCATGCTGGAGCGGCTGGGACTCACGCTGCCCAGTTTCGTTTTAACGGGCATTCGTGGTTGTTCCAGCCTCGCCTGCGTGGGACTGAGTTGGCAATCGACGCGGTTGTTGGAAGAACGGGCTGGTTGGTTCATCGGAGCGCTCTCGGCCGGGTTTCTTGTCCTCTTTAACCCTCGCTCCGAAGCCTGCTCGTTCGTCTACCTCAGCCCCTTTTTCGCCATCGCAGCGGCCTACTGTATCAATCGCGGACCGTGGTTCAATCTCGGCGTCATTCTCGGAGGTTTAGCGCTCTGCTTAGCCAGCGATGCCGTTCCCACCGAGCTCGGCGATATCTCCAAAGGCCACTTGGTGATCAAGCCCCTCGCCGCCCTCGTGGGCATGGGGCTCCTAATCTATTTGATGTTACGCCGCGAACCGGAGCGAACCGTGTTGCTGGAAGAGGAGGAATTCGAGCGACACCCGGAATCGAACAAAAACTCCATTCGCCTCTCTCAAATGGCTGCGAAGTAAAGCACTCTAATTTGGCTCAAATCGCCGAAAGTCAGAGAACGCCACCTCGGTGTGGGATTTAAATGTGCCTATCGACCGCATGCTGCCTTCCTGTCTTTAGGACCGAAGGCCAGCGTGACGCTGGACCATCTCAAATACTCGGTCTTCAAGCGTCCAGTTATTATCTTCATGCTTAGGCAATCCAGTCGATTTTAAAAATGCAGTCGAGCAGGGATCACGGTCACGCTTCCTCCTTGGTCAGGGAAGTTTTTCATCGACCTCATCGCTCGTCGGGTTAGCCTTTGCAGATGATTCGCGTCGCTGACTTTATCTTTCGCACACTCGCCGATCTCGGCCATCGCCATGTCTTCATGGTCTCCGGCGGCGGGGCGATGCACCTGAACGACGCCCTGGGCCGGGAGACGCGTCTCAAGTACATTTGTTGCCATCACGAACAAGCCTGCGCCATGGCTGCGGAAGGCTACGCGCGGATCGTAAATGACCTCGGAATTCTCTGTGTCACCAGCGGTCCCGGAGGCATTAACGCGCTGAACGGCGTGTTTGGCGCGTGGACCGATTCCATCCCCATGCTCATCGTTTCCGGCCAGATGAAACGTGAGACCCTCCTCTCGACCTACGGCCTGCAAGGCAAACTTCGCCAGTTGGGCGATCAGGAAGTCGATATCATCTCCATGGTGAAATCGATCACCAAGTACAGCCATTGCGTCACCGACCCGCTCTCCATTCGCTACCACCTGGAACGCGCCATCCACCTCGCCACCAGCGGGCGCCCCGGCCCGGTCTGGCTCGATATCCCCATCGATGTCCAATCGACTAAGATCGATCCCGCCACGCTAGCGCCCTATGAACTGAGCGAAGACTCTCCAGCCTGGCTCACCTCGACTGCATTAGAGCCCATCGTTCACGATATTGTTAAGCGCATTCGTCAGGCCGAGCGCCCCGTTATTCTCGCCGGAACGGGTGTCCGCCTGGCCGATGCCTTGCCCGAATTCAACCAGCTCATTGATGCCTTGCATATTCCGGTAACCACTGCTTGGACGCATGACTTACTTCCTTCCGATCACCCGTCGTTTGTGGGACGGCAAGGCACCATTGGCACGCGCTCCGGTAACTTTGCTGTACAAAACGCCGATTTCGTTCTCATCCTCGGCTCGCGTCTGTGTATTCGCCAGATCAGCTATAATTGGACGAGCTTTGCCCGGCACGCCTTCACGGTGCAGGTGGATATCGACGCCGCAGAGCTGAGCAAACCGAGCTTTAAAGCGAACCTTCCCATCCACGCCGATGCCAAGGAGTTCCTGGCTGCGTTGCTGAAAGAACTCGGTCCAAAATATGAGCCGCAACGGCAACACAGCTCCTGGCTTCAGTGGTGTAAGGAGCGGTTTGCGCTCTATCCGGCCGTGCTCCCGCATCATCGGGTCGCCACGCCCGGCACCATAAATCAATACCACTTTATCGAACTGCTTTTCGCAGCGTCGGCCCCCGGCGATATCTTCGCGTGCGGTGACGCCACGGCCTGCATCACGCCCTTTCAAGCCGGACTGCTGAAGCGCGATCAGCGGCTCTTTAGCAATTCCGGTTCGGCCTCTATGGGCTATGATTTACCTGCAGCAATCGGGGCTGCACTCGCCGCCGCACCGGGACAGCAGGTCATCTGCTTGGCGGGCGATGGCTCCATCCAAATGAACGTGCAGGAACTCGCGACGGTGGCTCATCACCGGTTACCGATTAAGATCTTTATCCTGAGCAACGACGGCTACCTCTCCATTCGTTCGACACAAAACAATTTCTTTAAGTTGCTCGTCGGTGAAGGGCCCACAAGCGGTCTCTCTTTCCCAGACTTCGTGAAGCTCGCCCAGGCCTACGGATTGCACGCGCGTTCCTTGAACACAAAAAACGCCGCTGAGGAGATCGCCCTCGCACTTGCGCAGACGGGGCCGCTCGTCGTTGTAGTGGAGCTGGATCGTAACCAAGGATTCGAGCCGAAGCTCAGCTCGCACGCGCTCGCCGATGGTCGCATGGTTACCGCGCCGCTGGAGGATATGGCTCCGTTCTTGGATCGCGCAGAGTTCGCCAAGAACATGATCGTGCCTATTCTGGAGCAGTAGGTTTCACATAGGCATTGGGCACGTGAATGGTCATAAACCGATCTGGATCGGGGATCGGCCGGAAACCGAATTGTGCATAGAGCCCGTGAGCGTCTTTCGTAATTAACAAAAATCGGCGAATCCCCTGGAGTGGCGGGTGATCGATAATCGCGCGCATCAGCGCTTTCCCCACTCCGTGCCCTTGATGCTCTTCGGCAACGAAGACGTCAGCAACGTAGGCAAACGTCGCATAATCCGTAATCACGCGGGCAAATCCGACTTGCTCGTTCCCACCAGCCAAGTAACTGCCAAAGCAGAGCGAGTTTTCGATCGAACGCTGAATCAGCTCAAACGGAATCTCCTTGGCCCAATAGGAAGCGGCAAGAAAGCGATGGATAAACGGTAGATCGAGTCGAGCTGAGTCGGTAGAAACTTCGTAGAGGATGTTCACGGGTTGATTTGAGCTGTCAAATGACAACATAGCATTTCGGCGTCGTGAAGGTAAACCGCTTCTACCCGGTTGTTGACTGCCTGCTGCTGTGTCATTGTGCAGGTTATGGGTTCGACGTCTGGCACTGCTCTGGAGGTGATACGAATAGGCGGGGCGCGTCAGCACAATTTAAAGAATGTGCATTTGACGTTTCCGCGTAATCGCCTGGTCGTGATCACCGGCGTTAGCGGCAGCGGCAAGTCGTCACTGGCGTTCGACACGCTCTACGCTGAGGGCCAGCGACGTTACGTGGAGAGCCTCTCGACCTATGCGCGGCAGTTTCTCGAGCAGATGGAGAAGCCGGATGTCGATTTCATCGAAGGGCTCTCCCCTGCAATTGCGATCGAGCAGCGGAACAGCGGAGGCAACCCACGCTCGACAATCGCGACGACCACGGAGATTTTCGATTTCTTGCGGCTGCTCTTTGCGCATCTGGGCCAACCGCATCATCCCGATACGGGTAAGCCACTCAAGCGCTGGACCGTGCAACAGATCGTCGATTTTGTCATGTCGCGCCCGGAAGGAACTCCGGTGCAAATATTGGCGCCTGTTGTGAGCGGTGAGAAAGGGGAATTTCGCGATGTGGTGGAGCGTCTGCGTCGCGATGGCTTTGTGCGCGCTCGGTTCGACGGTGTGGTGCACGACTTGGAACAACCGCCCCGGTTGGAGAAAGGGAAAGCTCACAAAATCGATGCCGTGGTGGATCGAATCAAGGTGGGCAGCGGTACGGCCAGCCGGGTTAATGACTCGATCGAGCTGGCCTTAAAAGCGGGACACGGTGTGGTGATTCTCTTGTTCGGACCGCCCGACGGCAAGTTGGATGAGGTGGTGTTGAGCACGCAGAATTTTGATCCCGAAACCGGCTACCGCTTTTCTGAAGTAACCCCGCGCCATTTTTCGTTCAATAGCCCCCAAGGGGCATGCCCCATCTGCGATGGCCTGGGCACGGAGGCCGATTTCGACGCTGAACTCGTCATTCCCGACGGGAGCGTAAAATTGAAGGAGATGCCCGTGGCACCGTGGCGACGCGGTTCCGCGGCACTCATGAAACTCTACCGCCAACAGATGGAGGGCCTGGCAACGGCGTTTAATGAACCGATAGATCGTCCCTATCGCGAATGCGGCGATGACTTTCAGCGGGCGTTGCTCGAAGGGACGGGCGACGAACCGATTCGGATTCAGGTCAAGCGCGGCGGGAATCTGGTAACGCAGGAGCGACCGTTCGAGGGCGTGATTCCCGGCCTGCGCCGACTCTACTCAGAATCCGATAGCGAGTTGACTCGGCATCGGCTCAGTCAATACATGGCGCGAACCAAATGTAAAACATGCCACGGGAAACGGCTGCGTCCCGAAGTATTGGCGGTGACGCTCGGCGGGGCACCGGGCACGGGCGTAAACATTGCGGAGTTTTGCCAATTCTCCATCAATAAAGCCTCGGAGTGGTTACGTAAATTGACCCTCACCGGAGAGGAAGAGAAAATTAATGGCGAGGTTCGAAAAGAGATCCTGGAGCGGCTCGGCTTTCTGGAGCAGGTGGGGCTCGGCTACCTGACGCTCAATCGCGAGAGTGGCACGCTCTCCGGCGGGGAAGCGCAGCGTATTCGGCTGGCCACGCAAATCGGCAGTAAGCTCACGGGCGTTCTCTATATCCTGGATGAACCGAGCATCGGCCTGCATCAGCGCGATAATGAACGTCTGCTGGAGACGCTTCGGCAACTTCGCGATCTCGGCAATACGGTGGTGGTGGTGGAGCACGATGAAGACACCATTCGCGCGGCCGATTATTTGGTCGATATGGGGCCACAGGCTGGCGTTCGCGGCGGACAAGTGGTGGCAGCGGGAACGGTAGCGGAAGTGGAAGCTCACGAGCATTCCGTGACCGGCCAATTCCTGCGCGGCTCCCAGGGGATTCGAGTGCCGAAAGCGCGCACAAAGCCGAGCGGCGACTGGTTGCGGGTGATCAACGCTCGCGAGAATAATTTGAAAGGCATAACCGTGGGATTTCCCATCGGCCTGATGACCTGCGTAACGGGCGTGAGCGGCTCGGGGAAAAGCACTCTGGTGAATGATGTGCTCTGTCGCGCCCTCTTCCGCCATTTCTATAAAGCGAAAGACGTGCCGGGACGCTTTGAGCGATTGGAAGGGCTTGAGTTGGTGGATAAAGCGATCGTGATTGATCAAACCCCTATTGGGCGCACGCCACGCTCGAATCCCCTCACCTACACCGGGGCCTACAACGGCATTCGCGACCTCTTTTCGGGGTTGCCTTCGTCGCGTGTGCGTGGGTACGAGCCGGGGCGATTTAGCTTTAACGTGAAGGGCGGACGCTGTGAGCATTGCGAGGGCGATGGCGTGCGGAAAATCGAAATGAATTTCCTGCCGCCGGTCTACGTTACGTGCGAGGTGTGCGCCGGGAAGCGGTTCAATCGCGAGACCCTGGAGATAACGTATAAAGGGCTCAACATCGCCGATATACTCGGGCTGACCGTGGATGACGGACTCAACTTTTTTCGAAATGTGCCCGGTGTAGCCGATCGACTGGAGGCGCTCGTGCAAGTGGGGCTCGGTTATTTGCGGTTGGGCCAGCAAGCCACGACCCTTTCCGGCGGTGAGGCGCAAAGGATTAAATTGGCTGCGGAATTGGCGAAAAAATCGACGGGCCGCACGGTCTATATTTTCGATGAACCGACGAGCGGCCTGCACTTTGCGGATATTGCGCAATTGTTGCAGGTGCTGTTCAAATTAAGAAACGGCGGGAACACACTTATTGTGATCGAGCACCAGCTCGACGTGATTAAATGCGCCGATTATGTGATTGATCTGGGACCGGAAGGCGGCGAGGGCGGCGGCGAAGTGCTCGTGAAAGGTGCGCCCGAAGTGGTGGCAGCGTTCCCCGGCAGCCACACCGGAAAATATTTAAAGAGCATGTTAGCGCGAGGATAACAGGCCGCCAGTGTCCTAATTATTGCATTTACGGATTGCCTTTTTGCACCGCTTCTGCCCTCTTAGTAAGGTGATATCATTTCATAAAACTATTGGGACGTCCCTGTTACTGGCCACTATTCTGGGTACGTCGTCCTGCCAGCAAACTCCCCCCGTCACTTCGACGGATTCAACCCCAAAGACCGCGACTGGAACCAATGCGGCTCCCGCCACCGGGACCAACACGGTAGCGGCTCCGGCACTCGATCTGAAGACGGAGGATGACAAGATCAGCTACATCATTGGACTCGATACAGGGCGGCACGTTGCAGAGATGAAACAACATGGCGTCAACATTAGCGTCGATATCGCCAGCCAAGGCATGCACGATGCCGTTTCTGGCAAGCCGCAGCTCACGGAAGACCAGATCACAACAATTGTTTCAGCCTTCAAAGAACGGATGCAAGCGGATCAGCAAAAGCAACAGGAGCAGCAAGCCGCGCAAGACGCCGCACTCTCCGCGAAAAACGGCAAAGCCGGTGCCGATTTCCTTGCTCAAAACAAATCCAAAGACGGCATTAAAGTGACGAAGAGTGGATTGCAGTACAAGATCGTCAAAAAGGGTGCCGGAAAGAAATCGCCTCTGCCTAGCGACACAGTACAAGCCAATTACTCCGGATCGTTGATCGACGGCACGGTGTTCGACTCCTCTGAGAAAAACGGCGGACCCGTTTCGTTCCCAGTCAATAAAGTGATCCCCGGTTGGACTGAGGCTCTCCAAATGATGCATGAAGGCGATAAGTACCAGATCTTCGTCCCGGCGAGCTTGGCTTACGGCGACCAGGCCCCTGAAGGATCGCCCATCCCGCCGAACTCAACCCTCATTTTCGACATCGAATTGGTGAAGATCACCAAGGGCGAGGCAGAACCGGCTAAGTAATCCCCACAAGGTTTGTTAATATACGCCTGCGTCGCTCCCCGGCGCAGGCGTTTTTTTGGCGGTTGCCCTGACAAAATGCCTCGACTCCCTTTCCGTTAGGTCTTTGAATCAAACCGCTCTATGGACAATGATCAAGGCCAAGAAAAACTGGGCGTCCGCACGTTAGCGGCCATCGTTGTTACCGACACGGTGAGTTTCAGTGCGCTCACGTCAGAAAACGAGGATCTCGCGCTGGCACTGGTGGAGCGCGACCTCTCTCGAATGAAGGTTCTCTGCGAGAAATTCGGGGGAAAGATCGTTAAATCGACTGGCGACGGTCTGATTCTTCTATTTACAAGTGCTGTCCAGGCGGTCTCGTGTTCTTTGGAAATCCAAAGTGAGATTCACCGGAACAACCAGGTGTTGCAGCCCTACGAGCGGCTTCAACATCGGATCGGCGTCTACTTGGGAGACGTTTTTGTAAACGGCGACGAGGTTTTCGGTGAGGGCATTAACCTGGCGTCTAAGCTCCAGTCCGAGGCAAGCCCCGGCTCGGTCTGCGTCTCGGCATCCGTTCACGATGTCGTTAAGAAACGGATCAGCTTTCAATCGAGCCCTCCGTTTGAACGAACGCTGAAAGAAATAGGGAAAGTGACGCTGTTTCTGGCGGTTCCCAATGACGTGCCCGTCATTAAGAACGGAGATGCGACGAAAGTGCCGTGGGTGAAGTATGGAGCGGTATTGGTCGGCTTAATGATCCTCGCGCTAGGCGGATACTTCGGTGGACTTTACGTGGTTACGTTCTTCGCATCAAAGCCTACGACGGGTGGTGATGACGATTCTTCGGCCGACGCCGCCAACAGGGTGGCTCTGAACGCCATGGACGAACAAACTTTCATCAATTTCGAAACCAAAGAGTTCGCCGATGCTGAAAAGGCTCTTGCTGGTCTGCCTATCCATCACGTGGATCACGGCGTTTACTTCACGCTGACCCCGTATAAGTTCTATGGACTCACCAATGACGAAATCGTGAACGTCATCAATCTCCTGGCGAGCACCGGGGTCAGCCGGATTGATCTCATGCCTCCGACAAACGCCTGGGACGATCTCGCCGACGGTGCTTTGGCCTCACGGTTCAAGCTGATTTGTGATCACATCCATCAATTGGGCCTCAAGGTGGGAATTCGACCCTCCATGGTCAGGCTGAAATCCCCAGCCAACCCGACTTTGGCGGATTACCAGACAAGTTGCGCGGCAATCTATCCGAAGATGGCTGCGGATCTTCGGCCCGATATCTTTACCGTCTTGTATCGGCCCTCGCGCTTAGCAAGAAATCTTCAGCTCGATTCGGTGACACCAGAACAGTGGGTAGAATTTGCAACAGTTACCGCGCACGCTTTGAAGGCGAAGAATCCAAGTATCAAGATAGTCGTAACCGCCTCGGAAACAGGGGATTCCGAAGGGATCCTAACCCTTTTGCCGATTCATGATATTGATATCATAGGCCTGGCCATCTTTTCAGATAGCCAGTTCCCCAAAAGCCTAGATGTCGCGCAAAAAGCCCAGGCGGCTGGGAAGCGGGTAGCAATCCTAGAATCATGGCGACCAACTCAGGATTCCATAGATCCAAAAACACAGAAAAGCTGGAATATCCTCGGGGATGTTAAAACCGAGCCGCTCGATTCAGCTTGGATTCGGCTGGCTAACCACTTCGCGGAAACCGGGCCCTTTGAATCGATCTCCTTCAATTGGACACCTCAACTGTTCCTCTATGAAGACACTCCTGTGTTGGCAAATGATAGCGATTACATGAAGGCCGCCGCTGCCGCCGCTCTTGCTAATAAAAAGACAACCACGTTCGCCACGCTAGAGCATCTGAAGTAGGACCCCTGCCTTCTCAGAAAGATGGATAGCAAAAGAAAGGGATTCAGTCACGAGCCTCCTCCCGATTTCTCTCGTCGTTTGCCTGCTGGGTGCTAAAGACGGACTATGCGCCGTTCATTAATCGCACTCGTTCCGTTACTCGCAATCCTTATGGCGAAACCCTCGATCGCCAGCCACGATGATGTGTTCAGCAAGGAAGGTCTTTTTGAGTCGAAAGATAGCTCCACGCTTCCTCATTTTACGCTGGCTCTGCACCCGAATACACCTATCGCCACCGGAGAGACCGTTCTGTGGTGCAATACCATGCAGCTGGCTTGGAACGAGGCGATCGGGTTGGTCGGTGAGAAACTCCGATTCGCGAATCAACCCGACGTGGTGGATCACTTAAACGCGGAGACCTACTCGAAGTCGGACCTGGACGACTCGTGCTACGTCGCTTTTGCTGATTTCGAAAAGAATCACGTGGAGCAGGAAATCCACGAACTGCTTCAGAAAAAGTTCAATGGTGAAGCCTCCCCTAAGCTCATTCCCGAGCCGCCGGCGAACCCCGGTCCGGAAGATTTCTTGGCCTACGCGTACCTCTTCAAGAATTTAGCGTTTCAAAACAAATTCGTTCGAAACAACCCGATGGTGTTTCTGGACACAAAAGTGAAGTGTTTCGGATTCATGGAAGAGGAAGCGGCCAAACCTGAATTGCTGAGTCAGGTGGTGATCGACGATTACCAAAGCCCCAACGACTTCGTGATCGAGCTCAAGACCAAGTCCGAAAACGACCAGTTGATCCTGGCGAAAATCACACCGAATGAGACGCTGGAAGCCACTATTAAATCGGTGATGTCTCGCGTGAACTCGCCCTCCGGCGAAACGGTGACCGCTAATGACAAGCTTTCGGTTCCGCTTCTCAATTTCGATCTGACGCAACATTTTAAGCAGCTGGAAGGCTTGGTTCTAACGCCCAGCCCGTCCGCCAAGGTCCATCGGCTGGAAGTGACGACGGCGATGCAAAACATCCGGTTTCAGCTGGACGAAGAGGGTGTGAAATTGAAGTCGGAAGCGGCCATTGCGATGAAGGCGTTGGCCATGTTGCGACCGCCTAAAAACCATTTG
The DNA here is from genome assembly GCA_963743595.1 of uncultured Verrucomicrobiae bacterium. Lineage (GTDB taxonomy): Bacteria > Verrucomicrobiota > Verrucomicrobiia > Methylacidiphilales > UBA1321 > CAVURW01. The sequence continues at coordinate 133,672 of CAVURW010000259.1, forward strand.
ATGCTATTCGATTCGCCGTTCCTCGTCATCATGAAGCAAAAGAACGCCACCCAGCCCTACTTTGCAATGTGGGCTGGCAATTCCATGCTGCTGGTTCCAGATAAGGGAGAGTGATCTGCGGCGATTCAATTAATGAGTCGCCGTTGAGGTCACGCACTCTCCGTCGTCATCGACAGCAGCGACGCCGTTGGTTTGGAGGCCGAGATAGGGATCATCCTTTGGCGTCAGAAAGATGTTCGCGTAGACCATATCATTCACGCGGCCGAGGCTGAGCGTGCCGCTGGGGCTGTACGCGTGTTGCTCAATTAAAACCTGGAGCACTTCACTCCGGAGCCAGAAGTAATCGCGCACGCTATCAAGCTGCACGTGCGATTTCAGTTCGCGCATCATACGAAGCAACGGCGATTCCGCAATCGACTTCGAGATGGTCATCCGCGAGGCCTCCATGGCCGTGGGGAATTTGGCAACTTTCCGTTCCATCACAGTTTGCACCGGGTCGTGAGTCGTTGATTGCGCCAGCAAGGCAAACTGCTGCGGCCCACTCGCCGACGCTTGTTTCGTTGCGATAGTACCCCACACTGAATCATCGGTTGCCGCTTCCAGCGCTTTCAGGGCGGAGTAATCGGTTGAGTCGGGGGCGTCACTGATCTTCACGGGCACCAGTGATTTCAGGCGGGCGTCGTTCTTTGGTAAAACAGCGGCCAATTCGTTTTGCCACTCGTTCATGAGGCGCTTTTCGGTCTGGATTTGGTAGGACTTGAAATGATCGGCAGAGGGCTGTAACGCCACGGTCTGCGCTTTCGTCAGTGCATCGGAAAACGTATCCGCCGTGTAGAGGCCGGGGAGGGCATCCACGATTTCTCCGGTCGGCGAGAGCACGTAGTGAATGCTATTTCCGGTGATCGTCCGCACCAACTTGCGACCATCGCCGAAATCAATTGTGATCACTGGCGCGGGCCGGACCGATTGCCAGCACAGGATGAAATTGTTCCGCAAAAGCGCGTTCACTTTCGGGTCGGGGTAGAGCGTGGCGCGAAACAAACGGCTATTGGCGCAGCTTAAGTTTTGGTCCAAGCGCCCCAGCAATTCCAGGCAGAGAATCGGTTTGTTCTGCGCGGCTGCTGCGGCTTTTGCGGCCTCCAGATCGGTGTACCAGTAGAGCTTCGAGACATCGTCGTCGTACTGCCCTCCCACGGCGTTGATAGCGGCGCGAATTTCCGTCACGTCAGCACCTGGTTTCGTCAGCTCACCAGCACAGCGAATCAACAGCAAATCCAGGCCCCCATAGCCCATTTGACGAAGTTGCCCACGCGCTTGATCGGCCACGGCTGGATCTTTCGAGATTGCCTGTTCGATCAAGACCGATGATGGATCCACATCGCTCGGAGGCTGCGCCTGCAAATGCATTGAAAAGCTCGCAACAACCAAGCCCAAATACGTCGTTGTTAAAAATCTATTTGTCCTCATCCAACCACTCTACGCGTTTGGACTTTGACGTTTGTCAGAGTTCGATACGGTTCTTTGTAAAAAATTTGTCAGAACGGCGCGGACATTCTCTTGAAAAACTTGTATTCTCCGCCGTTATGCCCTCGTCAGTTCGCGATTTCTCTTCCCCTTCCGCTCGCCAAAAATGGCTTGGCCAAATCCTCAAACTCACCGATAGCAAGGCCGACGAGCTGCGCTGGTTAGCTCTGGCTAAGGAGCTGTTCGCAGCGCAGTATGAGGCGATTCCGGTCTACCGCAGTCTGTGTAATGCCTACAAGGTGAACCCCGGAAATCTCGAGTCGATCGAGCAAATTCCGGCAGCCCCGCAGCAGCTTTTTAAGCAGCACACGCTCTACGCGCATGAACGCTCGCCGGGTGTGGTTTATGAAACGAGTGGCAGCACCACGGGCGTGCCGGGCCGTCAGAATCTCCTTTCTGCGGATATTTATCAGGGCGTATCGGTCGCCGGTGCCTCGGTTGTGGCGCTTGATCCGCCAAAAACGGTGCGGCGCCTGCATTTTCTCGCCTCTTCACCAGCGGAAGCGCCGACGAGCTCGCTCAGCGCCATGTTTCAGTTCTGGGCGCAGGCTCATCCTTCAAAGGAATCGCCACGATTTTGGGTGCTCGGAAACAAGCTCCAAGCGTGGGAATTACGCCAGGCTTTGCTGGAAGATGCGGAGCAAGGGCGCTCCGTAGGGGTGGCGGGAACGGCTTTTCACTTCCTTCACCTGCTCGATTCTTGGGCCACCGTCCCGAAGAAGCCAAAACTGCAACTTCCCAAGGGGAGTTGGGTGCTGGAAACGGGCGGATTTAAGGGCAGAAGTCGCGAGATTCCAAAACATGAGCTTTACACGCAACTTTCTCGCGCTTTTATGCTTAAGACTAATTTTATTTGGAATGAATACGGAATGAGCGAACTCTCCAGCCAAGCTTACGCCCACGGGATCGATGGTCTGCATACCACGCCACCTTGGGCCAAGGTCCTTATTATCGATCCCGCGACGAATCTACCCGTCAGGCCCGGCAAGACCGGGCTTGTGCGTTGGCTTGACCTCGCGAACGTCGATTCGCTGATGGCCCTGCAGACGCTGGATGTCGCGGTCGCTTCCCGGAACCCCTCATCGTTCCAACTCATCGGACGTCTCCCCTCCACAGAACCGCGCGGATGCTCGCTCACCGCAGATGAGCTCCTCCCTCATTCACGATAGCCTTGCCATGACAACACCCCTTACCGCCCGCCAACGCATTCGATTGCTCGTCAAATGTGTTCACCCCCTGGTTCCCCCCCGGGAAGAAATGGAAGCGATCGTTCAGAGCCAACTGGGCCATCTGGAAGCTCTCGAGCGATGGGTGCCCTCTGCCGCCCATGGCACCGGCCACTACCGCGTTATCCCGCCGAAAATGATTTACCACATTTGCGCCGATAACCTGGCGGTCTCCTCCATCAACAGCCTCATCCTGGGCCTGATTCTCGATGCTGATAACATCGTCAAGCTGCCCAGCCCTCGCGAGAATTCCTCCACGCGCGCCGAAATCACCGGTTTCATTCGACTGCTCCACCCCATCTTCCGCCGGAAAATCAAGATCCAGTACGACATCAATCACGATCTGCTTTCTCAAGCCGATGTGGTCGTCGCGTTCGGCTCGGATAAGACGATGTCGGAACTCCGCGCTAAGATTCGTTGGAACCAAAAGTTCATCGCACACGGTCACGCCGTCAGCCTGCTGTGGATCGAGAACCCCGGCCTATTTAATCGTAATCAAGCCCGTGCCGCCGCCATCGATGTGTTGACCTACGACCAGCTCGGCTGTCTCTCGCCGCAAGCGATCTACGTCTCGGACGAGCCGCAGATTGAGCGAATTGGCGATCTCCTGGCAGAAGCGCTGGAATATCACTGGAGCTCGCAGCCGAATCACCCCGAGCGCACCTTGATGATCAATGCCCGTGTCCGCGAGGCGCGTGATCTGGCGTATGCAGCTGGAAATCGCGTCTGGATTCCGCCCGGCGAATCGCACTTCGGCTGGACCGTGATTCACGATCCCGACCCCACTTTTAAGCTCTCGCCTCTTCATGGAGTCGTCTACCTGCGGAAAGCGCGTCCCCGCCATCTCCAGCGGGCGCTGGCTCCCGTTCAGGGAAAAATCTCCAGCGTGGGCCTCGTAGGAAAGATTTCACCGGAGGCGGAGGCCGCGTTCTTGGAACTGGGCGTTACCCGCCTCTGCCAAGCCAGCCGCATGCAGATGCCGCCACTGACTTGGCACCACGATGGCATGGTGGCGCTAGCTCAGATGGTAACCTGGGTGGATCGCCACATCGTTGCGAAGGGGCTGTAGCAGGTCGGTATCCGCGTGTAGTGCATCTGTCAGCTCAATGGTCTGCCTGAGTCCTTGCATCTGCCCCAGTCCAAAGCTACATTCCGTCTCGATATGGCAGACCACTCCACCCCTTCCTCAGCACCGTTCGATCTCCCAGCACAGCTTTTCGCCAGAGTTTGGTTCGTCGTGGTGATCTGCTTTGCCGCACTGCTTTACATGGCTTTTGTCTTCAATGGCCCGCTCACGGATGCGGGTGAGGCGGTCTGGGCATTCCTACGTGGATTGGCGCGGCCTATTATCTAATTATTTATGACCATGCTCTCACGAAATGTGCTCGTTCTCACGGCGGCTCTGATGCTCTCGGCGTGTGGACTTTCCCAGCAGCAACAGGTCGATTACGACGCTGTTCAGCACAGCAAGAGTTCCCCCGCTATCTACGATAAGATGGTGCACGGCGATCCGCTGAGTGTTTCCGATATCATCGAGCTGACCCGGGCTCGCGTGAATGACGGCATCATTCTCCGCTACATTCGCGATCGCGAGACGATCTATGTGCTCAACGGAATCGACGTGGATCGCATGCAAAGAGCGGGCGTCTCCCCGAGCATTATCGATTACATGTTGCACACGGGCCAACAGGCTTCGGCGGGCCCTGGACCTTACCTGCTCCCGCTGATTCCCATCGGCATCGGCGTGGGGCTTCACTTCCACTAAAGTGTCCTGTTGAACCGCTATCCGGTTCTACTATACTTCGGCGCGCGACAATTTGATGCGGCGCCCATGGGGCTAACGTGAATTACCAGAATTTCTCGGGTGAGACCGCCCTTCATGCCTCCTGCATCTGGCGCGGCGGTGAAATTGAGGAGTTTCGCGAGGAAATACTCGCTGCAGGCGCGAACCCAAATTTGCCGAACAAGTACGGCGATCTGGCACTGAAGATTACGCAAATGGTCGCCCACGGAGCTGATATCAATTACCAAGACAACGATCACCACACCGCCCTCTATTACGCGAAGCAAAGCGGCAAAACCGAAGCGGCCGACTATCTCATCGAACGCAAGGGCCAGGAGTAATCCAATTCACCTCGACCGCAGTAGCAATTTGGCTTCGGCGGCTCCGCTAATCGACACCGGGCGGCCCGACGGGTGTGGGCACTGGGGTTGGAGTGGGAGACGGCCGAGGTGTCGATGAGGGTCGAGGCGACGGTGTTGGAGTGGGGCTCGGAGTCGGCTTCGGTGTGGGCGTCGGTTTCGGCGTTTTGGTCGGAGTCGGGCTCGGGGTTGGCTTCGGCGTAGGCGTTGGTTTTGGTGTCTTGGTCGGCGTCGGGCTTGGAGTAGGCGTTGGGCTCGGAGTGACCTTCGGGGTCGGAGTGGGACTTGGAGTCGGCGTTGGCTTGGGCGTTGGAGTCGGTTTTGGAGTGGGTGTTGGCTTGGGAGTCGGCGTCGGTTTGGGCGTGGGAGTCGGTTTTGGAGTTGGGGTGGGCTTCGGCGTCGGCCTTGGGGTCGGTGGCAAATCCATCGAAACGACGACCAACCTCACTTTTTGCATCATCTGAATGACGGGCAACGTCACATTCACGATCGGGTTGGCCTCGCTCATCGGTGACTTGGCCAGGGCGATGTGGGTAATATCAAAACCGGCCGTGGAAGGGTCCAATGAGACCCAGCGATCGGGCCCGATCCACGCTTCTGCCCAGGCATGGAACGCAAAGGCCCCCGTATCCTGGTTGGCATCGACAAGCCCACTACCGGCAGGCAAGTAGGCGAGTCCAAACACGCAGCGCGACGGGATGCCCACGCTCCGAGCCATAACGGCACAGAGAATCGCTTGCTCGGTGGCGTCTCCGGTCTTTGCTTTCAGGGTATCGGGTGCACTGGTGAATCCAATTTCCATGGGCCGGCGAGTAATATGCGTCCGCACGTAGGCTTCTATTTTTCGTGCGGCGTTAAATGGATTTGTCTCGCCAGCTAAGGCCAGGTTAGCGGCGTCCTTCACATCAGGATCATTGGTATCCATGGAAGGCCCCGCCAGCAAATAGGCGGAGAGATCGGTCCCCTTCGGTAAGTTCGGCAAGGTCCAGGTCGCGTCTTGGGCGCGCCACGGGATGTGGCTCACTTCCACTTCTTCTGTCGTGGGAGAAACGGGCAAAACTTGTTGCTCATCTTGATTCCAGAGCGTCAGGCTTAAGGGCCGACCATTCATGGAGGTCAAGCGGTACATGGCATCATAAAACTTGCTGACCTCGGTCAGTGGTTTCGGCGGCGAAATCAATGAAGGCTGGAACATGTCCACACCGGTCAATTCCTTGAAACACTCATTTCGATCTGTGGTGTACTCGAGCAAATCACCCACGCCCGGTACCTCGTACTCGCATTGCTTCAACTGCCGATCGTCCGAGAGCATGTAGGTAGTATCCATCCCTGGTAAAATGCTATCCTGCCGCAAGACCTTCCAGAGCGTCAGTTGCTGCCCTTTGATCAAGCGATTGTCCTGTCCCAACACCTTGCCGTGTACCTGCAAGGGTGCCTGCGGACAATCTGCCGAAAAAAGCGTGTAGTGAAATTCCTGCCCCGTCGCTAGCGAAACTGTATCGAAGTACCGGCGAAACGCCTCCGGCCCGAGCGATGATGTCTTAGGCACTTCATACCGATCTTCACCCTTCTTCGTCGTGACGATCAACTCGTCGCCATCCCGGAATCCGCTCACATCGAATTCGGATACAGCACCGCCGTGCGTCTGGGCAAAAGCCAAAACCACACCGTTCGGATCTTCGATCACCTTATCCGTTTCGGAAATGCGAATGGGTTGCCCCAACCGCTTCACCAAATATTCCCGATGCACCACGGTCTGAAATTGGGTCCCTAGCACAGAGTTCGTCTCTGTGACCACCGTACTGGAAAAACCACAGGGCGATCCGCCGAGATAAGTCACCGCCCATCGTTCCAAAATGACTTTGGATGAATAGCCGGGGTTCGAAAAGGCGTCTTGGTGCCGGAGCGGCTCTGAGCTCGATTGCGGGGGCGGAGTGGTCAGTTGCAATCCACTCTCGATCGGCGCGAGCGTACTCGGCATTGGGTTGTTGATTGAAGGGGTCGGAGTTGGTGTCACCGGCTGCGTCGGAGTGGGTGCCTGAGCAAAACTGCACCCGCCCGCCACGAGAATAGCCATGGCGTAGACCGACAGATTCCAACAGATCTTCTTCAACTTCATTTCATTCCTTTTCTCTGCTCTTCCCGTAACGCAACGGCCCGATCCCTTGCGGCAAGAAGCGTGCGCGCCATAAGACTACGGAGACTCTCGTTTTCTTCAAGCACGGCGCAACCAGCCAAGGTTGTCCCACCGGGGCTCTTCACATCGTTCGCCAGTTGCAGCAACTCCCGGCACCCCTCTTCCGCGTCTTCAGGGTCAGCCTCCATTAGTGCCATCGCCCCGGAACCGGCCACTGTTTGAAGCGCTAAGACTCGGGCCAATGCCGGTTGCAAGCCAAGTGCAACACCCGCCTGCTCTAAAGCGTCAATGAAATGAAAAACGTAGGCCGGCCCGCTGCCGGAGAGCGCGGTAACCGCATCCATCTGCGCTTCTTCCACCTTCCAACATCTTCCTGCCGCTTCCAGAACCCAGCGCACCCATTCCTCATGATCCTTCGAAAGCTCATTGTCGCTGCAATAGGCCGTCGCGCCTTGGCCGATTCGTACGGGCATGTTTGGCATAGCGCGGACGACCGTGCAGCCTTTGGGCAACCACGACTTCAATTGCTGCAAGGTGATTCCTGCTGCTACGGAGAGGAACAGCTTCCCTTCACCCGGCAGATCACAAAACCCGGTCAATGCTTCCTGCACAATTTGCGGTTTCACCGCGATGACAATGCGGTCGCACTGCTTCACGATTTCACGATTATCGCCCACCCATTCACCCGTAACCTGCGCCACCTCGCAGATTAAGCGAAACGGCTCGCCGCTCTCCCGCGCACGAGTCGAAAAATAGACATTCAGGTCACGACCGGAACTCCGGAGCAGACCGCGCATGAGAGCCAACGCCATTTTACCCGCACCGATAAAACCAATGCGCTTATACGGGTTTTCCATCTCGCCACCGACCTCACCGAAGCTCATTGATCTCTCCCGGCCCAAGGCTGACATGCGCTATTCATCTTCCCTCTCAATATTTTCGCCAGTTTCATCAATCTCGCCCTCTTCCTTCTCTTCTTTACCCGGACTATCGAGCCCGAACTTCTTCATCTTCGTGTAGAGCGTGGGGCGATGAATTCCCAAAAGCTTCGCCGCCTGCTTTTTATTCCCGTTACACTGCTCCAGCGCCTCGACGATAGAGGCCTTTTCACGCTCGGCCAAGTTCAGTGTTTGGCTGTCGGTCAATTGCAATTGCTTTTTGACGGGCGACAACTGACTCGATGTCGAGGTCATCGCCTTATCCCGCGCAGCGTAATTCGTGCGAATCTGCTCCGGCAAATGTTGTGGCGTGATCAAGGAACCCTTCGCCAAAACCACCGCGTGCTCAATCGCGTTTTGCAGCTCGCGGACGTTCCCCCGCCACTCGCAGCGCATCAATACCTCGAACGTCTCGCTCTGAATCGTCAACATCGGTTTGTGCATCCGCGCGCAGTACCGCTCCAGAAACAGCTGCGCCAATTCCGCAATATCTTCCGGTCGTTCCCGCAAAGGCGGAACCCACAGGGTAAATGTATTTAAGCGGTAGTACAAATCCTCGCGCAACCGACCCTGCCGAATCGCCTCTTCCGGGCGGCGATTGCTCGCGGAGATCAATCGAAAATCGGTCTTGTAGGTCTGCACGCTGCCCAGAGGGCGGTACTCACGCTCCTGTAATACCCGCAGAAACCGTGTTTGCAGGTCTACCGGCATCTCGGAAATTTCATCCAGGAACAAGGTGCTGCCGCTGGCTGCGCTCAGCATACCGGGGAAGTCTTGGCTCGCTCCAGTGAACGCGCCTTTCTTATACCCGAACAATTCCCCTTCGATCATATTGGCCGGAAGCGCCGCGCAGTTCAGTTTCACCATCTCCCGGGCCGCTCGAGAACTCAGTTCATGGATGCGATTCGCAAACACTTCCTTCCCGACCCCGCTATCGCCCACGATTAAGACATTCGCATCACTGTGCGCGATCTGTTCCACCAAAGCGAACAACTCCCGCATACGGGCGTTTTTAAAGACTGGCTGCAGTTGCGCCTCCAGTTTCTGGACCTTCCGCTTCTGGCGCTCCGTCTCTTCACGAAGGCGCTGCGTCTCTTCTTTCATCCCGCGCTGCTCCACGGCCTTTGCGACCAGATTCAGCAGCTCCTCGGGCACGTAGGGTTTCGGGATGAAGTGAAATGAACCGATCTTCGTCGACTCAATGGCATTGTTTATCGAGTCGTTCGCCGTCACGACGATGACGGGGATGTTCGGGTAAAGTTTCCGCACGTTCTTGAGCAGATCGAGCCCGCTCTCATCGGGCAGCCCCAAGTCGAGCAACATGACGTCCACCTCATGCTCCTGGAGAACTTGCATGCACTGCCTTCCTGTATATGCGGACACAACGGAATAGCCGCGGCGCTCTAAAATTGAAACCAGCGTCGCCTGAACATTTCTCTCGTCGTCCACAATGGCCACCAAGGGCCGCTGATGAGGAAGTGTATTGGGAAGTGACATACGGGGCTAATGTGCAGCTTGCTTCGCCAAAAAGCTAGCTACTCCTCAACTTCCAGATCAAGCCTCGTCTCAACGATACTTTGGGGTTGCTTCGAGCACGACGACGGCTTGCTCGCAATTGTCCCTCGATGCTCCACTGCCTTTGCCACAAGATTCAGTAACTCTTCGGGCATGAAGGGTTTCGGGACGAAATGAAACGAACCGAGCTTTGTTGACTCAATTGCATTATTTAGAGAGTCGCTCGCCGTCATAACAATAACGGGGATGTTCGGGTAAAGCTTGCTCACGTTCTTGAGCAGATCGAGCCCGTTCTAAAATCGCTACCAGCGTCGGCTGAACAGTTCTCTCATCGTCCACAATCGCCACCAAAGGCCGCTGATGAGGAAGCTTATTGGGCAGCGACATACGCGACTAAAGGTGCAGCTTGCTTCGCCAAAAAGCGAGCGACCTAAGGTCAAGCCTCGTGGGAAATCGACACAATAAGTGTTTACAGGCGAAGTTTCTGTGAAAGGCTCCAACTCGTGCTGTTGAACCAACATTTTCTTAGAGTGCTGCTTTCTATTGTGGTTTTTCAATTTGTTAGCGCTCCGTTACCAGCACAAATTTCACCGACACCTCAACCGACTCTAATGGTGGCAACCCTAGACCCTGCGGACCTAAAGGAATTTTCAGATCAACCTGATCGCGTGAAGAGCTTAATCACCGCCGCACTAGCACTCACCAAACTGAACCTAGCTTACAAATACGGCTCTTCAGACCCTAAGAATGGCGGGATGGATTGCTCCGGAACCGTCTATTATTTGCTCAACCAGCAGGGGCTAAAAGACGTGCCCCGCGACGCCAGCGAAATGTATCGTTGGGTCTGGATGGAAAGTCGCTTTGACGCGGTTGTCAGTTCGAATCCGAAAACATTTGAACTGAGTCGGCTGAAACCGGGTGATTTGCTCTTCTGGAGTGGTACCTACCGAATTGATCGGGACCCGCCGGTCACCCATGTCATGATTTACCTGGGTACAAATCGGTTTAGCGGACGCCCGGTCATGGTGGGAGCCAGCGAAAATCGTCGATACAATCAGAAATCGTGCAGTGGCGTCAGCGTGTTCGATTTTACTCTGCCCTCCGCAAAGCCAAATGCGGAGCAGTCAGACTCTCCTTCGCGCTTTCTCGGCTACGGCTCGATCCCCGGCTTGGATAAAACCGTCGTAGCTCGGTGAGCCGGAAGGCCTCAGTCCCCAATTTCGATTTGCCTTGCTCCAGAGAAAGACCTGAAGCCAGTAGCCGCTCCAAAATGAGCTTTAGCCCTTGCAGAACGCCCTGCTCGATTCCCTGTTTCTGTCCCTCCGCCACTCCCTCTGCGAAGCCTCTCGTCGATTTCCGGCAATCAGCGTCTTTTCCGTGCTAATGGCGTCCCAGTAGCGATCGTAAGCGTACATTTCGTCGGGCGTATAGGCAGCAAGTTCGGCCAGATCCAGTGACAAATATTCCAAGGAAACGATCTTCTCCCCTTGCGACAGGGGCAAGACAGCGTTCAGAAAAGCACGAAGGACCTACAGGTGTCCTCCGAACACTCGTTTGAACACCAAATCATTTTTGGGATCCAAGTACCGTTTCATGTTAAACTCCTACGCCGACCGAATCCACGGGTCAAGTGATGCGTGGCTTCGTGCCGCCCCCTGCTTTTAAGTTTGACGCTTCCCACCCCACAAGTTATTCCACTTCCCACTTCTATGCCCGAAGAACTCAGCTACGTCATCATCAATCCCTACACCATCTACAAGTCCAGAACAGGTGGTGTTCTCGCGCGTCTACTCACCCGCACCTCTCTCGATCTCGTTGGTGCTGAAATGTTTGCGCCCAGCCAAGCGCTCATCGACGAATACTCCAAATACATTGTTACGGAAACAAAAGATGAAGCGGATCGCCACATCCAAGAGCTGATCCGGGATTACGTCCGCGAAAATCTTAATCCAGACCCCACGACAGGCCAGCGCGAGCGCGTCATGGTCCTTTTGTTTAAGGGCGAAAACGCCATACGCCGCGTCCGGGAAGCCGTCGGCACGTTCAAGCGCAATTTTCTAGGCGGTGAATCAATCCGGGACACGTACGGCGATATTGTCTTCAACCGCGATGGCTCGGTTCGTTACTTTGAACCGGCGGTGCTGGCTTCTGCAAATATCGAAGAGACCCAGCAGATGCTCAAGATATGGGCCAAGCACAGCGACGCCGATGGGGGCGTCCTCGATAAAATGGCCGTTACTTCCGGTGAATCTCGTCACGAAAGGACGCTCGTCATCATCAAGCCGGACAATTTTAAATTCCCGAGCGGTCGGCCCGGAAACATCATGGACATCTTCTCCCGCACCGGATTAATCATCACGGGAATCAAGGTCCATCGCATGAGCGTAGCGGAAGCCGAAGAATTTTACGGCCCCATCCGGGATATGCTGCGCCTGCGGTTCGCCGAACAGATCTCGGAAAAAGTGAAAGACCTCGTTCAAAACAACCTGAACCTGGCGATTTCTCCGGAAACACAGACCGAAATCGGGAAGCTCCTGGGGCCTCAAGCCGGCGATCAACAGTTCAATAGCATCGTTAAATTCATGGCCGGCCGCTCGGCGGAAGAAGTTACAGAAGACGAACGGATTGGACCGGGCACGCAAAAGTGCATCATCCTCATTTACGAAGGAATTGAAGCCGTCCGCAAGATCCGGGAAGCGCTCGGGCCAACCGATCCGAACAAAGCGCCGTCTGGAACGATCCGTCGCGAGTTTGGCCAAACCATCATGGTAAACGCCGCCCACGCCTCCGACTCGGCAGATAATGCTCGCCGCGAAATGGAGATCGTTAAAATCCGCGATAACTCGTTCAAGTCCATCATCCAGTCCTTTTATCCGTAATTGGTCTGGCTTAATCGATTCGATCGTGTTTGAATTTCCAGCTCGCGTACCGCGACCCTTGTAACCCTTGACCTAAAAACCAGATGCAACCTTCCGCACGAGTCCAAGAACTCACTCCCTCCCTCACCCTTTCCATCGACAGCAAAGCCAAAGCCATGAAGGCTGAAGGACAAGACGTCATTGGATTCGGTGCCGGTGAACCCGATTTCGATACACCCGAACACATCAAAGCAGCCGCCATGGGCTCCCTGGATGCCGGGTTCACTAAATACACGCCCTCTTCCGGTATTCCGGAACTCCGCGCCGCCATCAGCGAAAAGCTCAAGGCCGATAATGGCCTGGAATACAAGCCGTCGCAAATCGTCGTCAACTGCGGGGCCAAGCACTCGTGCTTTAACGCCATGCTCGCCACGCTCGATCCCGGTGATGAAGTTATCATCCCCGCGCCGTACTGGCTCAGCTATCCGGAGATGGCCCGGCTCGTCGGTGCTTCCCCGGTGATCGTTCCGACGCAAGCGTCCAACGGGTACAAGATCACGGCTGACCAATTTCGTGAAGCGATGTCGCCCCGGACGAAGATGATCATCATCAACACACCCGGCAATCCCACCGGCTCCATCTACACGGAAGACGAACTCGCAGAAATCGCGGAGGTCGCCATGGAAGAAGACATTTTCATCCTCTCCGACGAGATCTATGAAAAGCTGATCTACGGCACCGCTAAACACTTCAGCATTGGCACTTTAAGCAAGGACGTCTACGCCTTAACTCTCACGGTAAACGGCTTCAGCAAGCCCTACGCCATGACTGGATGGCGCCTCGGTTATGTCGCCGCTCCCGACGGCATCTCCCGCTCCATCGATTCGCTCCAGAGCCATACCACCTCCAACCCGACTTCATTTGCGCAAAAAGGTGCTCTCGCCGCCTACAAAGGTCCGCAAGATTGCGTCGCTCAGATGCTGGCCGAATACACCAGTCGCCGTGACTACGTTTGCAAGACGCTGAAAGCGATCGACAAGCTCAGCTTCGTTGAACCGCAAGGCGCATTCTACGTGCTCATAGACGTCTCGAAGACGGGCCTGAACTCGACACAGTTTGCTGAGCGCTTGCTCGATAAACAAAAGGTCGCGGTCGTCCCCGGAATCGCATTCGGTAACGATCAAACCGTTCGGCTCTCCTACGCCACAAGCATGGAGAACATCGAAAAAGGGCTCGCGCGAATCGGCGACTTCGTCAAAGCGATCAGCTCGTAGTCTTCAGAAGAATCGACAGAGGCTGGGAGTGAGCGCACCGTACGGGCTTGGTGCGGAGGTTATCACGTACCTGGTCAAACGCGTTTACCGATAAAGTAAACGCATTCACGCAATGATGAATCCGTGAGATTCGCTTAACGCTTCACTTCGGACTATTCGGGATCTTCGAGCGCAGAATAAGTACCGTTTGATAACCAAAAAGGCCGGGAAAAACCCACGTCACCAAACGCAATACGGAATTCAAAAAGATCGCGACTGGGTTTTTCGGAGAAAGGCCCAACGCCACCTCCACGGGCATGACGGTCATTTGGGTCTGAACGACTTCAAAATCACACTTCCGTGCAAGCTTCCGAATACTGGCACGAGTCCAAAACTTGAGATGGTTCCGATCCATAATTCCTCGCGAGGTGTATTCAAAGCGACCAAAAAGAAGAGGCAATCTGACCGTCACATTCGCCACATTCGGTACCGAGAGGATGACGCGGGTATTCGGCTGGCACAGGCCGTGAAGATCCCTGAGCAATGTTTCCGGCTGAACCATATGTTCCAGAACGTCCATGAGGAAAACAAAGTCGTACGCTGTTTTGCGCAGCTCAGGGATCAGCGGTTTGACGCCGGAATCGAGCGAACACGAATGGTATGCGGAAAACGCCTCTTTGAATTTCGGTTCCGGGAGCGGATCAATTCCGACGACCTTATTGCCTGCTTCGGAAAGCTTTTGTGCGACAAATCCCTCTTTGCAACCGACATCTAAGACTGTGTGATTTTTTCCGGCCAATCTGAGAAATAGCTCGTGGCTGGATTGTCGGGATTGCTTTACTGGATAGTGAACGTAGTACTCTTTATATTCCGCACAGATGGCACCTGAGGCGAGCGTCTTTTTGTAACGATATAATGCTTTAGCTACATTCTTGGCGTACTTAAATCCGTTTACGTAGCAAATCTCGTCACCGTAAAACGTCGGAATCGCCCGCTCAACAATACGGAATCCTTGATGATGAAGCTTGATAATAATCTGAGTATCGAAATGAAAATCGTTCGTCATGTCACTGAAATCGATTTTCTTCAATGCATGAAGATCATAGGCGCGGTAACCACTGTGCCATTCTGTAAGATTCATTCCCATGACGTAATTGGCCATGACCGAAAGGACTCGATTTCCGGCGAATTTATAGAGTGGCATTCCCCCTTTCATCGGGCCGCCGAAATCCTTCATCATTCGAGACCCGAAAACAGCGTCCGCCTTCCCAGTTACCAGCGGTTGGTACATCTGTGCCAAAAACTCCGGCGCATATTGACCATCACCATGCAAAAGAATGACCGTATCGTAACCATGCTCGATTAAGTACTGGTAACCCGCTTTTTGGTTACCGCCATAACCCAGGTTCACGGGGTGCTTTAAGATCTCCAGTTTATCGCAACCCGTCGTGTTCTTCATTCCGATGGCCAACTCGTATGTGGCGTCCGGACTTGCGTCATCGAAAACGACGATCTTTTCAACGTTGTTGTAAATCGTCTTAGGGATGCGCTGGAGAACGCTGCGGAGTGTGGTAACTGCGTTGTAAGCAACGATGAAGATGGCGATGCGCTTCCCATGGTTGGAAGCGGCAGCCTCGTCGGCAAGAGTAGCGAAGATCTGGTTATTTTTGACCATTGTCTGGAAATGAGTTGAACGGTATTTGACCGGAGAAACAAACCGGAACCGTGAGAATAGCCGAAAATCGTCTTTGGGGAAGAATTTATTCTGAGTGGCTTATCAAAACCCTGGTAGCCGCTCGGTAGAGGTATACAAGGACCAGGATCTTAGGACCGGGGTCGGTAAATGATATCAAACCGGCCGGTTGGAACATCGGTTACCTTCTTAAATCCATACTTTTCTGGATTGCTATTAAAACCACGGCGGCCATCGGGTGTGCCGGGCGTGGTGCCTTCCTGCTCGTACAGCTCATCGAGGCTGCCGCCGGACCAGAAGCGGTCCTCGAACGCCGTCGGCGGCCTTGTTGACGCGGCGGAGGGCGGACCATTTCTCGAACACGATCGCCCAGACCCAGACGCTGGCGGCGAGCAGGCCGAGCATGACCAGCTTGACGACGATGTCGGCCTGCATGAACAGGCCCCACAGCGACAAATCGCCGCCGGCCGCGCCCGAGAGTAGCCGCGTCAACTGCCCGATCCACGCTCTGCATCTCCTCGTTCGGCCGTCATCCAGCCCCCGCCGGCCAGCATGGCCCGCAGGGCCATCCCGCCACTGCGCCGGCAGCCGGCCCGGGCGCTCGTCGTCCACGCGCAACGCGGCCAGCCGCACTCCAGCACCGCCAGGACCGAGTGCGTCCTCGCGCGCCGACGACGGTCTGGCGCAGTGTCGCCGACGCGGCGCCGACCGCGAGCGGCTCGGTCATCACGGCAAGCGAATCGTCAAGCCGGGCGGGGCGCAGATAGTCCAGTTTGATGCGCCGCACCACGAACATCAGGTTGCAGCGTCGCACGAGCGTCGGCATGCGGGATGCCCAGGTCGCGCAGGGCTTCGGTGCGGGCCCGTTCGGCGAAGCGCAGGTAGGTGGCGTGATAGACGATGCCGCCGGCATCGGTATCCTCGTAGTAGACCCGCAGCGTATAACGGTGGCGGCCCTCCGGCGGTGGAGGCAGGATGTTGCGTTCATCCATCGTCCCGCAACAGATCGAGCTGGTCGGCCGCGATGTCCTGCGGCGGCGGGGTCATGTCGAGGTGGCGCCAGCCCCGGCTCGCCCAGCATCCGGCCGCGGCTGGTGCGCAGGATCAGGCCCTCCTGGATCAGGTAGGGCTCGATCACGTCCTCCAGCGTGTCGCGCGCCTCGGCCAGCGCGGCGGCGAGGGTTTCGACGCCGACCGGGCCGCCGGCGTGGTGTTCGGCGATGCGGCGGAGATAGCGGCGGTCCATCGCGTCGAGGCCGAGGCGGTCCACCTCCAGGCGGGTCAGCGCGGCGTCGGCGATCGGCGCGGTCGACCGGGTCGTCGCCGTCCACCGCGGCGAAGTCGCGCACCCGGCGCAGCAGGCGGCCGGCGATGCGCGGCGTGCCGCGGGAGCGGCGGGCGATCTCCGCGGCGCCCTCGTGGCGTCAGGGTCATGCCGAGCTTCTCGGCGCCGCGGGCGACGATCAGCTCGCAGTTCCTCGGGCGTGTAGAAGACCAGGCGCAGCGGGATGCCGAAGCGGTCGCGCAGCGGGGTGGCGAGCAGGCCGGCGCGGGTGGTGGCGCCGACCAGGGTGAAGGGCGGCAGGTCGATGCGGACGGTGCGGGCGGCCGGGCCCTCGCCGATGATGAGGTCGAGCTGGAAGTCCTCCATCGCCGGGTAGAGGACTTCCTCGATGGCCGGCTGCAGGCGGTGGATCTCGTCGATGAACAGCACGTCGCGGGGCTGCAGGTTGGTCAGGATGGCGGCCAGGTCGCCGGCGCGCTGGATGACCGGGCCGGAGGTGGCGCGGAAGCCGACGCCGAGTTCGCGGGCGACGATCTGGGCCAGGGTGGTCTTGCCGAGGCCCGGCGGGCCGTGCAGCAGCACGTGGTCCAGCGCCTCGCCGCGGGCGCGGGCGGCCTGGATGAAGACGGCGAGGTTCTCCCGGCTGGCGCGCTGGCCGACGAATTCGGCCAGCGTCTGCGGGCGCAGGCTGGCCTCGGCCGCGTCGTCCTCGCCGCCGGACGGGGGAGACGGTGCGGTCGTCGCTCACGACGCCGTCCTTGGGGCCAGTTCCTTCAGGCTGTCGCGGATCACCGCGTCGACCGCCGCCGCCTCACCGAGGCGCGAGAAGCGCGCGGGCCACCGCCGGCTGGCCTCCGGCGCCGGTAGCCGAGATTGACCAGCGCCGAGAACGCATCCTCGGCGACTCCGCGTGGCGCGCTGCGGCGGCAGGATAGGCGGCGCCGGAGGGCATGGCGCCGGCCTTTTCGCGCAATTCGGTCAGCATGCGCACGGCGAGCTTCGGCGCCGACGCCGGGCGCGCGCGTCAGGCTGGCGCGGTCCCCGGCGGCGATGGCGCCGACAAGGTCGCGCGGCGACAGGGCGGAGAGGATCGCCAGCGCCACTTTGGCGCCGACGCCCTGCACGGTGGTCAGCAGGCGGAACCAGTCGCGCTCGGCGGGGTCGGCAAAGCCGTAGAGCAGGATGGCGTCCTCGCGCACATGGTCTCGATCAGCAGCGCGCGGTCGCCGGCGTGGCGCGGCAGGGCGGCCGAGCGTGCGGGTGCGAGGCCTGCACCAGATAGCCGACGCCGTGCGACATCGATGATGCAGCTGCCGTCGGTTCCAGCGCGTCGACCGTGCCGGTGAGCAGGGCGATCATGCCATGCACCGCCGCGCGTCGCCCAGGCGCGGCGCGGCTGGCGCGGTGGTGGGCGTGGCAGATGGCGACGGCCAGCGCGTCGGCGGCGTCGGCGCGCTGCAGCGTGGCGCCGGGCAGCAGGCGGCGGACCATCATCTGCGACCTGCGTCCTTGTCGGCGCCGCCGGTGCCGACCACGGCCAGCTTCACCGACTTGGCGCCGTATTCGGCCACCGGGATGCCGGCCAGCGCCGGGGCCAGCAGCGCCACGCCGCGCGCATAGCCGAGCTTCAGCGTCGCGGCGCCGTTGCGGTTGACATAGGTTTCCTCGACGGCGGCCTCGTCCGGGCGCATGCAGCGGCGAGCAGCGCGGCCAGCGCGTCGTGCAGCGACTTCAGCCGCGGCGGGCACCGGATCGGCGCTGTCGGTGGCGATCACGCCGTCGGCGATGTGGCGCAGGCGGTTGCCGTCGCACCTCGATCACGCCCCAGCCGGTGAAGCGCAGGCCGGGATCGATGCCCGAGCAGCGCGGCATGCGCGAATCGCCTTGCACGTCTAGGCGGACAGTCGCTGCATCACCGTCGTCGGGGATATCGAAATTGGCGTAGACGTTCTGCACGTCGTCGTTGTCTTCCAGCGCGTCGATCAGCTTCAGCAGCGCCGGCGGCGCGCTCTTCGTCGAGCGTCACGGTGGTGGTCGGGCGCCAGTCGAGCCGGCGCTTCTCGGGCGGCGCCGAAGTCGGGCTTCCAGCGCGTCGCGCACGGCGAAGAAATCGTCGACGGCGGCAGGTGACCTCGTGCGCCTCGTCGTCGCTCTCGACGTTGTCGGCGCCGGCCTCGATGGCGGCTTCGAGCATGGCGTCGGCGCTGGCGGCGGCGGCCGGGATAGCGGATGACGCCCAGGCGGTTGAACATGAAGCTGACCGAGTTGGTCTCGCCCAGCGCGCCGCCATGCTTGGCGAAGGCGGAGCGGACGTCGGACGGCGGTGCGGTTGCGGTTGTCGGTCAGCGCCTCGACGATGACGGCGACGCCGGCCGGGCCGTAGCCCTCGTAGCGGACCTCGTCGTAGTCGTCGCCCTGCGCCGGCGCCGGCGGCTTTCTTGATGGCGCGGTCGACCGTGTCCTTCGGCATGTTGGCCTGCGCGGGCGGCGGCGACGGCGGCGCGCAGGCGCGGGTTGGCGGCGGGGTCGGGCAGGCCCTGGCTTGGCGGCGACGGTGATTTCGCGGATCAGCTTGGCGAATACCTGGCGCGCGCGCTTGGCGTCCTGCGCACCCTTGCGGTGCATGATGTTCTTGAACTGGGAATGGCCGGCCATGGTCGTGGTCGCGTCAGCCTGTTGAGGATCACGGTTTCCTGCGCGAAGGCGGGCGGCTTCGTCAAGGCAACCCGGGCCCGGATTTCCAGCAGGGCGGGTTGCACCCGCCCTAAATGCCCGAGTTACGCTCGCTGCTTCGCTGGCCGGCAATGTGGGCGGTCAGTCATTGTATCGGGGGACACGCCCGCGTCAGCGGGACGCAGACGGGCCGCGGGCCACCCTGCGGGTCATCGCAGCACTTCTCGCTGCCACCGCATTGCGAGCATTGCCTGGTGCACCAGCCCGCTACAGGCACCGTGATCGATTTCAGGTGACAGTCGATCTGGGTCCCGGGCAGGCAGGCGACACTGAGCCTGTTCTGCGCAGATGTCGGGCCTGAGTGCCTAACGGTGTTCGCTTCGACAACCGTCAGCGGGCTCGGGTCGCGGTGATCCGGCGGGAACGACCCGGCAAACTCATAGAAATCGGTCGGACCCGGGCACGTTACCGTGTAGGTCGGCGGCTGGTTCTCACGAACGGGACAGGCCTTGCTCAGCGTGCATGCCGGCGCGTCCTGGAACGTAAACGCGGGGGCGGTCGAGGCGTCGAGAAGGGTCCGGCCCTGGCCATTCGGGAAATTATACGCGGCCGTCACTCTTGACTGCGCACCCGACAGACCCGGCGGGCTGATGAAACTTGTCGGATCACCGACCACCGGCGTGACGACCTGATCGCCCAGCTTGAACTCAAGTGCGCCCGTGAAACGACCCAGCACTTTCACCAGGGTGCCGCCGAGGGGCGATCCGAAGTTGGGCTGGATGCCGTCGATTGTCGGCCGCGTGGGGCTTTCGTTGAAGCTGATTGTGGGAGGAACCGTCGTGGAACACGGTCCGAGGAACAGGTTGCTGTCTTCGGCGGTCGTCGTCCCGCTGTTGCCTGCAACATCGCCGTGGCAGTTCGGCGCCTTTCCGCTCATATCGAGATCGCTGGCGAGCTTGACCGTTATCTGTGCCTCCGGGTTGAACTGAACCCGGGTATAAACCTCGGTCTTCGAGACTGTGCCATAGCCGAACACATTGAACTCGGCGTCGGTCCAGTTGCCGAAGGCGCCCACGAGGTCCGTGCCAACGACCGTCCACGACGTCGCACCAAGCTGGAGCGAGACCAGAGCTTTGCCGTCGGATGCGACTTGACCGATCAGGTTCGCGCCGTCGAGATCCGCGAAACTGCTAGGCGCCGTGCTGTCCAGCGTCGAAAACCCGATATTGACGCCGCAATGGGGTCCCGCGTTGAGCGGCAGAGTGGCGGGGCAAGCTGTCCGTGGCATTCGCAAGGTAATTGATGAACCACTCTTGACGTAGAGCTGACGGTCGTTGTTATAGACGAACTGAACCCACCCCTTGCACCCGGGCCTGCCGGAACAGGATGGCCCCGTGGTGGGCGTAGCGGGCATCGTCGCATTTGAATTCATCTGGAGGGTGAACTTGCCGTCTGCGACTTTCTGATCGACGTCGTTGATGCTGCCGACCTGGGTGATATTCCCGATCTTGTCCAAGCGCCCAGTTGCGATCGCGATCGGCACGGTCGGGGTCATCGTGTAATCGCCGTGGAAGGGCAGGTCTTCCGGCCGGATGCGTCCCTGTCTTTGCGGCTTGATCGTCAGCGGCGGGTGCGCCGGCGGTTGCCCGCAATCAACCTGCTTCCATTCTTTCGAGGGATATTCGATCTTGTAGCAGCCGTTTCCACGCGGGATCGCCGGTGCCGTGCTCTTACGCCAATCCTGCAGCGTGGACTGGTCGGCAGCGGCGGGCGGGGTTGTCGATTGCGCCGCGGCCGGACCGAGGCACGCGGTCAGGACGATCTGTACGATGCCGATCGCTCGCGCAGCGGTGATTACGCCCATCCGCATGGAAAGCTCCCAGACTGCCCCTGCTGCAAACCGCGGACCGCTTGACCGATCGTTTCGATTTGCAAAGCGTCACCCTGCCCCGGCGGCGGGCATTAGGCAATAGACCGCGGCGTGGTGGCTGGCGACAATTCCGGCAATTCCAATCACGTTCCGTTTAAGGCGTAGGCGAACGAGCGGCCCGGATGGCGGTGCCGGGCGGGCTGGTCAATCGGGGATGTCGGGCGCAGAATCCCCTTAAACCACCCGTACGGAGGGGCGATGTTTTTCGCCATGAACCGCTTCAAGATCATCCCCGGCAACGAACGCGCGTTCGAGGAAGTCTGGACCAGCCGAGACTCGCATCTGGCCGGGGTGCCGGGCTTCGTCGAGTTCAACCTGCTGCGCG
The DNA here is from genome assembly GCA_963743595.1 of uncultured Verrucomicrobiae bacterium. GTDB lineage: Bacteria > Verrucomicrobiota > Verrucomicrobiia > Methylacidiphilales > UBA1321 > CAVURW01. The sequence goes on from CAVURW010000259.1 coordinate 155,171, forward strand.
GCCCGGTGAAGGACGATCACGTGCTGTATTCGTCGCACACGATCTGGCGCAGCCGCGAGGACTTCGAGGCCTGGACACGCTCGGATGCGTTCCGCATGGCTCATCGCGGGGCCGGCGAGAACAAGCCCCTCTACATGGGGCACCCCGAGTTCGAGGGGTTCGAGGCGATCCAGACAATCAAGTCTTAGCCGTCTCAAAAACCTTGCAAGGCATCCACGGCGCTCCTACCTTCGGGGTGGTGGGCCGCCCTTCCGGACGACCCGCCATCCGTCTCTGAGGGCTATCGGCGGCTCAGTTGAACCCTGAGCCGCCACCCCCAGAACCGGAACTCGATCGCGATGCGGAATTGCATCGTTCTCTCCTTCCAGTTGTCCAGGCAAGAGCGCCGTGGACGGAAGCGGGTTACCCGGCATGTGTAATCATTCCGATAACCCGCTTCCGTCCGCTAAGCGGCCGGCATCGTCTGCGACAGGCGGCCGCCCATGCGGACCGGCTCGATCCGGCGCGCGAGGCCGGTGAGCGGCGTCGGTCTCGACGAACACGCCGCAGACCGTGGCCTCGCCTTCGGCCGGGGCCAGGCGCTCGCCGGGCATCTTGCGCCAGAAGCGCTGGCCGGCCGGCGTCCTTCTGCCATGCCGATCACGCTGTCGTAGTCGCCGCACATGCCGGCATCGGACTGGAACGCCGTGCCGCCGGGCAGGATCTGGTCGTCGGCCGACGGGCAATGCGTGTGGGTGCCGACGACCAGCGACACCTGGCCGTCGAACGAGTGGGCGAAGGCCATCTTCTCGCTGGTCGCCTCGGCATGGAGATCGGCGACGATCGCCTGCACCGTGCCGCCCAGCCGGTAGCTGCGCCAGCGCCTCGGCGGTGGCGCGGAACGGGCAGTCGAGCGCGTCCATGAACAGCCGGCCCATCGCCTGCAGCACCAGCGCGCTGCGGCCGTCCGGCAGCGTCACCAGCACCGAGCCGGCGCCCGGCGTGCCGGGCGGGAAATTCAGCGGGCGGATCAGGCGCGGGGTCTCGGCGATGTAGGGGATGATCTCCTTGCGGTCCCAGGCGTGGTTGCCCAGCGTGATCACGTCGGCGCCGGCGTCGAACAGCGCGCGCGCCATCTCGGGCGCGAGGCCGAAGCCGTGCGAGGCGTTCTCGGCGTTGACGATCGCCAGGTCGATGCTGCAGCGCCGTCGCGCAGCTCCGGCAGCGCGCGCGGCGACGGCCTCGCGGCCGGTGCGGCCGACGACGTCGCCGAGGAACAGGATGCGCATGCGGTCTACCGCTTCGTTCTGCGGTTGCAGCGGATGATGCCGCGCTCGGTGGCGACGGCGTCGAGGCGCGATGTCGTAGCGGGCCGACCGGCACCTCGTCCACTTCCTGCGCGGCGAAGGCGCAGCCGAGGCGCGAAGCGCGCCGGGCAGGGCGGCCAGGGTGCGGTCGTAATAGCCGCCGCCATAGCCCAGCCGGTGGCCGCGCCGGTCGAACGCCAGCAGCGGCACCAGCAGGAACGTCGGGCGCCATCGGCTCGCCGATCGGGCGCAGCGTGCCGAAGCGCTCCGCGCCATGACGTCGCCCGGCCGCCAGCGGCGGAACGTCAGCGGCTGGCCGCGCCTGCGGCGTCACCGGCAGCAGCGACCGGGTGGCCGCGATCGGCAAGCGCGTGCAGCAGCGGCCGGAGGTCGATCTCGCCGGCCAGCGGCCAGAAGCCGGCGACGACCGCGCCCGCCGGCGGCGGGCAGTCGCGCAGGACATGCGTCGGCCAGCGTGCGCGCCGCAGCCCGGGGTCGCAGCCGGCGCGCGGCGCGCGAGCGCCCGCGCCCGGGCCGCCGCGCTTCAGCGCAGTCGAGGATCGGAAGAAATGTGCGGAGCCGCCATGGCCGTTGGCGTCTCATCCTCCCAGAGCCTGCTTGTGCAGGTGGGCGCCAGATACCGAGACCAGGATCCCGACAGAGCCAGCTCCCTGGGAGGATGCTTATTGGCCCAGGGGATGAATTGCCTGACGCACCCAGCAGCCCCGCCTGCTCTACCTAGGGCTGCTCAAGCTCCGCTGCAATGTCTTCCGCACGCTTGGCCAGCTTGCCGAGCCGCCGGTTCAGCTTGGCGTCGGGCGCCGCGCGCGTCGCCGGCCTCGCCGGCCGCCGGCCTGCGCCGCCTTCAGCGTCTTGCCCATCTCGTACAGATCGTCGGCCATCAGCAGCGCGGCCATCACCAGCATGCGCGACTCGCCGCTCTGGCCGGCCGACCGCCTTGATGCTGTCGATCCGCCGCTCGACCTGCTCGGCCATCGCTGCAGATGCTGTTCCTCGCCGTCCTGGCAGCCGACCGTGTAGGCGTAGCCGTTGATGCGAACGGTGACCTGCGCCATCGCGCGATCCTTCTCCGGTTATGTTCAGGTCGGCGGCCCGTCGAGCGCCGCGCGCAGCTGCGCGATCAGCGCGTCGAGGCGCTCGGCGATTTCGGGCAGCGCGGCGGCGGCATCGGACAGCGCGGCGCCGGGCGTGCGGCGAGGGCGGCGATGCGCTCCAGCGCCGCCTCCAGCCGGTCCGCCGCCGCTTCCGCTTCGCCTGCCCGCGTCCGCCATGCGTGGCTTCCGTTGCTGCCGTGTCCCGTGATGCAAGATCCGGATTCGCGAGACATTCTGAGACAGAAAGCCCGCAATACGAGGGAAGGTCAAGCATGGCGGCGGGACCTGCCGTGATCGTCAACGGGCTGGATGATGCCGTCGCGGTGCTGCGTGCCGCGCGGGGCGCGCCGGTGACGCTGCTGTCGGCGCCGGCGCCGCGCTGTTCGCCGGCTGCCTGTGGTGGCGCGAGGTGGTGCGCCAGGCGCGCGAGCGCGTGCCCGGAGTGCCGCGCGCCGACGTGCTGGACTGCGCCGACGCCAGCGGCCTGGCGGTGTCGGCGCTGCGGATCGGCCAGCGTGCGATGGTGCTGCATGACGACGCGCCGGGCTACGCGGCGGTGGTCGCGATCGCGGCGGAGCTGGGGGGCGAGGTGCTTGCGGCGGCGCCGGCGGCGCTCGATCTGGCCGAGCGCGGCGCGGCGCGGCAGCTGGAAGGCGTGGTTGCACGGTGACAGGGCGGGGACCGTGGGCTAGCAGGCGCGAGCACCCACCGGATGGACGAGACGCCCTGATGCCGGACGCGCCGGGCTTGCCGCCTGTATCTGATCACGCCGCCGGCGCTGGATCCGGCGGCGTTCCGCGACCGGCTGGCCGCGGCGCTGGACGCCGGCGACGTGGCGGCGGTGCAGCTTCGGCTGAAGGACGTGGACGACGACGCCTGGCACGCGCGCCATCGACGCGCTGCGCCCGGTGGCGCAGTCGCGCGAGCGTGGCGTTCCTGCTGAACGACCGCCCCGACCTGGTGCGCGAGACCGGCTGCGACGGCGTGCATGTCGGCCAGGACGACACGCCGGCGCGCGAGGCGCGCGCGATGATCGGCCGACGCGATGCTGGGCGTGACCTGCCACGCCAGCCGCGACCTGGCGATGGCGGCCGGCGAGGACGGCGCCGACTACGTCGCGTTCGGCGCGTTCTTCCCCAGCGCCAGCAAGGAGGTGACGAAACTCGCCGATCCGGAGATCCTGACCTGGTGGTCGGAGCTGATGGAGCTGCCCTGCTGCGCGATCGGCGGCATCACGCCGGAGAACTGCGGCACGCTGGTGCGGGCGGGCGCGGACTTCCTGGCGGTGATCGGCGCGGTCTGGAACCATCCCGACGGGCCGGCCGCCGGGGTGCGCGCGATGAACGCGGCGATCGCGGCGGCGGGCGAGTGACCAGCATCTACGTCGACGGCGATGCCTGCCCGGTGCGCGAGGAAGTCTACCGGGTGGCGACGCGGCTGCGGCCTGCCGGTGTTCGTCGTGTCCAACGGCTCGCGCCCGATCCGGCCGCCCGGCCTGCCCAACGTCAGCATGATCACCGTCGGCGAGGGCGCCGATGTGGCGGACGACTGGATCGCCGAGCGGATCGAGGCGGCCGATGTCTGCGTGACGTCCGATATCCCGCTTGCCGCGCGGTGCCTGGCGAAAGGCGCCCGCGCGGTGTCGAACACCGGGCGCGTCTGGACGCCGGACAACATCGGCAGCGCGCTGGCCGGGCGCGAGATCGGCCGGCATCTGCGCGAGATCGGCGTCGCGACCGGCGGCCCCGCGCCATTGACGAAGGCCGACCGGTCGAACTTCCTCAACGCGCTCGACCGCGCCGTGCAGGCCGCGCTGCGCGGCCTAGACGACCCGCAGCAGCGGCCGGACGCCGGCGGCCATGCGGTGATAGAGCTGCACGTAGTCCTCGGCCATGCGCTGGGCGGTGAAGCGGGTTTCGAACTGGGCGCGCACCTCGGCGCGGTCGAGGTCGCCGAGCCGGTCGACGGCGGCGACGGCGGCGGCCTCGTCGTTGACGATGAAGCCGGTGACGCCGTCGCTCGATGATCTCGGGCACCGAGCCGGCCGGAAGGCGATCGTCGGCGTGCCGCAGGCCATCGCCTCGATCATCACCAGGCCGAACGGCTCGGGCCAGTCGATCGGCAGCAGCAGCGCCGAGCGCGCCGCTGAGGAACGCCGGCTTCTCGGCGTCGCCGATCTCGCCGATCATCTCGACGCCCGGCCCGTCGAGCATCGGCTTGATGACGCGTGTCGAAATACTCCTGGTCGACGCGGTCGACCTTGGCGGCGATCTTCAGCGGGATGCCGGCGCGTGCGCGCGATGGCGATGGCGCGGTCGGGCCGCTTCTCCGGCGCGATGCGGCCGAGGAAGGCGAGGTAGCTCGGCGCGCACCGGCTGCGGCGTCAGCAGGTTCACCGGCAGGCCGTGATGACGGTGCGCGACGAAGTTGGCGTTCGGCAGCGGCTTGCGCTGCGCGTCGGAGATGGACACCACCGGCGCCTGCGTCAGATCGTACATCGCGGCGAGTTCCGGCAGGTCGAGCCGGCCGTGCAGCGTGGTCACCGACGGCGTCGCCGGCGCGCGTCAGCAGCGAGAACATCCAGTAGTCGAGATGGCTGTGCAGCACGTCGAACTCGCGCGGCCTCGCGGCAGACGCGTTCCATCTGCGTCATGTGCGGCGCGATCGGGTCGCGCAGGGTGCGGTCGAAGCGCAGCGCCGTCGGCCAGACGCTTTCGAGCCGGGCCGCGGTCTTCGAAGTCGCCGCTGGCGAACAGCGTGACGTCGTGACCCATCTCCACCAGCGCCTCGGTGAGGTAGGAGACGACACGCTCGGTGCCGCCGTAGAGCCGAGGCGGCACGGATTCAGTCAGCGGCGCGATTTGGGCGATACGCATTGGGCTTCTGCACCTTTCCCGATTATCGAACGGCACCGGGCGATCGCCCGCTGGCCTAACGACGATGGAACCCGGCGGTTGGGGCGAAGATCGGGCGTTTTTGCCCGAAATGCTGCCGGAATCGGCGCCGGGACTGCACGGTAACGGCCGCGCGATTAATCGTGCGATGTTGCGGAAGTTGATGGCTTGATCTGCGGAGTCGTCTAAGCGTTCGAAAGATTACGCGCGAAACGGTCAGCCGGACTGACAATCGCGTGATGAGCGTGCCTCCCGTGAGCAGTCGACAGTGCTCGCCGCCGCCCCGGGATTGGTCAAACTTGACCAAGCTCCGTGCAAGATAATAGGTCAAATCTGACCAAGCGGGGCGTGGGCGATGGACACGGTTAATCTCTACGAGGCGAAGACGCAGCTTTCGGCCTTGGTCGAGCGTGCCGGCGGCCGGCGAGGAAATCATCATCGCGAAGAACGGCCGCGCGGTCGCGCGCCTCGTGCCGCTCGCCAAGCGCACGACGCCGCGTCCCGCTGGGCCGCTTCAAGGGTCAGTTCGGTGGTCGGCAAGGATTTCGACGCGCCGCTGCCCGAGGCAATGCGGTGGCGAAAGCCTTCCGCGGCGAGGCCGAATGAGGCTGCTGGTCGACACGCACGTCTTCATCTGGGCCTGCGATGCGCCAGCGCGGCTGACGGCGAAGACGCGGGCCAGTCATCGCCGAACCGGCGCGAACGACGTGTTCGTCAGCGCGGCATCGCTGTGGGAGATGGCGATCAAGGCCGCTCTCGGCGCGCCTGCGGTTCCCGATGGAGCGGATGGCGGACATCGTCGCCGAGATGGGATTCGAGGCCGCTGTCGATGACCATGCCGCATGCCCTGGAGGCGGGCGGCCTGCCGCGCCACCACGATGATCCGTTCGACCGGATGCTGATCGCGCAGGCTAGGCTGGACGGCCTGGCGCTGGTGACGCTGGATCGGCAGTTCTCGCGCTACGACGTGCCGATTTTCGAAGGCTGACCGGGTCACAGCAGCTCGGCCGGCGGCAGCCACAGCACCTGGCCGATGCTGCGGGCGCCGCGCGGCGATCATCGCCAGCCGGTCGAAGCCCAGCGCGATGCCGGCGCAGGGCGGCATGCCGTGCGCCAGGGCGGCCAGGAAATCCTCGTCGAGCGGCCAGTCCTCGCCGCCGATGCGCGTGGCGGCGGGCGCGGTCCGCCACGAAGCGGGCGCGCTGCTCCGCCGGCGTCGGTCAGTTCGACGAAGGCGTTGGCGAGTTCGATGCCGCAGACGAACAGCTCGAACCGCTCGGCGACGCGCGGATCGGCCGGGTCGCGCCGCGCCAGCGCCGCCTGCGCCGCCGGCCAGTGGGTCAGGAAGGTGGGATGCGCGCGGCCGAGCTGCGGCTCGACCCGCTCCAGCAGCAGGCGGAAGAACAGGTCCTCCCAGGTCTCGCCGTCGCGCAGCGCCGCGCCCGGCGGCGGCGGCCAGAGCGCGGCGGCGTCGCCGGCGGTGGCCAGCACGTCGGCGCCGACATAGCGGGCGAACGCCTCGGCCACGGTCAGGCGCTCGAACCGCGGCGAGGTCGGTCGTCGACGCCGCGGCAGGTCACACCGGCGGCAGCACGGCGCGCAGATAGCGCCTCCGTCTCGGTCCATCAGCGCGGCCATGCCGGCGCCCGGGCGATACCATTCCAGCATGGTGAACTCGGGCGCGTGCAGCGCCGACGGCCTCGCCGTTCCGCCAGACGCGGGCGAGCTGGAAGATCGGCCCGGCGCCGCCCGCCAGCAGCCGCTTCATGGCGAATTCCGGGCTGGTGTGCAGCCATAGCGGCTCGGCCGCGTCCGTCCGGGTGCAGCGCGCTCGGTGCGGAAGGCGCGCAGATGCACCTCCTCGCCCGGGCGCGGGCACGGCGTAGGGCGTTTCCACCTCCAGTGTAGCCGCGCGCGGCGAAGAACGCGCGCGTCGCCGCCGTCAGCCGCGCGCGGCGGCGCAGGAACGGCAGGCGGGCGGCGAGGCTTTCGGGGTGCCAGGGCGGCGTGGGCGTCAAGGGCTTACAGGTCGGCTTCATTGACGACGGGCGTCGCGGCCTGCCCGCCCAGCTTGGCGCGGTTGCGGGCCGAGAACATCGATCCGCGGGCCGGCTGCAGCGGGGCGAACTGCCCGAAGCCGAGGCGGGCCGGCATGTCGTCGTACACCGCCTCCATGCCGCCGCGCATGAAATAGGCCTCGTGCCAGAAGCCGGTGCCGCCGGAGGCGCGCAGAAAGTTCAGCCACCACTCGCGGTGCGGCGCCGAGCGCGACCAGGCTTCGAGCGCGTCGAAATCCCGCCAGTATTGCCGCATGCCGACATGCGGGGGCAGCAGGGAGAAGACGAAGTTTTCGTGCAGCAACAGACCGTCGGGCTTCTGTTCGACGGACTTCGCGATCTGCGGACCCAGGCCGAGCAGCGTGCGGATGCCCGACCAGGCGTTGACCCGCATGCCGAGGTAGATGACCACGAGATCGGGGAATGCGGAGAGATCGACCGTCTGCCGGGAGACTTTGGTCAGGGGAGGCTCCTGTGTGCGGCGGCGATGGCAGTATATCAGCATCGTAGGGTGGGCTTCAGCCCACGACGGGCAATCGACGATCGAGCCTACGAAGGCAGCCGGCCGTCAATGCGATCGCGATCGCCGCAAATCCCCAGGCACGCTAGCAGCGCATAACGCCCGGAATGGGCCGTCTGAAGCGCGTAATAGACCGCACCGATCACGGCCACGCCCGCGCCGTTGCCGGTCTGCTGGACGGTCGTCACCACGCCGCCGCCCGACCCCGCGTGGGCCGACGGCACCTTGGCCAGGACCAGGCCATACAGCGGCGACATCACCATGGCCTGCCCGACGCCGAACACCACAAGCAGCATCGCCAAAGCCGGCGGTGTATTCAGCCCCATGGCGACGCCGCCGCCAATCACCGCGAGACCAACCATTGAACGCCGCATCCTTCCAGAAGAGCGCTGACCCCACGGCGCTGCGCCCGCGGCCCGGCGATCCGCGACACCAGCGCGAACCCGATCGCCAGCGGCAGCACCGTGCTGCCCAACTCCAGCAGCGAGAAACGCAGCACGAGCTGCATGTCACGCGTCATCATCAGGTAGAACGAGATATTGGCAAAAGTGAAGATGAACACCGCAACAAGTCCGGTCGCAAAGGAGCGATCCCGCAACAGATCGAGATGGATGAGTGGCAGGCGACCGCGATGGTGCTCGACCCACCGCTCAAGCGGCCACATCCCGACAAGCAGCAACGCACCCGCGGCCATCGTTGCAAACACCCACGGTGCCCAGCCAGCCGGCATCCGCGCCGAGCAGCAGCGGCCCGATGAGGCACAGCAGCGCGATCAGCAGCACGCCCGCCCCGATCAGGTCCAACTGCCTTGCGGGCCTCGCTGGCCGGGATGGCATCAGCCACACCGCGATGCCGATCAGCACGATGCCGACCGGAACGTTGACGAAGAACACCGTCCGCCATCCCAGACCGTACAAGTTCAGTGCCACGAGCCATCCGCCCAGCCCGAACCCGACCGCCGCGCCAAAGCCAAGCGTGAAGCCATAAATCCCGAACGCCCGGCCACGCTCGGCATCGCGGAACGCAGCAAATGGATGGTGGCCAGCACCTGCGGGATCATCAGCGCGGCCGCGGCCCCCTGCGCCGCGCGCGCGACCACCAGTTCGCCGCCCGATCCCGCCAGTCCGCACCACAGCGATGCCAGGATGAACCCCGACAGTCCCAGCAGGAACACCGGTTTCGATCCGCGGATATCGCCGAGCCGCCCGCCGATGATGATCAGCGTGGCGAAGGCGATACTGATAGATGACGATGACCCCCTGGATCTCGCCGGTGGTCGCGTGCAGATCCGGCTTCGGATGGACGGGATCGCCACGTTCACGATGAAGGCGTCGACAACGAAAATGAACTGTGCCGCGACCACGATCGCGAGCACCCACCACCGACGGTCGAAGTCTTGCCGTCCACGACGGACGTAACGACTGACATGACAAATTCCTCGGTTGTCCCGGCGCACAGGATGGCGCTGCGAACCGGCACCGATCGATGACCTCCAG
>CAVURW010000260.1:0-10319 GCA_963743595.1 uncultured Verrucomicrobiae bacterium
TTTGTGGATCGGAAGTGGGGGATTTGGGCGGGAAGATTGTCGGCGAAGCGCGTGTGTTTTCGCAAGCCGATTTAGCTCGAAAGATTTCTCATTAGCTCAATTGCGAACGACGTGCAGGATAACGCCAGCGACCATCGGGAGCCGAGACTATACCCCACCCCGCCAACTTCTCCCCCTCAGGTCAGTTCTGGGTGCAGCGTCACGCTGCCCAAGCGACGATAGGAGCAGCTAAATCATGTGAGGACGACATTCCCCCCTAAGGTTTTAACCTGGGGGATGGAGAGGGCTCTGCCCGGTCTGAACCTAATCTTTATTGCCTTTCTGTCTTCTGATAGAACAATCAATTCTCGTGATCGGGCAGAGATTGTCACTCTGCCTGCCATTTCCTGTGGCACCCAAAATATCTATTTGCCTGCTCTAATTTCTTTCAATAGACTCAAATAAGTCATGACGTCCAATCGCTTTACCGTATCACCAACAGCGCTGTATTCAATGAGGTGATTTAACTTATCGCTTATCTTCCCTTTTTCATGATAAATAAGAATTTCGCTGGGACATGATTTTGAAGGCTTGACATCTTTTGCATTATATTTTATCGATCCATATATATTGGTTTTAGTCAGTCCCTCTAGTCTTTGAACGAAAGTCACTAATCGCTCGATGGAACGAGGACTAAGTTCAGTAAAATGACCCTCAACTAAATAATGAGTAAAGCTGGTAAAGTGATCCCAGTTTACCCGAGCAAAGTTTTTTATCCTAAACTCAAGTTGGATGGGACCTTCGATTAGTTCAATGGTTTTTGATTCACGAAGTTTCTTATCAACAGCTAAAATATCAGAAATAGCAAGCTGGAGTTTCCCTAAGTAAAAGAATTGGTTCATGTTGGATCTGTATGACCTTGAATAAGTACTAGATTTTTCGGCAACCTGTTGAACCATTTCCATTAGCATAGGCTCTATTCCGGATGAACTTCTTCCAGTATTTTCTTGGAACTGGTCGCTTTCGTCATATCAACACCCATTGAATCCAGATAGTTTTGCATTTCGGGCGTAATCTTGGACCCTTCATGAAGCGGCTGAGGAGAGACCACCAAAAATTGATATCCCTTTTCCATGATCCGAAAGGAGGGCATAAAACCTTCTGGGTTTTTCTTGTTCTCACTAAAAAACCAAGCTCCAAATGGGATAATCATATTTGTCTTATGATCGATTATTTTTCTCAATTCTTCAAAGGCCATAAAAGACTTTATTTTTGTTGTTAAAGCGGCCTCATATCTATCTGCATTTAGCTTTTCATTAACTATAATATCTAGGTCTTTACGGGTTCTCTTAGCATCAGCATAAACACCCACCGACCAAAATACGGATATTATTCTTTCACCTAAATAATTATGTGCAGCTTCAACGAGCGAATGAGTTAAATCAGATACTGGCATCACAAATCTATTAGAGTTATTTACTGTAAACGTTTTTTTCGTAAGTTCTTCCATAAACGAGTAAAGCTCTTGTAGCTTGCTGTCCTTAATTAGAACGCCATCTTTATACATGATATATGGACTATTTTTCTGAAAAGAAAAATAGACTATACCATTACCATCGCCAACTAAAATTGAAATCTCGCTTTTGTTATCTTTCTTAGATGATTTTAGCTCTTTCCCATTATACCATATTTCACCACCCAGGCCAAAGTGAGGATATAAAGTTCTTATTGTTTTGCATACATGAATAAGTTTATCGAAGGAATCGACTGTGGGGGAAAAATAGCCTTTTACAGAATAATGAGTTGTTTCCTCAAATTGATCTAGGTCAAAATTAGTGAAATGTTTGGCATTAAAGTCAAACGTATATGCCCCTTCTCTTTTCTTAAAGGTTGCTGATTCGCGAAGCTTTTTGTCCATTGATAAGACATCAGAAATGTTTATTTGAGGTTTCCCTAAGTATACATAGTCTTTCATGCTAAAATCTAATTGATTCCAGTTCACTGAATCCTTTGACCACAAGAGTAGGTGAAGGAATCGATTGAACCATTTCCATTAACATAGGCTCTATTGGGGATGAACTTCTTCCTGTATTTTCTTAAAAGTGGTCGCTTTCGTTGTATCGATACCCATCAAATCCATATAGCCTTGCATTTCCGGGGTGATCTTGGCCCCTTCGTGAATCGGTTGCTCGCATCTGACCAGAAACTGATAACCTTTTTCCATGACCCGAATGAGAGGCATAAGACCTTCGGGATTCTTTTTATCTTCCTTCAAAATCCAGATTCCCAATGGAACGATGGCATTGGTCTTGTGATCGATGACTTTTCTAAACTCTTCCAAAGCAAGGAAAGATTTCAAAGTGGCTGTTATGGAAGCCTTGTACCAATCGGCATCCGGTTTCTCATTAAACAAATATTGGAGCTGGGCAAGTATCTCATCTGTCTTTCCAAAAATACCCACGCTCCAAGATATGGAAGTTATTTTTTGTCCCAGATGGTCATAAGCTTTTTGGACAAACTCATGTTCCAATTCAGAGGGTTGTAAGAAAAGTTTGTTAGTAGTATTTTCTGAAAAAGGATATCCGGATAACTCTTGAATAAAATCATAAAATTTGTCTAGTTTGTTTTCTTTGACCAAAACGCCATCACGATATTTTGTGTAGGGACTAGCTTTCTGAAAGCTAAAACCCACACCCATTCTACCTCTAGACCATTCAATCAGTATTTCATTGCGATCTGATTTGGTAGGTGGCTTAAGCCCTTTTGCATGGTAGCAGATTTTTGCCCATATGTTAGTTTTATTCAACCCTTTCAGCTCTCTGAAAATGGTCACCAACCGCTCGATGGAACGAGGCCCCAGTTCGTTGAAACCAGCATCGATCAAATAGTGAGTGAAGCTGGTAAAGTGATCCCAATTTAAAGGGACAAAACTCTTAATCCCGAATTCAAACTGAACAGGACCTTCGATTAGTTGAATGGTTTTTGATTCGCGTATTTTTGCGTCAATAGCTAAAACATCCGAGATAGCAAGCTGGGATTTTCCTAAGTAAAAATATTGATCCATGATTAAAATGTAATAATGAAGTCATTTGGGTTAGAACCCAATATTTGCCGTAAGAGCTTTTCCAGACTGCTATTAGTAAAGGTGCTACCAGTGGGGGCCATAAAGAAAATCTCATCTATTGCCGTGGGCGGCGTACCATGGATCAGAGATAGAACATACTGAGTCACCGTCCGGGTATTTCCATTGAGTGCATTGGCTGAATTTGTGACACTGATCTTAAGTATTTTTCCTCCTTGAGATTTAACAATGAAATCGACGTCCGATGAATATTGAGACCACTTGCCCACACTTTTTCCGCTCCGGATATCGGCCAAAAGTTGTGTGGCATTGAACCCCTTGGATGACAACCAGCTATTCAAAGGCAAACGCTCGCCCAAAGCAACCACCGAGAAAGGGGGAGGCTCAATTAAAGCTGTTGCAAGGGTCGGCGGGCCAGGAGCCACATAGCGTTCCATGGCTGCGCCGCTGCTCAGTTCCCTGGCAAAACCCTGGAGAGAGGAAAGGCTGCGCTTGGTGCTCGTCAATGCCCGCACCAGTTTGGCAATGCCGGGAATCTGGCGGAATTGCCACATCATCCATGAATACGGAAAGATCATACAATTTCTTGTTGGCCACATTTCTCATGGCTTCTCCGAGTGTCGTCGCGTCCAGGGCGGTTATCCGGACTGTGGGCTTTCTGAAACGGCTCTGCCCGGTCGACAAAGGTAACCTCCTGTAGACTGGAAAGAAGTCCGACAATTCCGGTGTCTAACAATTCCATGTCCTCGCTGGTGAGAGGTAGAAGATCACCAATTTTTGGTGAGTGCGGGTTGTGCTGCGCATCCCATTCCCTGTACACGGTTCCCCAAATATTTACCGCTTGACCTGCCACAATAATGGGCCGAATCCCGACCTGATTAATGCGCGTTAAAATCAAGTCATACTGCTCAGGTGCCAAGTTCACGTCGGCAAACGTCTGCCCCAGTTGATCACTTTAATGGGACCATTGGTGACGCTGTTCTTACTTTGAATCTCTTCCGCTGACGCCTTACCTGACTCTATTAGTTCCATGTCTCGCTCGCGGGAAATTCCCTTCGCCAACTGGGCGTCTTCAAACGAAGATTCCACAATCTCCAGACCATTCTCCATCGCGATCTTCAGCAGCGTCCGCTCCACTTTGCCACGTCTACGGCCAGAGGGAGAGACTTTGAGATTAAGGGCAAGTGTCTTCATCACTTCCCGAATTTATCCAGTTTTGGAGAATGCGGCAACCTACAAAGGAAATTCCAACTAAGTCGGAAATCTCAAGGCGAAATAATGATCGAAACAGGGTACAAAACAGGGTACACGGGAGTAGTGGCATCCTTACTGAGTACTAGTGGCGGAGTAGTGGCAGATTAGCCTTGTTTCAGAGAGAGAAATCCGTTATTTGTCCTAGGAAGTCGGATAGCTGGATCGTCCGAGCCCTACCTTCGGAGCCATTTTCCTTGACATGACCTGTCACAACTAGGCCTTCCTGGCGCGGCGTAAGTGCCTCAGTCTCATAGGCTTCTGACTTGTGCTTCTTTTCGATCCTTTGACCGGGGTGGTCAGGTTATGACCTTTCCGGAACAATTTTTGTGTGCGTGATGAGTCCGGTCAAAACCTGCATCCTCCGCCTGTTTTGCTGTGAAAAAGCCGCCCTGAGATTGCGCTGCCTCTAAGAGCTTGGAGCTGGACTCGCGAAATAATCGCCGCATGGCCTTTCCCTACTCATCGAAAGGCATTTGCACATCATGAATAGCGCATTTATTGCGTATTCTATGCAGTAGGCTAGCCCGCCGGAATTGTTACTTCACACAGAGGATCGTGAGGGTAGGCTTTATCCGTTTCTCTTCTCTTCCAATAATCCTTCCAGTACGTCCACCACGCTTTATGCATATCAACCGCTTGTTGTAGTGAAATCTCTCCAGTCATCAGGAATAAACGAATGGATTTGGCCTCGATTAAAACTCCTGCCGGACCAGCGAAAAAAGCCATTTTAATTACGCTGTCTTTCGATTCAGTCGTGAAATGTTTAATAGTCGATTCAACCTCTCCGAGGACCGAATCAAGCGCGACACCGTTACCGAGAACGAACGGCCCTTCATGCGAAAAATGAAAGGGCTCAAGCTGATCTTGCCTGAGTTTTTGAGGCCAATCGTTTGGGAGATTTGTGGAACCCTTACGGGTCAGAAACGAAACAAGGGAAGGACTTACACACCGGATCGCAAGTAGACTTGAGGGAGGCTTTGTTTCATCCTTGGGTGGATCAAATATTTGAACACCTCCGAACTCCAATTGTATGGATTCAGGAAGATGCTCGTCCCACCATCGCCAATATCCGATATCGGTAATGGCAGAAACCAGTACATCAAACATCTCCTTTTGTTCTTGAAGCGCCACCCGACCACCATAGCGGAAATCTTTGGAGGTGGCCATCCAGTTAAGCTGCGCTGGCCGCAATCGCAAAAATCGCGGCTTTGAGCGCCGGGGAAAGCTTGTCCCAAGCCTCAATAACCATCTCTAAGTGAGGGTCCCGCCGCAAACTTTGTGTGCGCATTTGTGTCCATGACTCTATAAGTGCGTGTGGTTTCACACGTTTCGGCGTAGGTTCGAGCCCTGCTTCCAGGTCAATTCAAATTGGTTTTTGGATAACATAGGGAGTTATTACTTATGGATTTATCTAGAATGAGACTCGCATCAACACTTTCTATGAATTAAAAAGTTTTCCTCGCATGAAACGGCTATTGTCACTGTTCTTCGCTTGCCTAGTACTTGCACTGGGGAGTCTGGCTGAGGGAAAAGATGGAGAAGGGGCATTTCCTCGTGTCGACCTTAAAATTGTCGGCGACCAAGAAACGGCAACTCTAGTTGTTCCTGTGGGTAAGTTCTTTTTTCTAGGGCTCCGCAATAACCTTACTGGTAAGGATTTTGAACTCCTGTCCGGTAAAATGCCCTCGGATAATGGACCGGTACCCTTTCTGCGTTTCACTGCTGTAGTGTCTATCACTGAAAGCGAGGATGACAAAAATCTATTGAACTATACTTATGAGAGTAGAATGGATTCTGCAGATAGATTGAGAGTAAAGGTACCATTGGTTGAGGGTTCATTTCAATCCCAGCTTTCCGAACAGAACCGTAAGTTGCTCGTAACTCATCATATTCCAACCGGGCACACATCTCTTGACCGCAACACAATATACCAGGCAGGCAACTGGAAAGTAGTTTCGACGACAGGAGCAGCGCCTGTATTAGATGTCACCCTCGTATTTATCGTGGCTGACTCAAAGAGCGAGTTGTTAAGGCGACTCCATCCTGAAAAGGAACTTGAAATCCCACAACTCAATTGGGATTCTGATTAGAGCAGTGTTTTTCGGACAATGGGTCAACGCACGATCGATACTTGGTGGTAAGGTTCGACTATTCTAGTTGGGCTTTGATTGGCGCGGCGCTTGAAGACGCAATCGGCTGTGCGTTTTGAGACGCTACAGGAACCGGCAGCAAGTGAACGTCTGTCTCGACAGAGAGACCGGGCACAAGGCGTTGTTCATAGCCCCGGATACTGTCTACATCCAAGACGATCTTCAAAGGGACGCGCTGCACGATTTTCGTGTAGTTACCGGTGGCGTTTTCGGGAGGCAGAAGAGCGAACACGGAGCCAGAGCCTGGGGAGAAGCTATCGACATGTCCGGTAAAGGTATGCCCCGAGATCTCGTCGATATGGATGGCCACCTGCTGGCCGGGCAGCATGTGACCAACTTGAGTCTCTTTGTAGTTGGCGACGACCCAAAGGTCTTGAACCACCGACATGAGCACGGTTCCTTGGCTCAAACGGTTGCCCGTTTCGACGGTCTTGTTACCGACAATTCCATCTGTGGGAGCAACGATGGAGCAGTAGCTCAGCTGATCGATCGCATCTTCCAACGTTGCCTTGGCGGTGCCTCGAACGGCGTTAGCGGCATCGTATTCCTGGCGGGAGATGGCTCCGGTGTTCAGGAGTCGATTGTCGCGATCAAAGTCGGCTTGCGCGCGATCATAATCGGCCTGAGCTTTGTCGACAGCTACCTGATAGTCACGAGGATCGAGGCGGACCAAAACTTGCCCCTTCTTCACCGGTTCATTGTCGTCGACATCGACTTCGGTGACGGTGCCTGAAATTCGGGTGCTGATCGAATGGACGTGGCCAGTGGTGAACGCGTCGTCAGTTGTTTGGTGGTACGAAGAATAATAGAGATAGATGGCAATCAGGGCGATGGCGATCAAGCCTCCAGTAGCCATCGCGATTTGTTTTAGAAATGGCTTCGGCTTTGAGCCGGGGCTGGAGCTGACTTCGGTTGGCTCCGTGGTTTTAGGAATGGTCTGCAACTTGGAATCGGTAGGGAGTTTAGTCATAGTTTTCTTTCGGGGTTGGGTTAAGACTGTTGGGTTTTGAGTTGGGCCAGAGCCAACGCGGAGGCTATGGCTCCTTCCAGGATTTCGTCGGAAAGGGTGGGTTGATCGACGGCTCGTGAGAGCTGAATGGCTCCCATCAGTAGGGAGAAAATCGATTTGGCTGTTTTCCTCTTAGCGTCCTCAGATTGACCGCCGGGTAGGTATTTCGAGATGGATTCGGTCACAATGGCGACGTTTTCAGTGAAGGCTTTACGGCTGGTTCCTGGGTGACGCGCCAACTCGGCAGCCAGGGCCGCTGCAGCGCAGCCGTTTGCGGCGTTATCCCGGTGACTGGATCGAAGATAATGCCGGATCCACCCTTCAAGCCCACCCTCTTGGACCTGATTTTCAAATCGCTCGACGAAGCGTTTCGAGGTCTCCTCCATAACGGCTCTGACGAGATCTTCCTTAGAAGAAAAGTGGCTGTAAAAACCGCCGTGGGTTAGGCCAGCATCGGCCATTAGATCGGCTAGGCCAACCGAGGCGATTCCGTCTTTGCGAAATCGCGCTGAGGCGGTTTCAATGATCCGTTGGCGGGTGGTTTCTTTATGTCCTTTTTCGTAGCGCATGAGCGGCAACCTTTTTAAATTACGATCAACATATCACATGTCAATCGGCATGCAACCTCTTTTTTTGGTTGCAGTGCGTTCATCATATGATATGTTGACCGACATGCAACACAATTCTTCCGCGACTTGGTCGGATCAAAAAAAACTCCTGCTCTTCGGTCTCATGGCGATTGGCCAGTTCATGGCACTTCTCGATACCCAAATCGTCGCCGCTTCCCTTTCTGATATCCAGGCGGGCCTCGCCTCTTCCCCTGACGAAAGTTCCTGGGTGCAGACGGCGTATTTGATCGGTGAGATCGTCATGATCCCGCTCTCCGGTTGGCTGTCTCGCGCGTTTTCCACACGGTGGCTTTTCACCGCTTCAGCGGCAGCCTTTACCCTCGCTAGCATCGTGTGCGGTTTCGCCTGGGATATTGATTCGATGACCGCCGCTCGCGCGGTTCAGGGCTTCGTGGGTGGCGCGATGATTCCCACCGTTTTTGCGACGGGCTACGCTCTCTTTACGGGTAAGAAGCGGGCGCTTATTCCTGCCACGCTCGGTCTCCTCAGCAGCCTCGCTCCCACGCTCGGTCCCACGCTGGGCGGTTGGATCACCGACACACTTTCCTGGCACTGGCTCTTCTTCGTTAATATTGTGCCCGGTTTGGTGATCGTGGCTACAGTCCCCCTCTTCGGCGCGATCGACGAAGCCGATTTTTCGCTCCTCAAGAAATTCGATTTTATCGGTCTATTTCTGCTCGCTCTGTCACTCGGCAGTTTCGAATATGTCCTTGAAGAAGGTTATCGGTGGAACTGGTTGGACGATCCGACCATTCGGAACTGGGCCGTGACCGCTGGGATTTCCGGAGTTCTTTTCGTCTGGCGTTGTTTGGTTCACCCCAGTCCGATCATCGATTTTACTCTGCTGCGAAATCGCACTTATGCGGTGGCTTCGCTCTTTATTTTCATCGTGGGTTTTGGGCTATTCGGCGGCGTTTATGTTCTCCCTTTATTCCTGGCGCGAGTCGCGAAATTTGATGCGCGTGAAATCGGTGACGCCGTATTCGTGGCCGGTCTTTCCCAGATCGCTGTAGTACCGCTTGTGGCCCGGCTTTCACAAAAGCTCGACCCCAGAATCATGTTGTCTGTCGGGTTTGTCGTCTTCGCATTCGGTCTGGCCCTCGGCTCCGGCGCCACCTCACAATGGCAAGGCGGTGAGTTCTTCTGGCCACAAATCGTTCGAGGCGTCGCTATCCTCCTGTGCATTGTCCCCGCAACCAATATGGCCCTTGGAGCCCTCCCTCCCAATCAGTTGAAAATGGCCAGCGCCCTTTTTAATACGACACGGAATCTGGGTGGCGCGATCGGAATCGCGGCGATCAACACGTGGCTGAACGACCGAACCAACCTCCACTGGCATCGACTCGCGGAATCGCTTCATGCGGGAGACCCTCGGGTCCAAACGTGGTTGCACAACGCCTCGCTTCACCTGGGTAGAGCGAGCGACGACCCCGCACTGACCCTCAAACGAACGATGTCCCTTCTGGCCCAGACGGTACGCCAGGAAGCCGTCACCATGGCCTTCGCCGATGTCTTCTGGTCGATCTCCGTCCTGTTCCTACTCGTTCTCATCTTCGTTCCGCTGCTGAAGCCAGCACTCCCGCCCACCGCCTCGGCTGACACTCACTAATTGTCAGTCTATCGAGGTTGTCCACAGAAAACGTCCGTGGATTAGGAGCATCCGGGTTTGCACCCAAAAATTTATATCGGTGACCGTTGTCACTCGGGTGGAAAGGCGTTAGTGTCGCGACATTGGACGGTTAGCCAAATAATTTATCGATGTGACTCAAAGAATTCGACATCTCGACGCGTTGAGAGGAATTGCCGCCCTGGCAGTAGCCCTGGACCACTGCTGCGTTTGCATCCCGGAAACGCCATGTAGAGAATTGGCGATTTCGCTTTTTGGTCGGTCTCCGGTCGTCTTTTTCTTCCTGCTGAGTGGGTTGGTACTCGGGGGTAGTCTGAACCAATTTCCGCGCCGATTCACCATGATCAGCTATCTGATTCAGAGGTTTTTCCGGCTCTACCCGCCCGTGCTGGTAACAAAGATCTTGGCGATCGCTCTGCTCTGCGTTTTGGATTGGCGGATGTTTCACATCGGGTTACCGGACGAATTTAATTTATGGGTGGGCAAAGCGCGCTCCGTGGATACGGTCTACAAGTACTTTTTAGAGGTGAGTCTGGTGAGCGATAACCTGAATCCCGTGGCGTGGAGCATTTACGTGGAGGTGATCTGC
>CAVURW010000261.1:0-4774 GCA_963743595.1 uncultured Verrucomicrobiae bacterium
GGATTTAACTATGGCCCTTCCCTTGTCCAGTTCACCAAAGGTAGAGGTATGGGCAAGCCATGGACCTGGATATCCGTGCCAAACACGGGTCACTCGTGGTCGAATCCTCTCGAGAGCTTTGTTAGGAGCTATTTTGCGGCCCTGCTGGATCACCCCCAGGACCGCCCATTGTGGCTCGATATCGATACGAAGAATCCAGTGGCCGCCAACCAAATAGCACAGATACCCACTGTGGCAGTTTGGCTGCCGAATGCGGATGTAGCAGAATTGTGGAAGAAGCTTCATAAGCCGTAACCTTGCGATAGCCAAGCTACCGAGCGTTCTGCTTAGATCTACTTATGCGTCTACTTTTGCTTGCGTGTTTCTTTTTGACTTTGGCAGTCGCTTTGGCTCAGTCGCCAATGCCGCAACCCTCGGCAACTCTATTGCCCGCACCGCCGCAGGCTTCGACGTTTATTATAGAGAGTATCCATGTCATCCCGCCTTCGGGCAAAACACCATCACTACTGGAGGTAACGGTCCAAGCGGATAAAGACTTTAAGAGCAAAAATCTGTTTGCTCATGCCTCATATTTCGGTCAGGACAAAGCGCTTATCAAGAATTACGACCAACCGATTCCTACCAGCCGCAAGCTTTCTCCGGAAGAATCGGTACGCAACAACACGTTCGGCTCCGAATGGCCCACTGTCGTCCAAGGAAAAACTCCAGTGCTAATCCATTTTCCAATTCCTGACAAAATACCTGATAAATGGAATGTAGTCATCGCCTTTGGTTCTGAAAAAGGAGCTGTGGCAAAAAGCTATCCGGATGACGCTGCGGTTCAATCTCTTGCCTATGCTGATCTAGAAGCAGTTAAAGCGACCCCCGCAAATGCGAATATTACAGACAAAGATGAACCGCAATCACTTTATGAACAGAAGATCGTTACAAATAACCCCAGATATCCAGTTTTTACTTTGTTACTCCATTTGCCTTCTGGTGCGACTAGCCCGAAAGACGTGAAGGGAGTACTCGTCCTAGCCCTCCCTGCTATGAATGTTGAGGAATTGCGGACCGACGTTGAGAATCCCGATCATCCGGTGGGTGGTTATTTTCGGGACGAGCTTCAGTATGCAGAATCTCGCCACCTGGCGATCATCACCTGGGGTTGCCGATGGGTCTTTGATGCGTTTGACGGGTACGAAATCGATACGATGAAGCAAGCTGCTCGCGACGCCGACTTCGGCAAGATCGTAGAAGCGTGGGATCATGGCGTGCAAAAATGGGTGGATGATCTGGGGATTCCGTCGAACGGCTACCTCGCCTATGGGACCTCCAACGGAGCGGCGTGGATTCAGCGCATGGCAATGATGTTGCCGAATCGGTTTCTCGCCGTTCATTTCCATACCTGCGAGAGCCTACGTGAATCAATGCCATCGGGGATGAAGGTTCTCTGGTTGCAGACTACCGGTGAACTCGATGGCTTTTGCGATGAAAACCGCAAATTTTATGTAGATGCCAGACAGGCCAATTACCCGATCATGTACAAAGCGGTCATGGGTTTGAGCCACCGGGAGTCATGGCAAGCGTACGAACTTGGCGCACTTTTCTTTGACTACGCGCTAGCCTTGAAGGCCAACCTCGACGCTTCACCTAAGGTTGACGGTCAGCCAGCTCCAGAAATGGATCTGAGCGGGTTTGCCTCGCCTCCTTACTATGGCGATCTCATGAATCAAGAGATGTTTCCTGCAGCGCAAAAGGACATGATTCCGACCGGCTTCTTAGTTCCTTTGCCAACGAAGGAAATGGCAAATGTCTGGATTAAGCAGAAATGAATATCTACTTTCAAGGCTCTTGGCGTATGGATTGGGGCCTGGGGAACCCCAATAAGACGGCTGTTCTTATCGCGTTGGTCATGTTGCTGTCTTGGGCGCTGGCATTTGTTTGGAAACACGGGTTTTGGGTAGCTCTCACACTCACGGTGGGATTTGCATGGTGCTTGGTCCAAACGTATTCGCGAGGCGGAATGGTAGCTGCTGCTGTCGGTTTCGGTATCTTGATTGCGACAGCACCCCGCCCTTGGCCGCGACCGCGGTGGATCGCGGTTCTTGTGTCTTTCTGGATCCTCGGAGGATTCGTCCTCTATTCGAAAGCGCAATTACGTTACGAGCAGGGACTGTTCACCGAGGATCAGTCCATCGGAAACCGGCTAATCATATGGAAGCATGTCCCCGAAATGATGTGGGCAGCGCCCTGGGGTTGGGGATTGGGTAAAGCGGGAGACTCTTACACAGAATGGTATCAGCCCTTTAATCAACCCGTGGGTTATTTGAATCTGATCAACAGTCACTTCACATGGATGGTGGAACTCGGCTGGATTGGTTCGGTCTTTTACATTTTTGCGTGGTTGGCCGTGCTTCGACTCTCAATCCCGAATCCGAAGTCGATACTGGGGTGGCTGCCATCCTCCATCTGGATTGCTCTGGCAGTTGGCTCATCTTTCAGCGCCGTAGCTGAGAGTCCTTGGCTATGGATTCTTCCAACGATTGTGTTTATATGGTCGATATCCGAACGCTTCTTTATGAAAAAGTGGCCACGAGTTTCATATTTGTTGGCAAACGCAGGTGCGTCGCTAGGGACGCTCATCGTTCTGTTGATTATAGGCCGTCTAACGACTTCTCTGCCTATCGTCCGAACAGGAGACACGGTAGAGCTCAAAGGTGATAATAGACGAACTTTTATTCTTCTGGATCGTCACGTCCTCGGACCCCTTTTTGGGCACACATTTCGAAGGTACATTGAAGATCTAGATGGCCGCACATGGGTATTTGTGGAACCAGGAATTAGCCCGCCAAAAACTATCAATACCGATGACGTTTGGTTAGAAGGAAAGTTAAGTTGGCCTGTCAATGCAGTGCACGACGCGTTTCAGAATTGCCATCATATTGTCCTCATAAATCCAGACTTCTTTCCTGACGATCTCAGCCTGACTTCAGTCGAAAGCCGGAAAACGGCAGTTTACATTGGGGAGTATTGTCAAATGCCTTCTCGTTACGCCTGGTCGCATTCCGGGTTAAATAGTGTACAAATTCACGCTGCAGGTGACTTTATTCCTGATTGGCCAATATCCATAATTAACGGGACACGATGAAACTGTTTCTTCAGGATCTCGTTTCTATTTGGGTTGCCTTTACAGCTTGTATGGGTGTCGGACTATTGATCAACGAATGCCGAAACTCTCCATTGCCGTTGATATATGATTCGCCACGGGAGCGAATGGATCGTTCCGTGGAGAATGTGCAGCAGTTGCTCACACCACAAATATCTCTTGAAGGTGACGTGTCTCGTGACGAGATGCAAAGGATCACTCTGCAAAAGTCGGCGATAATTCTTGATGCGCGACCGGAAGTATTTTATCGACTTGGACACATCCCTTCAGCTTTGAGCCTGCCCAGAGACGAGTTTGACAAACATTTCAAACTACTTGGGCGGCAACTTGAGTCGAATAAGACTAAGCCCCTCATCGTCTACTGTGCTGAGTTGGATTGCCATGACAGCGAACTTGTCGGAAATGCTCTAACAAGGCTTGGTTTTCTACACGTCCGTCTCTACCGACTCGGCTGGAGTGATTGGGAGTCGGCGGGAATGCCGCAGGAGAAATCGGAATGAAGAACGTCTTGATTGCGATCAGATTACTCTTGGGGGGACTTTTCGTCTTCGCTGGAGCAACCAAGATGCTAAATCCGCAAACTTTTGCAGATTCGATAGCTGCATATCAAATTTTACCATTTGCTGTAATCAATCCAATCGCCGAAGGTTTACCTGTATTTGAATGCATAACTGGACTCTTTTTAATCGCTGGGTGGAAATGTCGAGCTTGGGCACTCGCCGTCACTGGAATGTTATTGATTTTTACAATAGGTATCGGGATAGGGGTCGTAAGAGGCCTACATAATAATTGCGGTTGCTTTGGAGACACCTGGTTGGACGATCAACCGCCAGTCGCATTTTTTCGAGATATTGTTCTATTAGGTCTGTCGACCGCTCTATATGTCGCTGAATTGCGTATAAATGCTTTTAAGGAACCCAATGTCGAACTTAGCTCCAAGACATTATAGCTTCATCCTACTGATCGCGCTAGTGTTGTGTGTAGATGCCATAGAGCTTCACCTCTATTCCACGCCAGTTTTTATCTCAGGAACTGCTGAGTATCCTGAACACGCAGAACTATGGATTAACCCCCCATATATTAAATCAGAGAAAGGACTTAGAACAAAATTTAATTTGAAGGAAATCATATGCCTTCCTACGTTATTTCCAAGAATATTTACAATCTATCCTCAAGACGTTTTATGGAGCATAAAAGTCAATGGCAATTCGATCTCTTCTCCAAATCTTCCTCTTGCAGTGATTCATAGTGAGGGGCACACTTTTAATCTTGGTCCATTCCTCCATCCTGGATATAATGAAATTGATATGCAGATGGAGGTATATTGGGGTACTGCATCTGCTCATTATTATATATCACCACTGGATTGGTCGTCGTTACTCACTTTTGTATTTGTAGGTTTAGCGGTGTTTTGTGCAGTATTTAGCGTTCATGGCCTCCTGAAATACGACTTCGTCGTAATGGAGTATAATATTCTTTGTGGCGGAATTGCGTTATTATTTATTTACATGAGTGGCACTCCATACTTTATTAGATCATATGATGTTGCCGGACATACCAGTTACATCGATTACGTCAGTGGACACTTATCGCTTCCTAACGCGGGGTCTGGTTGGGAAACATTTC
>CAVURW010000262.1:0-31096 GCA_963743595.1 uncultured Verrucomicrobiae bacterium
GAGCTCGACCCCCTTCAATGCGTTAATCGCGGGAATCGCGCTTGGCTTAGCCGTTATCCCCATCATTTTCACGATCTCCGAGGACGCTCTCACCGCCGTGCCGGGAATCCATAGAGATGCCGCCCGCGCCCTTGGTGCTAGTGAATGGTACTCGGCCATTTCGGTGGTCGTTCCGGCCGCGCTTCCCGGCATTTTTGCAGCCGTCGTGCTCGGCTTCGGAAGAGCCTTTGGTGAAACGATGATCGTGCTGCTCGTCTCCGGAAATGCTGCAAGCATGGACTTCTCAATCTTGAAATCGTCCAAAACGGTGACCGCCGTCATCGCCGGGGAAATCACGGATGCTCCCCACTTCAGCGATCACTATCAGATTCTGTTTTTACTGGGACTCATCTTGTTCATTGTCACGTTCTTCGGAAACGTACTCGCGGATGTCCTCCTCCAGAGTCTGAGGGCTCGCATGGAAGGCCAACTCGAACAAAAGGACGATAAAGTGCTCGGGAGCACGGTCGTATGACACCTCAAGACGAGTCTTCTGTAAACGCCGCGATTACCTCGCCGCCCTCCAAGACGACGTGGTGGATGACCATCTTCTTTAGTATCTCGCCCACCATCCTCATCTGCGCCGTCACCTGCATTTTCTGCTACCTGCTGATCAATGGTGCCCACGGCCTCTCGCCGACTTTCATTTTTACGCGAGCCTCCGGCGTCGATTACGACATTTACGACGTCCAACGCACCGGCGTTTTCGATATGGTCGTGGGCACCGTCCTGCTTGTCTTTGGAATGACCTTGTTTGTCATGCCCATTGGCGTGCTCACGGGAATTTACCTCCAGGAATATTGCGATTCCGGTAGCTGGCGGGCGCTGGTCATTCGTTCTGCGATCAATAATCTCGCCGGAGTGCCTTCGGTCATTTTTGGCCTCTTCGGGCTCGGCTTTTTCGTCATCGCTGTCGGGGGATCGATCGATTCCTACGTCCTGCGCACCACCATACCGGTCATGGGCAAACCGGCCTTGGTGTGGTCGGCGCTCACGCTTTCAGTACTGACTCTGCCAGTCGTCGTGGTCAGCACGGAACAGGCTCTGCGCGGCGTACCCACCAGTGTCCGGGAGGGTGCGCTCGGCTTGGGTGCAAGTCGCCTCTACACGCTGCTTTGGGTCGTGCTGCCTCAGGCCTGGCCGGGCATTCTCACCGGAGGGTTACTTGCAGTAAGTCGCGGCGCGGGCGAGGTCGCTCCCCTCATTTTCACGGGTGTCGCCACGTACACGAATCATCTGCCCACTCACCTGAATGACCAGTTCATGGAACTGAGCTACCACATCTACATGCTCTGCACGCAGTCGTCTGACAGCGCTAAAGTTCCGCCTCTCATCTTCGCCACTGCGGTAACCTTACTCTCGATTACCTTTACGCTCAATGCACTCACCATTGTCGCCCGCACCTGGCTCCGCAGGCGTTATCGAAACCAATACTAACCCGAACTCCTATGGACTCGTTTCAAAATCTGCAGCCGAAAACTCCTCCCGCAGAGCGGCGTCCGGTGCAAAGCTCGCACGTCTCGTTTGTCGACACTACCGATTCGTCCCGATCGAATTTACCACCCATTTTCAATATCCAGGCGCTGAGCCTCTATTACTCAGCCCGCCGTGTTTTAGAAAACGTTTCGCTCAATATTCCCCGCCAATCGGTCACTGCATTGATCGGGCCGTCCGGCTGCGGAAAATCGAGTCTCCTTCGCTGCCTAAACCGGATGAACGATTTTATTCCCCAGACGCGAGTAACGGGTCGAATTCTCTTCCAGAATCAAGACATCTACGCTCAAGAAATCAACACCGTGCAACTGCGCCGGTACATCGGGATGGTCTTTCAGAAATCGAATCCGTTTCCGCGCAGCATCTTTGAGAACATCGCGTTCGGCCTGCGCCTACACGATCTCGCTAAGGGAAACGCGCTGAAAGACGAGGTGGAGGCGTGTCTCACCCGTGTCGGGCTTTGGACTGAAGTGAAGGATCGCCTGAATCAAAACGCACTCACGCTCTCCGGCGGTCAGCAGCAGCGCCTCTGCATCGCCCGCGCCATCTCCGTTCGCCCGCAAGTGCTGATGATGGATGAACCGGCCTCTGCTCTTGATCCAGTCGCCACGGCCACGATCGAGGAACTTATCCTGGCGTTGAAAGCCGAGTTTTCCGTAATCATCGTCACCCATAATCTGCAGCAAGCGGGGCGCGTGGCGGAGCAAACGGCGTTCTTTTACAACGGCCAACTCGTGGAGTACGATCTGACTGAAAATATGTTCTCCAACCCCAAAAACCCCTCTACGGAAGCGTTTCTAAACGGTAGATTCGGTTGAGATTATGCTTCTGCATTCGACATTGACCGCCGGAGAATTGATTACGTCAAACGATGTGGTGCCTCCCACCATGCTCGTGAAGCAATTGATCGACTGGTTCAAAGCAAATCCCCATGTCGAGTACGCCGCCGTCGGCGACGCAAGCGGGGTTTGCGGCATGGTCGGCGTCGAAAACCTGAACTCACGCATCGCGGGAAACAAATTCGGGCATTCGGTGCTCTCCGATAAACCGGTCACGCGGGTCCTGATCGAAAACGCCTTAATCGTCGATGCCTCCATCTCACTAAGCGATCTCGTGGAGCATCTCATTGAAAAGCGCGGCGCAGGTCGCAATTTCTACGAGGACATTATTGTTCACGATGGCAAGGGGACTTTCGTCGGCCTCGTCTCCGTTCGACAGCTCCTCATTAAGCAAATGCTACAAATTAATGAGCAGGTGCACGCGCTTCAGCGGCAACAAAACCTGGTGGCTCAACGCAATCAAGAGCTAATGGAAACCATCATGCGCATGGAGCACGATCAGGCCCGTCTCCAGAAGTTTTTTGAGCATTGCTCCATTCCTGTCCTGGTAATGAGCCATGAGGGTCAGGTCATCCGAGCCAATAAACGCTTCTACACCCTGACTGGCTTTGACGAAGCCAGCCTTAGCAATCGACCCTCCGAAACGCTGTTTCACTTCGGAATCTTTAAAGGTCTGCTCGATTCCTACGAGCATGCCAAATCGGACTTTGAGGAGTGGAATCCCACCTACGCGATTGCCCTCAAGCACTCCACCGGAAACCTGCTGGGCGTGGAGCTCTCGTTCAGTGTCGATCTGGATCAGGCCATGGTCATTGTCTTCATCCTGCGACAAATGGATGCTAACCAAGCCTCCGTCGCTGAAGCCATTCATCAACGCGCCGCTCAACAACCGAGCATGCTGGCACGCAATGTGGCCTCGAATCTCATCGATAAA
This sequence comes from uncultured Verrucomicrobiae bacterium, assembly GCA_963743595.1. Classification (GTDB taxonomy): domain Bacteria; phylum Verrucomicrobiota; class Verrucomicrobiia; order Methylacidiphilales; family UBA1321; genus CAVURW01. The sequence continues at coordinate 3,307 of CAVURW010000262.1, forward strand.
GAATACAACCTGGAGGCCGCCCTCCAGAAACTCGATGCCATTATCAGCCTCGCCGACAAAATCGAGCTCAAGAAGCCAGCCTCACCTTCCATCACGGAAACGCAAAGCCGCCTCGGCTGGAAAACGCTCAACGGCGCTCTCGGCCAATTTTCCATCGTCGATCTCGTTCAACTCCTCATCCAAAGCCGCAAAGGTGGCGGCCTGGAAATCACCGATCCCGAAGAGAACATCGGTAAGATCTTTTTCGATCGCGGCCTTATCGTCCATGCCCTCTACAAAGATCACGTGGGTAAGCTGGCGCTGCGTAAAATGATGACGATGGAAGCCGGAACATTCGAATTTCACTACGACACCGTATCGCCGCAAGTCTCGATTGAGGGCCACGATCCGATGGGCGTTTTGATGGAAGCGTGCGCTGAAAACGACGAAGCAGAAGCAAATACCGGAATAGACGAAAACGCCTGATCGATACTTCTACCGTATCGAATGCGCGACGTAATGATATCAGTCGCAGCGCTCGTTTCATTTGGACTCTAATACTTACGGCCATTTCCTGGTAGCTCTGTCTTTAACTTGATTAAACATTCTATTTTGATAATTACATGAGTCTCCGAAACGGCTGTTCTCGCCGAAGTCGTACGCCTGCCGCTCTCCGGAAACCACCCTGAGACATGCACATCTTCCGGACCTACCCCGTTTCTGTCGCCACCTTCGCAGCACTAGCGCTTCTCAATATTCTGCTCTGGGAACAGCGTATGAGCGCTAAATCGCCAGTCATGTTTTGCGAAGAACTCGTCTCGACGCTCGGCTTCTTTGCGTTGATCGTGCGCGGCTATGTCGCCATGAGTGCGGCACCCGTTATCACCAAAAACCGGGTGCTGTTTCGCCAAATGCTCTTCGGATTGGCAGTCGGTTGCGTCGCACTGAATCTCTACACCTTTCCCAAGTTTTTCCCGCCCTCGCTCAATCCCAACCCGACCACCGCGCCGTTTTTAGCGCAGATCATCGCCGACACACGCGCGCAACTGACGAACTCGGCGTATCGCCAACAGATCGCGAAATCGATTGGCACGAGCGACCCAGACTGCGTTTTCGCGTGTGCCTTGGAAGACATCGTCGTCACCCGTTATTTCCAACCCGCCAACGTCCCCCGCATGCGTGAGGTGGAGGTGCCGCCGCAACTGGAAGATTTGGAACGCGAGTACCGCACCTGCGGAGCGATCGTCGGTAATTGCTGGGACATCTCCACGGTGCTCACCGCTTCCCTGCGCCAAGCCGGTTACCCCGCCCAGACGCAGACTTCCATCTACTGCGCACTGAATGCGCAAGTTGGGCATTGCTCGGTCTACCTCCCGCAACAGCATCTCAACCTGTACAACGCCCCGGCTTCGCAATGGACCGACAGCCTCGCACAGGCCACCTATTCGTGGGGCATCTCGAGCTGTTTTTCCGGCTGGCACGGACTGCGGGACACGATCGTTTACAGCCTGTTGATGGTCACTTTTCTGCTGCCCGTTCCACGCGGCGGGTCGAGTTTCTTCCCGTTTTGCGTACTCCACGCGGTGCTCGTCTTTTATTTCTTATTTGCCGACATGCCGAAGCTCCTGCGTTTGCTACTCCTCACCTTTAGCTTCCTCATCTGGCCGCTCTGGGAAGTCGTTCTCCGCGCGTGGTTCCTGAGTCTTGTCGCAAGACTAACAGAGGTTTATTCGAGTCTCAAAGAGGGTTCTCTTTCTGCCGCAGAGTAAAGGATGATACAGCGCCGTAACTGGAAGCCAGGCTCTTTGTTAATTTCTCTGCTCAATTTTGCCCAACCGGGACCAATCGTAGATCGGTTCGAACCACCGATATTTCAGTTTCCACTGAATTGCCGACATCGGCACTGGACCGAACGCGCGGCTATCCAATGAATTGTCCCGGTTATCCCCTAGAACAAAGCAATGGTACTTCGGTACTGTCATGATCGGCATGTTGGCCAAAGATGAGTTTGGGTCAGAGATGAATATTGAGTAACTGACTCCATTATTGTTCTCGAATGCTATTTCTCCGCTGAATTTATGAGAGTTCCGAACATACTCACTTTGACGTACTTCGCTTGAGGGCAACTCAGTGCCGTTTATAAGAAGACGGTTATTTTTGATTTCAACTGTATCGCCGGCTACGGCTACCACTCGTTTCACAAATGAATTACCACGTTGGTCAGGATTAGGAAAAAGCACGATATCGCCTCTTACCGGGTCGGAGGTTAAATTCACCGAAAGCACGCCGTCGCCGGCCAGAATCGTCGGAAACATTCCATCGGTCGGGACATACCAAGCTCGGAAAAGTTGATCTCGAACGTAGATGCCGTAAGCCAAACTACTTCCAGTGCCCAGCAGAACTAAGGCGAAGTAAACGTACCATTTGTTGTAGTCTTTTAAGACGTACTCAGATCGGGTAATTAGGGTGAGCTGATACGCGTCGCCCGCCGCCAGCACCCAAACAGACAATTGCGCTACCAGGCAGGCACAACCAAGTTCCCAAGCAAGGTCGCTCGGAATCCGTAGAAGGAGTAGACCCGAGACACTAATTGCCTGTGTCAACAAAATCCAAATAATTCCCCTGGGCAAATCTCCCGTATAAACTTGTCCGAGGCCCGGCATTAATAGGGAGAGGGAAGCGGCGACAACTGAGTAACGAGCATTTCTATTTATCATATTCTTAAGTGTTTTTTGAGGTTTAGGGACTAAGGATGGTAGAGAGGACGAGCCAGAGACGAATGAGTCCGATGTTCGCCGCGACAAACAAAGCCGCAGACTGTGCGAGTGGATTTGCGAACAACCTCTCGAGCCACAGGATCAAACCGATCTTAGGGGACTCGTCTTCTATTTTTCGAATCTGGCGCATGACCTCGACGGCAAAATCAGGGCGAACTCGCACGTCCCGTTTTCTGGCCTTCCAAGCATTGAATTTCTCTTCGTGGTTCATGGTTTTTCAGCTTCAAACTTGTTCATTATCTCTTGAAGTTTTGCTCGCGCACGGTTGGCACGGGACTTGATCGTTCCAATGGGAACCCTTTCGATTTGTGCAACTTCTTCGTACGAAAGTTGTTCGAATTCCAGTAAGATAAAAGCGCGTTGAAGTTGCTCCGGCAGGGCTCTTAACGAACAGTCCAAATGGCGGAAAAGTTCCTTATCTGTTAAATCGTTTAACGGAGTTCGCGGCTCCAGAAGTTCGGGTTGCTGCTCCAGCGACGTTGAAACGGGCCTTTTGAGTGCATTGATGCTCTTGTTTCGCGTGATCGTGAAGAGCCATGTTGAGAATTTACTTCGACTTGGATCAAATGATTTAAGATTGCGAAACGCTGCGATAAAGATCTCTTGTCCAATCTCCTCGCATCTCGATTGGTCCCAGGTAAATCGATAAATCATATTCAGCGTCCGTTGTTCGTACCGCTCCACCAGCAGGCGAAAGCGTTCGATTTCCCCCAATAAAACCAATGCGACGATCTCATTATCGTCCTGGATCGGGTCGGGGGAATCGCTCATCTACAGACTTGTACAACCAGAAGGTAAAAAGGTTCCATTTATTCGAAAATGGGTCTCTTCTCCATGTGCTTGCCCTAAAGGTCTTTATCGCGAAACTGGAACACGATGAGCATCACCCCAGCTAACAAGGGCTCGTCCATGGAATTCGAAAAGTTGATCACAACACTCAGCGTTTGTTTTTAACCTTTCCCGAACGCCTTGACTTGAGTGGCATGAAATCCAAAGCTCGGCTCCATGAGTTTCCCGCCCTTTTATTTCGACATTCCACATCGAGCAGAATCGTGGAGCGACCTTTCTTTCATTCTGGGAACCTCTGGGATTTGGATCATTTGCATTGGTTTGGCACTTACGGGTTTAACGGTTTCTTTTCTTTGGAGAGGCTCGACATGGAACTGTGTTTACCTCCATTTTGCGATATCCGGATTAATCCCAATGCTTGGAATCGATGGGATGCTCCTTGATAACTATTCCGCCTTGAGGACGATGGGTCGAGGTATCGAAAGTCCTGAAGTTATCAAAGCAGAGATTTGGGAAATCTGCCAAATCGGGTTTTTTGCAAATGCCTGGTTTCTTTATGCAGTTGGCTTGGGCCTCTTATTGATACTTCAAACGATGAAATGGAACCCGTTTAATCGAGTTTGACTATGTATTTATTCTTCTTCGTTTTATTTCATTCTCTCTACTTTTATATTCCTCTCTCAGACGTGTCAGTCATCGAGTGGCTTTGGAACCTTGGATTACCTGGGCTACTGGTTGCTGCAGTGGCCCTCTGGACGAACTGGACAGCTTTCTATGGTCTCCGGAAAGAAACAACCTGGACTGATGTTGGCCGCCACTTTGCTCTCACGAGCTTAATTCCATTGATCGGAATGTCCGGAATGCTATACTTCTTCTATCAATTCTTGGGATTCATGGGTGATTCACCAGAATCCGGTGAGACGATCGTTCTATGGATGTCGTACTGGTGCAAGCTCGGTTTTTTTGCGAACTTTTGCCTGCTAAGTTGCTTTCTCTCGGGATTCCTACTGATTCTTAAGGTGCAGGGAGTAATTCCGCTAATCTTTCAGAAATCCTACTACAAATGGGACAATGAAACTGACTAAAGCCATCGCCTCCTGCCTCAGCCATGCAAAGATTACACCTAAAAAGCCACAAATTGCATCCGACATGTTTTCCCTGAATTGAGTGTTATTGCACTCAGTTCCAATGTATTTGATAAGGCATGAAACTGCCGCGAGTTCTCTGCCTGCTCTTCGTGATTCCGTCCGCATGGGCGAATGAATCGAATCCCTACCTCGCCATTAAAGTCGAGCATCCCATCTTAATTCTCAGCGCAAATCCCGCTCTGCCGACTTCCACACAGCTTACCGTTACGCCACTGAATTTCCCGCCCAGTGCACGACTCACGTGCGATTGGCACCAAGTGCAAGACGTTCTCAGTCCGATAGCGGCGCAGATGGAAACGAAGCCGATCAAGTTCAGCTCAACCAGCACGGGAACGACGAACGCGAGCTTTCCGGATTGGGGCGTTTACGAAATTCAAGTCACTGTGACGAATACGGCGAACAATCAATCCGCAAGTCAAAACACGTGGGTCAATGTCTGGGACTGTCACTCCCATATTATTGTGAATGAGAAGCCCGATCCGCTCTGCGTCGCGCCCGGCGTTAATCCCCCACCCGTTCGTACCCTCTCGCCCGACCCCGGTCCGTTTAGTCATCCCCGGCTCTATTGCACGGACGCGGATTGGGAAGACATTAACTCCCGCTGCACGCAGGGCTTCATTCCAGGGAATGGCTACAAACATTTGCAAGACGATTTGGCGAAGGGGCTCGATTCTGCCTCCTCGGACAATGGCAAATTGATGGTTGCTTTAGAGGCCTACGCAGACGCCGTTTTTAAAGGGTCGGAGCCCGATTTAACGATGGGAATTCCGAGCGAACAGAAAGAGGGAAAGCCGAATTGGGAAAATGCGTGGAATCACTTGCGAGGCTTCTCTGGGCAACTCCGGGACGCCAGTTTCGCCGAGTGGGTAAAGATCGATCCCAAGACCGCGCATGGAGACGTGCCACAGGAGGATCAAGATCGCTTCAAAAAACTGGCTAAGGTGCTCACGGCGCTTTGTCACGAGCTGCTGACGAAAAGCTGGGACGAAAAGACGGGAGAATTCCATAAAGATTATCCGATGTTCATCCCCGGCCTGGACCAGATCGGCGATGGCATGCAGGAATTCCAACAAATTGCCCTGGCTTACGACTTCCTGTACCCGTGGATGGATGAACAGCAACAGCGGGAAACGCGCAATTTCCTCTTTGCGGTAAGTGTCGGTCGGGTAACTGGGGCGCGTTGGTTCGTGCCTCGCGTGAATGGCCAGGTCATAAATCACGGCGTCGAGCGAGGAAGCCAACAAAACGGTGACTTCATGAACATAAGCGAAGAGCGGGTGCTCAGTCAGTTGGTGATCGATGGCGAGGAGAGTGCCGTCGATCCCCAGATCGTCCAGACCTTCACGACCACGGCAAAACCGGCCGATTACCTCACCTCCGGCAATATCTATCCCTACGATTGGATGCAGTACGTCGATAACGACAATGGCCGAGACAACCCCGCCAGCAAGCCCTATCCCGCTGGAGGAAACTGGCCCCATGCCCGGAAAGTGGAGGTGGATAATCTTCAGCGGATGCTCTGGTGGAATGATGACTGGTACGTCTCGCCATGGGGATTTATGCTAAATCGAGAGGGCTACTACGGCTTTAGCGCTTATGGCGTCTGGCCGGTTTCGGTGGCATATGCCCGGCACGGTTCCTTCAATATGTTCGTGGGCAGTAGTTTTTATCGGACCGCGCTGCACCTGCTCTACGAGTTAAATCCGGGTGAAGCGACCCAGAAATCGCCACATAACTCGAGTAACATTTACCTCTACGATCACCACGATGGAGGGGCCGATTCCCGGCAGGCGCACGTCCTTATCATGAAGTACATGTACCCGGAAGATCCCGGGGTCGATTACATCTACGAATCGAATGCGCCCTATTTCGAAAGCAGCCCGCAATTTCCATTTGAGATCGCACTATTTGGGATGGACACCGGCATCCATGGCCAACCAACGACGATGCCTGAAATGGCCCAAGCAAAAGCGCTGCCGTTAACGAAAGTCGATCCCCAAGAGGGCGTGGTCGTCGCGCGCAGTGGCTGGAATGAGTCCGATATGGAACTCTATTTCGATTGCGGCTGGCCTCATACCGGGCACATGCACGCGGAGAAGAACTCGTTCACTTTCTTTGCTCTGGGTCGAGCTTGGGCGATTTCTCCCGGATACCACGTTGTGAGTAATTCCCTTCAATCGACGATTATGGTGCAAGATCCGGCCTATGCGAACGATCCCCTAACTCACGGCTACATTGGCGAAAGCCCTTGCGATCTGCCCAAAGGCTCGCCCTACCCCTCCTGCTTTCCCACGCCACCAGGCCACTTAATGGAGGTGGAAGACTCGCCGGATAAGCTCTCTACTTTGATGGTCGGCGACGCGAAAGCGGCATACAATTTTTGCTACAGTAACGACCCGAAAACGGAGATAACGCCACCCTGGGTACGCGCGGACTTCATGTACCCTGGCTTGTTACCAGATTTGCTCTCTCGCCTGCCAGATCCGATGAACAAGAGCTTCTTTACGGATCATGTCATTAACGTCGGTTGGCCCGATAAAATCCACACCGGCTTTAACGCCGTAAAATACGCGTATCGCTCGATCGTCTTCGTTCGAGGCGCGCATCCCTACGTGTTATTCGTGGACGATTTCCGGAAAGACGATACGCCCCGGAATTACCGGTGGTCGATGAATTGCTGTTGGAACTTCGGGCCGCCGGACGGCAAGTTTGCCAATGAGCAGGGCAACTCGGTAGATACATCCCTGATGATCGGCCCGGATGCCACGCCGACCCAGGCTACCCTCCTCCACCTACCCGACCAAGGCACTGCCGATGGTTTGCCCCGCTTGCTCGTGGAAGATCTCTCGGAAACGGATAACCACGCGCAACCGCCGATAGCCGTCGTCCATCAGCTTCAGAACGGCGACATTGAAGAATCGAACCGCCTGTTTATCGATAGAAACAACGTGCTTGAGCCGAATTACAAGATCTTGTTCTACCCCTATCGAACTGGAGAAACGCTACCGGAAACGCACTGGAACACCGCGCACACGCAACTGCAAATTCACCTCCCCGATGGAGCTCTGGACACCTTTACTTTTCAGCGGGATGAAACCGATCACCGGACGCGAATCCAGTTTTTCAGAAAAAGGTAGGTTCTGGAAAAAGACTTCAGTGTTCGCTAACTTACCTGGATGAAACGTGAATTGCGGTCGTCTAGCCAAATCAAGCACTGGCTTGAGGTCTGGGGATCTGAACTACACGAACCGGCCCAGTTGGTTCTTATCGGATCGGGAGCCTTATTGCTGCACGCGGCGATTCGTTCCCACGAAGTTCCGTTACGCTCCAGCAGCTCCGATGTCGATTTCACCAGTGGCTCGGATCTGGTTCTAGAGAGAGGTTATGATTCCGGCGTTGGATCGGCATTTGAGGGCGAGCATGGATGGCATATCAACGTCATGCCAAATTCAGCCCTGGAGGGGTTGTTCGATTGGTACAATCTGCAGGAGTACTGCAAGCTGTGGGGCGCGATGTGCATGTGGAAAATTCCGGCCCGAAAAATTCGATTCATCCAGATGTACTCTCATCCTGAGCATCCTCAGCGACACCGCTACATCGGCCACGAAGAGATGTGGGACGCCATCCTCTCCTGCAAGGATTTGAACGAAGTGGAAGAACTTGCGCCAAAATATGGGCACACGCTGCGGAGTCGCCTTCAAAGTTTACGCATTTGTGGGAAGCGACACGCCCCGAGGCCTAGGCCTCTTGACTCAACTCCTCATCGCACGTACCCTCTCTCATGCAGTCTACCTTCTCGGAAACAGCCGCTTGGGCCCCAGTTAAGGGCGGTTGGAAGCAGCTTTACGGCTCGTTTCCGGAGTCGGGCATTAGCGTGGAGAGCCACGAGTTTCAATCCCAACAACCACTCGATTGGGGTGCCAGTTTTCATCAAGCTAGCCTCGAAATTTGCCTGAACTGGAAAGGCACCGGCACCGTGCGTAAATCGAATTGCGAAACATGTTTTCGCTCGCACACCGTGGGCTTTTATTGCTGTAACGACCAGGAGTTGACCGCCAATCGCTCTTCAGGAGAAGCCCACTCGTTCATTACGGTCGAGTTCTCGCGGTCTTACGTGATCAGCCAACTCTTTAACCTGGAAGACGCACTCTACCCCACGCTCCGCTCTTGGATTGCCGGTAAATCGTCATCAGAGCCCGGAGCTGTGGGCGTTATGTCGCCCGGTCAGGAGATCATTTTCCAGGCGCTACGCCAACCGCCGGTGCCCCCCGCTGCACAAAAGCTTTGGTACCAAGCCAAGATCCTGGAACTGCTCGCGCAAGTTGCCTTCCAACCAGCCGCTCAAGAAGAGTTTTTCTGCCAACGCCAAAAGCGTGTCTCGCGGGAACGCGTGGAGCGGGTCATCGCCATCCTGCGCAACAACCTGACCGACCCACCCGATATGGACAAGCTCGGTGCGGAGGTCGGTTGCTCACCATTTTACCTGAGCCGTACGTTCTCTAAAGAGACCGGGCGCACGATCCCCCAATTTCTACGCCAGATTCGCATGGAGAAAGCGGCCGATTTACTCCTGGCCGGTCGGCACAACGTCACCGAAGCCGCGATGGAAGTGGGGTACTCCTCGCTCAGCCATTTCAGCAAGGCATTCTGCGAGACGTTCGGCTGCTGCCCGGCGTTGTTTCCCTCCTCCACGGCGTTGATTGAGAAGTTCCGGAATCAACGATCCAAGCAGAGCGCACAGCTCTCGTAACTACGGCTTGGCAATAGGACTCGCGGGCTGCTGCTGCGGTGCTTGTAACGGAATATGAAACGCATCCAGCACCTGAATCGCAGCGGGATCGTTCTCTCCTGTCTTGCGCAGATCCTGCACTAAAGCTTTCAACTTTAGCTCGTGATCCTGCGCCTCGGGCAGCTTCGTTTGCAATTGCAAGTTTTGGTTCCAGGCTGCCAGGCGATTGTTATTGATTTGGTAACAATCCATACCAATCCAAATGCCTAAGCAAATGACTAAAAACTGCATGGCCCAAAACGGTGAATAGGTCTTTTTGTTCTCTTCCATAGAGGTCTAGTGATGAGGGGCCGGGGTAGGCGCCGAGCGCGTGGGTAGATTGACTGGCACGGACATCGGGTAGGCGGTCGGTGGTGGAGCCGTTACAGGGGCGCTAGCTGCCGCAGGGCTATTCGCAGCTGATTCATTTCGTGAGACATTGATCCCTTGGCGAAGCAAGAGATCCTTGAGCGCCGGATCATTTTGGCTCAAGCGATAAGTCTGAATCGCCACTTGTTTAAAAAGCTCATTCATCCGCTCGCCTTCCTGAATAGCGAGCCCCGTTTGCTGCAAATCGGCAGTGGCGCTATTTTCCAGGTGCACAAAATAAACCTGCACAAGGAACGTCGCGCCGACAAAGAAACTCGTTACATTTAAGATCCAAAATTGAATTCGACTCATAAGCAAACCGCTGCAAAAGCAAGCTCGGGACGGTGACAAACACTCTTATTTTTGTCACGCCCAAAATCTCTCTGAAAATGGCTCTACACGCTCCCACTTGGTTACAACGCCACACGCAGTTACTGGAATGGTATCGCACTGCGAAGCGGGATTTGCCGTGGCGCCAGTCCGCCGACCCCTACGCCATTACCGTTTCTGAGTTCATGTTGCAGCAGACTCAGGTCATCACGGTCATCCCGTATTACCACCGATGGCTTAAGCTTTTCCCGACTTGGTCTCACCTCGCGGAAGCACCCATCGAACAGGTCTTGCATGCTTGGGAGGGGCTGGGTTACTACACCCGGGCGCGCAATCTCCATCGACTGGCGCAACAGGTCCGCCAACTCGATGGAGTTTTACCGAGCGACCTGGAGAAACTCCTTCATCTCCCTGGCTTTGGGCCTTACACAGCCGCTGCTGTCGGCAGCATCGCTTTTGGTCTCGCCGCCGCCGTTCTGGATGGCAACGTGATTCGGGTTCTTGCTCGCTTGGAAAGCATTTCGACACCGATTGATCGTCCTGCCGTTCGTAAGCAACTCCAGGAACTTGCCGATTTCTGGCTCGAATCCGGGCTGTCAACGACGCAGTCGCTCGAAAACATTCCCGGCACGCACAACCAAGCGGTCATGGAACTCGGGGCCACGCTCTGCGTGCCGCGTAAGCCGCAATGCCTGATCTGCCCGCTCCATTCGAGTTGCACAGGCCGATTCAATCCTGAGTCGTTCCCCGTAAAACTACGCACGGCAGCTGTTCTTAAAACGGAAACAATCGCCCTCATTGCCGACCCCGCAAAAGGCCTGCTCGTCTCCCAAGTTCCTCCCGGCCAAGCCTGGGCCGGGCTGTGGCGCTTCCCTGAGTTCGACCTCGACACGATGACGAAGACCGGCGATCTGCCTTCGATGAAATATGGCATCACCAAGTACCGAGTCACTCTCCACGCGATCACTGCTGAACTGAAAAGCCCGCCCAAGCCACCGCTCGAATTTGTCTCCGTGGTCGAATTACGCAGACGCGCCATGGCGGCACCGCATCGGAAATTGTTCCAGAAGATCTGAGCCAAGAACGGAAAATCTCATAGGTGACTTTGAGACGGATCTGTGGTACGGTAATGGGTAGCTATGGATCAAGTTCCCCTTTATTTAGCGGTATTTTCGATTTCCTTATCGCTGCTTTTCGTGCTCCTGTTTCTCTCGCTGTTTGTGGCTGGGATCGCGCTTACAATCTTTTGGGTCTTTATGATTATTGATTGCGTCAAAAACGAACCTTCAACGGGAAACGACCGGGTCGTTTGGCTTTTAGTCCTCTTTTTCCTGCACGTGATTGGGGCGGTCATCTATTACTATGTTCGCAAGGTTCCGAGAGAGAAACTCGAATTCCCAAGCCGACAACTCATCTGACTTGGTTTCGATGGGTTTCCTACGCTTTCAAGAGCTGCGCCCCGCCTCAATAGCCAGGCTAATACTCTTTCTCCTTACTAGCATAATTTCGGAAATGAGCGAATTTCCTGAAAGTTTATGTCTAACGAACCTCGAGTCGCACTCATTACGGGTGCTGGAAGTGGAATCGGACGAGCCATCGCTCTCGGGCTTGCCACGATCCCGAACACAACCCTCTGCTTAGTCGGTCGCCGCTCCCCCGCGCTTTCTCAAACCCGCGACCTGATCAACGCTCAATCGCCGGACATCTCCGTCCATACCTACGAGGCCGATGTCAGCGTCTCCAGCAACGTGGAGGACGTAGTCGACTCCATCTTGCGCGATTGCTCGCAGATCGATTTCTTGATCAATAACGCCGGCATTTTTCCTCCGAAGAAAGCGGCTCACCTCACTTCTATTGCCGATTGGGACGCCACACTCGCCACGAATTTGCGCGGGCCATTCTTGCTCATCCGCGCGGTGCTTCCAGGAATGCTCGACCGCAATTTCGGTCGAATCATCAACGTCAGCGCGCCCATCAAGAACCTGCCCCAAGCTTCCGCTTATTGCGCCTCCAAGGCCGCCCTCGATTCGCTCACGAAATCGGTGGCATTTGAGCTCCGAGGGAAGAACATCCTGGTCAACGCCATCGAGCCGCCGTTTTGCGATACGGAAATGCATGTCGGTGGCAAGCTGCCGGACGTGGTTCTACCGGCGATCATGGAGCTCGTGAACGCGCCCTCCGACGGACCGTTCGGGCGCATCATTAAAATCGACTAGGACCGCTGATGACGTCCTCGTGTTCCCATTGCGATTATTGTTTCCGAATTGACATTTCCCTAACTCAGCTATGTTCAAGATGACGGACACGTTCCTATTTCACTTGTGAAAACTATTCGCTGGCCAATCCTCTTTCTCGCCATCCTCGGCCTACTCATCTTTACGCTCTACGCCTCCGTCGCGTTTAGCGGTTTGGCCGCTTTTAGTGTCGGTTTCATCTACATCGCGTATGACACCCTCCTGCTGGGCACGATGGTCGGTTGCAGCCTCATGGCAGTCCGCGAGCAAGAGCGGATTCGCGTTTGGCGCAGTCGTCAAAAAGAGGATAACTCCCTGCCCCGCCCGAAACGCCCGACGCTTTCGGTACTCGTATGTGCACGAAATGAGCGCCTCGTCCTTCCCGTCTGCCTCAAGCATCTGCGTGAGCAAACCGAACCGGCCGACGATATTCTGGTGCTAGACGACGGCTCTTCTGATGACATGATCCCCTGGTTGACACAGGAATATAGCCTCACGTGGACACCGAGACCCGATATCGGTGCAGGCCGCCTCGGAACATCATCGATCTGGCCGGCACTCCGTGTCTGGAGCAAGCCCAACTCCGGTAAAGCCGATTCACTCAACCAAGGCATCCAGCTCTCAGAATCCGAGGTGGTGGTGACCCTGGACGCGGATACCTACCTCGAACCGCTCTCGTTTGCCTGCATGCGGGATGCTTTTGTGGAAGACCCTCACCTCGCCATCGCAGGTGGTCTCCTCACGCCCGTTTGCCAACGCTCGCCCCTCGCCCCATTCTTTGAATTTTACCAGATCTTCGAGTACGCGCGCGGATTCCTCTGGCGGCTCACGTGGATGCAATTCAACATGCTCGTGCTCGTCTCCGGTGCCTTCTGCGCCTACCGCCGCTCCACGCTCACAGCCGTGGGCGGGTTCGATACAAAGAGCTGGGTGGAAGACTACGAGCTCACGCATCGCATCTACAAACGCATTTATGAGACGGGCGTGCCAGTGACCGTTAAAACGCTCGTCGATGCACGCGCCACCACCGACGCACCCGCACAACCGCGCCTCTTCCTCAACCAACGTCGCCGCTGGTTTGCGGGATTCATTTCCACGCACTTTGCGTATAATGACATGGTCGGGAATCCGAAGTACGGCAACATGGGCCGCTACATGATGATCATTAAGACGCTCGATATGCTGCTGCCGGTCTACGCGCTCGCCTCAGCCGTGGTTCTGATCACGTTCCTCGTGAATCATCGCTACTTTAACACGTTCGTCCTTGGCGTGGTCGGCTTCAAGCTCTTGTACGACGTGACCATGCACGTGTGGGCGGTTCGCATCTATCAACGCTGGCTCGGACTGCCCTTCACGAATCGACTCTGGCTTTGGTCGATTGTCGCCACACTCACGGAGCCGTTTGTTTTCCAACTCCTACGCCAGCTCGGGGCGGTGCTCGGCTGGGTCGCCTACCTGCGCGGCAAGATCAATTGGCATCCGCAGCGCCCCGTCGTATTTCAGCCAATTCCGGTCCCCTCTACCCAACAGCCTGTTGCCACGCATTGAAGCTAAACAGTTCTTGTAGAGTAATTTCGGCTCGCCATAATCATCTTCCCAAGCTACCAGCTAATAGTAATGGTCCAGACCTACGATTATCTTTACGAGTTAATCTCCTACGCGCAGCCGCTCACGCCGAAGTTTCCGCCCACGGATAATCATTGGAAATCCCTTGAAATCCAGATCCACCAACGGTTCCCGGAAGATTACAAGCTGCTCTTGAGCTCGCTCGGCTACGGCTGGTTCGGGGCCGGGTTTCAATTCGAAATCCCCTCTCGACTTTGGGAAGCGTTCAATCACGACCTGCTCATCGCGCGGCGCGAATGGTTTACCGATCTCATAACCGCCCGCCGACTGCCCATGTATCCGGACCGCGGCGGCTACATCTACATCGGACGCATGGATCAACAGGCCTTTTTCTTCCGCCCGGTTCCCGGCACCATTCAGTTGGAAACGATCGTCCATCTCGATGCCAACACCGCTCGGATCAGCTTCATCGAAGAACCCCTCACGCAGTACCTCTACCGGCTCTATCGCGGTATTTCCAATGACAAGCAGATGGCCGCCCTCCGTAAGGAAGTCTGGGACGATGGACGCGGGGGGCGGCTGCCCTTCTTTACCGTAGCGCACTAGCGGCGGCATCTAGAGCGCTTTCCAGTGATCTCAGAAATGCGGGACTCTACAGGGGAATATTCATCCTGATAAAGCGTTGGGAGGATACGATGCCTTTGGCCCCGAATGGGGCATAATAATTAAGCCCAGAGCAAGCGAAGGGCAAAGCCCTCGAGCAGCCCTGGGAACACTGGGGAGCCGCAGGCCAAAAGGCACCATTTATTGCGACCTTACAGGCCGCCTTTGCAACTTTACCCTTCCCAGGCGTGCGTCGTTAAGCTACTTCGCCTGGGCTCAATTATTACGGCCCCATTCGGGGCCAAAGACATTGGGACCTTTCAAAGACTGAGCCGCAGTGTTGTACTCTGGAATTAGCAAGCTCAGTCGCGCCTAGTCATATATGCCCGCTATGGACTAGTTCCGGGAGCGGACGACTTTCAAAGTGTCGGTTCGGTTCACTTTCCAAGCGACAGCACCTGGATATCGCCTTCCGCGCCACTCACCGCGATGCAATCTCCGCTGGGCGACCACAACGCCTGGGTGACTTCGCTCTCGATCTTCGCGCCACCCACCAGGGGCCGGCGTTCCGTGGGGTTCCAAATGGCCACGCTGCCGTCCTTGGCTCCGGAAACCAGCAGATCACCCTTCGCCTGATAATTCACGTCGCTCACCACATCGGTGTGCCACTCCAGCATGGTGGGAGGACGCCCGGATGGGCCTTTACCCGCACAATCCCAGACAAGAGCTGCGGTCTGCGCGCCGTTTGTCGCAAACCAACGGCCCGCCTTATGCCAGGAATAACGCCGTGGCTTATCTGGGTAACCGCTCATGTGCATCTCTTCTCCCGTCTCACAACTCCACACATGGACGGCGCGATCCTGCGTTCCGGTCATTAACCACCGGCCATTTGGACTAAACGCCATATTGAGAATTGGGCTTTTGGCCGTGTAGGTCCGGCTCGATTTCATGCTTTCCGGATCTTCAAACAACGCCACCAGAGTGCTCGTGGCGACTGCCAGAGTTTTGCCCCCCTGAATCCACGCCAAGTCACAAAGCACTTTCGGGAACGGGATTTCTCCCTGCTTTTCACCGGTCTTATCCCAGAGCGTCACCCTATTCCCAGCACCCAGCGCCAAGAGCGTGTCCCCGTTCTTCCTCTGGCCCCAGCCCAGCCTCTCCACCCAAGCCGTTCCCCCCGGCAATTCCTTAATCAACTTTTTACCCGGAACATCCCACAGCTTTCCCATCCCATCTTGCCCGCAGGTTGCCAGAATCGCTCCTTCCGAATGCCAAGCCACGCCATCCGCTCCGCCCTCGTGCGCGATCTTCTTGTAAAACAGCGATTCGCCTTTGGCAGCGGTAAAGACTCCCAGCTCGCCACCCGCAGAAATCGCGGCCAGTAACTCGCCGCTTGGCGACCAAGATATCTGGGTGACGAAGTCCGCCACGTGATCATTCCATAAAAACGAAATGGGCCGCATCTTTCCTGAACTTTGAGCGATCACAGCGGCCTCCTTACTTGACCAGACACGAGCGGAAACCGTCGGTCAGCGCTTTTCTATCAAGTTCCCGACCAATAAACACGAGAACGTTCTGCCGTGGCGCTTCGCCCCAGGGCTTGTCCAGTTTCTTATCCAAGAGCATGTGCACACCTTGGAAAACGATTCTTTCCGGTCGACCTTGAATCGCCAATATCCCCTTCATTCGGAAAATGTTTTGCCCCTTGGTCTGCAATAACGTACCCAGCCAATCGCTCAAACGCGCCTCGTCCAGATCGCCCGACTCTTTAATCCCCACCGAAGTGACATCGTCATCATGATGATGATCATGCTCATGTTCATGATGGTGATCATGTTCAGGGTTCGTGCAACCCTCGTCGTGACATTCTTCGCCATGCTCGTGGTCGTGATCATGATCATGCTCGTGGTCGTCTAGTTTGAGGAAGTTCGGCTCCAATTCCAGTGCGCGATTCAAATCGAACCCACCGATATCGAGCACTTTTACGAGATCAACCTCCCCGTTCTGCCCGGTGTAGATCCGGGCCACTCGGTTCATCTTCTTGATTCGCGCTTCGACCTCTTGAACCTCGTCCTTCGACACCAGATCGGTCTTGTTCAGTAAAATCACATCGGCAAACCCGATCTGTTCCCGTACTTCCCGCGTATCGTCCAGATGCAACTTCACATGCTTACAATCGACAACCGTTACGATCCCGTCCAAGACGTAATCGGCCTTGATCTCTTCGTCCGTAAAAAAGGTCTGGGCGACCGGTCCAGGATCAGCCAAACCTGTCGTCTCGATGACAACGCGGTTGTACTTGTCCTTGCGCTTGGTCAATTTGTGGAGAATCCGAATCAGATCGCCGCGAACTCGGCAGCAAATGCACCCGTTATTGAGCTCGAAAATCTCTTCGTCGGCTTGAATGACCAATTGCTGATCGATCCCGATCTCGCCAAATTCATTCTCAATGACGGCGATTTTCTGGCCGTGGTTTCCCGTCAAAATACGATTGAGCAGCGTCGTCTTACCGGCACCTAAAAATCCCGTGATTACCGTAACTGGTATTGGCATAGCCCCGCAATATGCCTGCAATTGGGCTGTAGATCAACGTCGGTCCTGCTGGAGTTGCCGGAACTTCTGCTTTAACGCCTCATGTTCTGCCTTCAGTTCGCGCAAGTCCTCCGTGAGCTGGCGGATGCGTTGATCCTTCGCCAGATCCATCATGATCATCCCCGTTCGAGCCCCAGAATCGACCCGCTTTTGCTCCATATCCTCACTCGCCAGAAGCGCTCCCAAGGGCAAGGTTTGACGGGTTGCCTGGTTCGTTACCAGGGAGTTGTGATCGATCATTCCCCGCTTCAGATATTCTCTCAAGGCACCGGTGGTCGTGGGACCGTAAACCGTGCCCTTCGGCTCGGGTAATTCCACGATCCAAATCATTTTGAGAAACGTCACCTCAGAGGGTAACATCCAGGTTTGTTGATCTGTGGAAAGGGTATCTGTGGGAGCAATCTGCGCCGATTTCGCCCAATCATAGAGCGTTTTCTCATCAACTGGACCGAACAGCTCCTCTTCCTCAGCCTTTTTCAAGTACCACTGAGCCATAAACGGGTCATCTCCTAAGGTAATATTCGACATATCAGGAACGCGGGATAAATAGTTTTTGACCCACTTTAAGTGGAGTTTGAGAGGTAATATGGTTAGCGCGACAAATTTCGGACACCGTGACCTGCACACCTTGCTCGCGATAGGCGCGTGCGATTATGGATAACGTTTCACCGTCTGCCACCACATGATTGTAACCGCGCTGCACGGGTTCGGGAGTGGGGGTGATCGCAACGGGTGGTTCTGTCGGAACAGGAACGGCATCAGGACTCGGTGCCGAGGTAGGCGGAGCTACCGGAGTTTCGGGAGTGCGATAGGCAACTGCGGTTGCGTCGGTCGGCTTCGGGGTCGGTTCGGAGTCGGTCACCACGGGCTTTTTCAAGTGCGGCGTCTTTTTGGGGTTGGCGATCATCTCAGCGACTTGCGCCAAAAGCGCCTTTTCTTCGGTGGCCCGATCTTGCTCGGATTTTTGAAGCGAGGCTTGGAGCGCCGTCAATTGCGTCTTCAAGTCGGCGTTTTCTTGTTCCAATTTCGCTTGCGCTTGGGTGAGCGTGGCCACCTGTGTCTTCAAATTGTCCACCGAAGCATGGGTCGCCTCGTAACCGCTCTGAATCATGTCCAGTTGGTCGGCGGCTTTCGCCAGCTTTTCACGCTCCGCCTCTGCATCCTGCGCTCTACCAGGGTCTTGAGCACGTAAAAACGCAGTACACCCCAGGATTAAGATCGTCCAAAATAGCAACTCACGCACTCTCATACAGTTCCCGGAACTCCGCTTCTGAGACTACCTTAATACCTAACTTCAGTGCATCTTCTAATTTCGATCCGGCTTTATCTCCTGCTAATAAATAATCAGTCTTCTTACTAATTGACCCTGAAACCTTACCGCCAGCTGCCCGAATTCGGTCGGCGAGCGTCTCGCGGGGTTCAGTTAAGGTCCCCGTGATTACAAATGTCTTACCCTCGATCTTCGCGTGTCCCTTTCCGGCACCGTCAATCGCTGACCCGGTGGCGACCTGTGCTTGGAAGTTCAGTCCTGCGCTTCTTAATCGCTCTACGAGCGCCTTGTTTCGCTCGTCCGAAAACCATTTCCTAACGCTCCCTGCGACAACCTCGCCGACATCCGGCACCCGGACGAGTTCTTCCACAGTGGCATTCGCTAATCGATCCATCGACTGAAAATGGGCCGCCAACGCCCGACCCGCCCCGGCTCCCACATGCAGAATGCCCAGACCGAAGATTAACCGCCACAAATCGCGGCCCTTGCTCCCCTCGATTCCCTTCATCACATTCTGCGCCGACTTAACCGCCATCCGCTCCAAACCGGCCAGCTTTGTTTCTGATAGTGAATAGATGTCTGCCAAATCCTTAACCAGACCGGCATCCACCAACTGCCCACAGAGCGTTTCGCCCATCCCATCAATATCCATCGCACCTTTGTGAGCAAAATGCTGAACTCGCCGGACCAATTGCGCGGCGCACGTATCGCTGGCGCACTTGAGAAAAATCCCCTCCCAAATCAGCGGCGCGGAGCACGCGGGACAGCCTGCGGGAGGCTCAATCTTTCGCTCAGCGCCCGTCCGCTTATCTAGAACCGGCCCGAGAACGGCAGGAATGATCTCACCCGCTTTCTCGATGGTGACGTGATCGCCGAGTCGGATATCCTTGCGGTTGATCTCGTCGAAGTTGTGAAGAGTCGCACGGCTCACGGTCGTTCCCGCCAAGAGAACGGGGTGCAGCTCTGCCACCGGAGTGATCGTCCCGGTGCGTCCCACCTGGAATGTGACGCGCTCTAAAAGAGTAACCGCTTTTTCAGCACTATATTTATAGGCAATCGCCCAGCGGGGCGCTTTTGAAGTTGAACCGAGCGAAGCGCGTAAACGCCGCGCGTCCAACTTCACGACTGCTCCATCCGTTTCATACGAGAAACTCTTGCGCGCGACGTCCAGCTCTTGAATCGCACGGATCAGTTCCTCCTTCGACTTACAAAACCAAGTCCGCTCCGGCACTGGCAATCCCGCCTCAGCGATTTGCTTGAGCCAATCCGCTTGGCGTTCGCAGGTAACCCCGACCAATTCCCCCGGCCCGTAGAGCACCACGGCGAGCGGACGCTTGGCGACGAGCTTAGGGTCGAGTTGCTTGATTGTTCCCGCCGCAGCGTTACGAGGATTCGCAAACAGCGCCTCACCAGCAGCCACCCGTTGCTTGTTTAGCTTTGCGAAAGCTACGCTCGGATAGTAGACCTCACCACGCAGTTCCATTACGGCGGCCTTGGCCAAATCACCCTTAAGCTCCAGTGGCAGACTGCGAATCGTTTTTAAGTTCTCGGTGATGTCATCCCCGCTTTGGCCATCGCCCCGTGTCACGCCTTGCACAAACTTCCCCAACTCGTAACGAACGCTAACGGCAAGGCCGTCGATCTTCGGTTCCACAACAAAATTCAGCTCTTCCCCAGGCAACAGTTTCCGTAGACGATCATAAAACGCACCCATCTCGTCTTCCGAGTAAGTGTTGTCCAGACTCTGCATCGGAACGCGATGGGCCGCCGATTTAAATTCGGAAAGAGGCGCTCCGCCAACTTTTTGACTGGGTGAGTTTGCAGTAACTAATTCTGGGTGATTGCGTTCCAGAACTAATAGCTCGTGGTAAATACGGTCGTACTCAGCGTCAGAAACAAGTGGTTCAGCTTCAATATAATAGGCTTGATCGAGCACACGAATCTTGTCGACCAGCTCCTTGTATCTAACACGTGTCTCCTCGTTCATAACCCCGAAACTCTGGCAAGTCTCCGGCTTCAAGTCCATTCCAAGTCGCAAATAAAAGGGTTGCACAATCGATTGGCGTGCCTATCTTCCGCACTTAGCTCGGGACTTGCTCTCGAGCACCCCGACTCTGGCAATTTCGGGCGTTGTAAAATGGAGGGCTGTACTTCGGAAGAGTCTCCCTCTCTAACCTTAAACCTAGGAGACAGAAAATGAAGGTAAAATTCACCCTTTACGGGTTCAATGTATTAGCCGCGTTAGCAATGTTGTGCCTAACCCTAATTAATTCAGCCACAGCCTCCCCGACCTCCCTTTCGGATCTGGACCCCATTCAACGGGCTCATCGTCTCAAGCCAAAACCGCAGCAAACCACGTCGTTCTCGCTGTTTCGGCCCTCGATTCAACATGGCTACGCGCGACTAACCGCCTACTGGACCAATGAAGACTACTGGACCCGCCGTCATCTCAGCGCCACCGGCTTGAAACTCCGCGAGGGCTACTGTGCGGTCGATCCGAAGAGGATCCCCTACGGCAGCGTCGTCACCATCCCCGGCATGGGTAAGTTCCTCGCGGTCGACACCGGCACCGATGTGATCAATCGCCGCGCAGCTCGAAAGACGGCGACGACGTACTCGCAACGCAACGCGCTGGTCGTCGACATCTTTTTCCTGAAGAAAAAGGAAGGCCGTTACTTCGAAGCGCAACCCCCAAAGTTCGTTGATATCTCGTGGGCTCCTCCGACTTCCACGAATAACGAAGCGATCCGGGACCGTCTCCTCTTCGCTGATGCGAATTGGTCTCGACTCGCGGTCGTCGGGGCGTTTTAATAATGCCGATGGGACGTGACCAGGACGTTGATCTTACGATAGACGCTATCCTCGCGGATGAGCCGAAGCGCAACCAGCTCTTCCCCGTGACCGGCCAGAAGATCTTTCTGGCACATGCTGGCGTAGCGCCCCTGCCCCGGTTTACGGTCGACACTCTGAAAGCGGTCGCGGAATCGAGCACGATTTCCCAGGAAGACGCAAACTTCCTTCGGCAGACTGAGACGATTCGGCGGGTTTGTGCTCGGCTTATCAATGCAAACAGCGACGAGATCGCGCTCCTGGGCCCCACCTCCCTGGGTTTAAATTTGGTCGCGCTCGGGATTGATTGGAAGCCGGGGGATGAAGTGGTCTATTACCCGGAAGATTATCCTGCGAATGTCTATCCATGGGCCGCACTCGTCGATAAAGGCGTCGTCCCCGTGCGATTGCAACCCGCTCGGCTGGGCGAAATTACGCCAGAACTCGTCCTCTCCGTTGTCACGCCAAAGACGAAGCTGGTGGCCTTGGCTTCCTGCCATTACCTCAGCGGGTATCGGCTCGATTACGAAACTATCGGAGAAGAACTGCAGCGGCGTAACATCTTGTTCTGTCTCGATGCCATTCAATCGCTTGGAGCCACCACGGTCGACGTCCGGAACGTCGATTTCCTCGCCGCAGACTCCCACAAATGGATGCTAGGGCCACTGGGTGCGGGAATCTTCTACGTCAAAAAGCGCCATTTTCAAACATTGCGGCCCGCCATGGTTGGATCGTGGAATGTTCACTCGCCCGGATTTGTGGCCCAAGACAAGTTGGAACTGATGGAAACGGCCCAGCGCTACGAACCCGGCTCGCTGAATTGGTTGGCGCTGCAAGGCATGCAGGCGAGCATCGACTTTATCCTGCACATCGGAGTGAAACAGATCGAGGCTCGGTTGCTCGATATACGCACGCACCTGGAGGAATCATTGCTCCAGGGGGGATTCAAAATCTTCGGCCACGCCAATCGCCGCTCTCAAAAAAGCTCGATCACATCCCTCTTATTTTCGGATCAAGAAACGGCCCAGACGCACTTAAGAAACATGGCGAGTCATAAGGTCGAGGCCTCGCTGCGGCAGCTTCGCAACGGCCAATCGGTTCTTCGTTTCTCTCCACACTTTTACAACACCGAAGCGGAACTTGATAAGGTTGTAAAAATTCTCTTGTCACACCCCTCACGTTAGGGCATCCTCCACCCTCCGCTTCCTCATTTCTCCAATCGCAGCGTCGCGGCCTTTTAATCTCTCATTCCATGAAAAGAACATTCCAGCCCTCCCAAAAGCGCCGCGTTCGCCAATTCGGTTTCCTCGCTCGTACACGCACTAAAACCGGTCGAGCTATTCTCGCCCGTCGTCGTGCCAAGGGGCGCGTTCGCCTTGCAGGTAAGGGCACAGAGCGCAAGTTTGCTCGGCACACGGAAGCCTAAGACGCGCGGTTAATCTCGGCTTGTGGCTGGCACTCAGCGAACTCTTCCCCGGTCGCATGTCATCCGTCACCGGGAGATTTTCGATTCGGCGCGCAATAAGGGTCGCCGGTACACGAATCGACACCTCATTCTGAACACGTTGTTGCGTTCCGAGTGCATCAATTCGAAGGAGCAGGTCGTCGCCTTCATCACTCCTAAAAAGCTCGGCCCGGCGAATGTCCGGAATCGTGTGCGACGACAGTTACGGGAGGTTTACCGCTTATTCATTCGCCCACAATCGAAAGACACCCACTTTTTGATCTGGGTGGCCCGCCCACCGATTCTCGACCTCTCTTTTGAGCAAATTCAACAAGCCATGACGGAGCTTTTTACTAAAGTTCGTTAACTTGCGATTAAATTCTGCTTCCCCTCCGACGCTCGCCCCATTAGCGTCATTACGAACTATCGGTCAAGTATCGTAAATTTATGGATGATCACATCGCGTTTCAGTTTCTTCATGATTGCCTGTCCGCCATCAACCAGCTCACGCCTGTCGCTGGAACGTTTGGCACCGCTCGCGTCGTTTGCGGTCAGCCGGTTCTCTCTGATTTCAATGGCTTGATTCGATTATCGAATCGTCTTGATGGCTTCCTCTGTATCGCCTTCCCCCGCAGCACGGTCGATCGGCTCATTGCGAATGCTTCGGATCGAGCCGATGCTCACCGGAATACAGTCATCCAAGAGCTAACGAACCGCCTCGCGAGCCAATTTGCGCGCAACTTTTCCGAGCAGGTCAAGGTCTCCGTCCCGATGTTTATGGATGATCCGCATATCATTCAAACGAAGTTGCCCTACCTTCGATTTGTCCTTCCAATCCGATTTGGCGACCACTCGGCTTCACTGATTCTGGCCTTAAAACCCGTTTTACCAGGAGACAAACAATGAATATTGATCGCGTTTTCATTCTTACCTCGAACGCTCAAGAGGCGTCGTATTCCCTTCGACTTTGCCCCATTGAATGGCAGGCCTTGGGATTCATTTCCCACACTGCTCTCATCAGTGGGTCACAACTAGCGGCAAAATTAAACGTTTCTGTGGCTGGCGTGGAACCAGTGATCGCTCGGCTCATGGAAGTCGGGCTCGTTCATGAACCGCAAATGACACTCGATGAATACGAGTATTACCTGGAAACGCATGCCAGCGTAGAGTCCGTTCCCGTCGCCGAACCCGCCGCCGAGCCATCCGAGCAAACCAGCAACGTTGTTGGCGAGAGCGTTGTCGAGGCGGAGACTGTCGTCGTGCCTTTAGAGGACGAAAAGAAAGCTGAAGCTACCGTTGAAACGGAGACCGGCGTGGTGCCTCTGGAAGACGAGCAGAAAGCTGAGTCAACTGAAACGGAATCCGTGCCTGGTGAAGTGAAATCAGAAGAAGCGGTTAAAGCCGAACCCAAAAAATCCTCTGAAGCGGATGCGGTTCCGAACCTGCGCCAATCGATGGCCGTCTTCCTCGCTTCTTCCGCCGCCGAAACGCCTGCTGCGGAGACGCCTGCTGTGGAGACGCCTGCTGTGGAGACGCCTGCTGTGGAGACGCCTGCTGTGGAGACGCCTGCTGTGGAGACGCCTGCTGCGGAAACGCCTGCTGTGGAGACGCCTGCTGCGGAAACGCCTGTTGCGGAGACACCGGGTGCAGAAACACCTGTTGCCGAGACAACTGCTGTCGAGACACCGGGTGCGGAGACGCCTGCTGTGGAGACACCTGCTGCTGAAACACCGGTTGCGGAAACGCCTGTTGCCGAGACAACTGCTGTCGAGACGTCCGAGGCCGAAAAGACAGAAACTGCACCACAGGAGGTTACTCCCGTGATCCCCGAAGTACCGATGGCCGAGACTTCCCTGTTTGGCGTCACCATCACCACTACCGTAAATTACAATCTGGGACCGCTTTTTGACTTCGTTCGTTCGAACAAAGGTGATGGACTCATGGGACAATTGGCCCTCTACCGTCTCTTGTTGCACCTGCCTCAACAGCTTCTGGAACATTCCGCATGGCCTCAAATCGAACTGCTCTCGAATTCACCTAGCACCACGAATTCCACTCTCAAAATCGCCTTTGAGCAGGCCGCCGAAGAAATCGTCGGAAAGCCCTTTAAACTTGCCCCCCGCTAGTCCGTCTTTTGTCGTACCATGCCATCCAAATACTTTCTCACAACAGCCATCGATTACGTTAACGGAGCCCCTCATCTGGGGCACGCCTACGAGAAAGTCCTTGCCGATTTCTTCGCCCGATTCCGTCGTAGCCTGGGGCATCAGGTCTACTTTCTTACCGGCGTGGACGAGCACGGCCAAAAGGTCCAACAGTCAGCCATTCAGGCCAACGAAGAACCGATTTCGTTTTGCGATCGCATGACCGCGCGCTTCAAGTCGATGCATGAGCGGCTGGGCGTTTCGTCGTCGACTTTCGTGCGGACAACAAACCCGGATCATAAGCGGGTCGTTTGCCAGTTCCTCCGGCATCTCTTCGATAAAGGCGAAATCTTCTTCCAGGAGCACGAGGGTTTTTACAGTGAACGCCAGGAGCAATTCGTCACCGAAAAGGACATGGTCGACGGAAAATGGCCAGAGATTTTTGGTGAGGTCGTCCGTCGAAAGGAGCCGAATTATTTCTTTCGCTTGGAGCCTTATCGCGAGCGCCTTACGCAATATTACCTGGCCAACCAGGAATTCATCGTCCCGTCGTTTCGCGCGAATGAGGTGCTCAGCGCGATCGGGCAACCTCTCGAACCGCTCTGCATTTCGCGGCCAAAATCGCGGCTTTCCTGGGGCATTCCCCTGCCTTTTGACGAGAATTACGTCACCTACGTGTGGTTCGATGCCTTGGTGAATTACTTCTCCTTCGCGCTCGCGGACGATCCCACCAATTGGCCCGCAGATCTCCACATCATCGGTAAAGACATCCTCGTTCCCGCGCACGGCATTTACTGGCCCATTATGCTTCTGGCCATGGGTTATGAATTACCGAAGAAGATTCTTGTCCACGGTTTTTGGACGGTCGAGAGCCGAAAGATTAGTAAGTCCGACGCCAAGACGATCGTCGATTTCGGCCCCTACATCGACATCTTCGGAACCGATGCGCTCCGTTATTTCCTCTTACGCGAAATGGTGCTCGGCCAAGACGCCGATTTCTCACTGAACCGCTTTGAGGTTCGTTATGGGGAGCTGGAAAAGGGGCTCGGCAACTTTGTGAAGCGAACGCTCTCCATGATCAACAGCTACTGCGACGGCCTTGTTCCTGCCTATACTGAAGCGGATATCACCCCGGCTGAAGCGGAGTTGCGCTCGAACGCGTTTGTTGAGGAGTACAAAGAACAGGCATTAGCCTTCGCACCCAATCTTGCCCTTGAAGCGATCCGTAAGCTTTGGACTGCGGGTAACGTCTACATTGAGCGGATGCAACCGTTTAAAATGAAAGATCCTTCGCAGCATCAGCGGCGGGCCGTCATTCTCGCCCACCTGGCCGAGACCGTGCGCCGACTCTCGGTTCTCATTGAGCCCGCTCTTCCGAACACCTCCTTGAAGATTCGCAAGCAGCTCGAATGGTCACTCGTCCACGGCAAACTCGAGACGGCCTACTTTGGCGATACGTTAGCGGGTCACAAAATCACTAAAGAAGATTGTCTCAAAGAGGATTATCTCTTCACTGGGTTGGAAACCAGCATCAAACTGACGGTCGCCTACCAAGAGTTGCTGGGCGATTCAGAGCCCGCAACTCCGTAGCGAATGCTAAATGCCAAGTCCAGCCTTTAGCACGCTAGATATTGTTCAAGTGCTTTTCTTCAGCTCGTCGCTACTGGCGGCTCTTTTATGGTTTGCAAAGAAGTGGCGGCAAAAAGCAGTCGTGGGGAATCCGTGGTCCCCTGTGCCCATGCCCGCACCATGGCCATTGTGTCTGCTCTTTGCAGTCGTTTCGTTTTCGATCCTTACCCTCTCTCAATTCGACCCGGCAATCGGGCCCTATTTCCCGGTGGAAATACTGGTAGGCATGCTTTTCCTCGCCTTCTACTATCCGAGTACAAACAAAGATCCGTTCGGATGGGTTCGAATTCACCCGTTGCACGTTCTCGCTTTTGGAATTATCGGAGGTGCAGCGAATCAGGGGGTCGAAAACGTTGTCGGCATCATGGTCCAGATCGTCGCGAGTTACTTCAGTTATCCGCTAGCCGAGGAGAATGCCGTGCAGCAGTTCCGAGGAACCCACGGAATATCGGAACTCTTAACTACGTTGGGCATGGCCACGCTCTTCATCCCTTTTTGCGAGGAACTGTTTTTTAGGGGATTCGTCTATGCCACGTTCCGGAAGTTCGTCGGGCCGTGGAGAGCGATCATCTATAGCGGTTTGATCTTCGGCTTCGCACACTTGAACGTCTACGCTTTTGTCCCGCTCTCGCTCCTGGGAATGGCCCTGGCGCTCGCTTATGAAATGACCGGCTCGCTTGCGGTGCCCGTTGCGATCCACGGGTTCTTTAATTTGTATTCGTGCCTGGAACTCATTCGGGAAAGCATGGAGAATGGGTCTGGATAGGAATCGTGATTTACGACTTGGATCAAGGATTTCGTGGGTCATGGACTCGTTGGAAATGCCTCTCTGCACCCACTACTTACAAAAATATACAAAAATACATTGGTTTTTACGTAAATTTGTATTAAGCATCCCCAGATGCAGGAGAGGCCCACGATACGCGAAGTCGCTAAGCGGGCTGGCGTAGCGATTTGTACCGTCTCATGCGCCATCAATCGCCCGGAGCAAATCTCCTCTGCCACAGTTGCGCGGGTTCGAGCAGCCATGCTGGAGCTCAACTTCGTTCCACGACGCCATAGCAAGCGCATCACCCATAAAGCTGTACATCAAATCGGGTTACTTTTTCCGCACCAGAATCAGCTGCCGAAAGCGATGACCACGCCGCTAGGAATTCAGATCACGCAGGGAGCCGATGAAGTATTTTCTCAAAAGAATATACAAATGCTCATCACCCAGACGTTCCCCCAGAGCGGCATTCCAGCCATACTCTCTCAACATCACGTGGAGGGCGTGGTGGCCCGCAGCGGAGTCTACGCACCGTCACCCTAGGCGCTTA
>CAVURW010000263.1:0-20745 GCA_963743595.1 uncultured Verrucomicrobiae bacterium
ATCGGCGACGATAAAATGGTGCTTGAAGCGGTGACATTTGAGGGTTACGCGCCGCATAAAGTCGCGGTCATCGTGGAAGTGCTCACCGATAACCAGAACCGGACCGCTCCTGAAATTCGTGTTCTCTTCAAAAAAGGCCAGCTCGGCGCAGCGGGAAGCAATAAGTTTTTGTTCGATCACGTGGGTCTCATTGAGGCCTATTACGCCGATGTGAATTCAGACCTGGAAGGCGCGGCAATTGAGGCCGGCGCGAACGAAGTCGAGCCGCTTACGCACGCCAAGAACGACGATATCCCGGAAGGTGTCGCCGGTGCCCGATTCATCGCCGAACGCACCGCGATTCACGCCGTCTCGAAGTGGCTCGCCGCCAATGGCTGGACCGTGGTGACGGCGGAAATGGGTTACGTGCCGAAGTCGCAAGCGCACCTCCCGGACGATCACATGGCCGAAGTAGGCGAGTTTCTCCAAGCGCTGGATGATCACGACGACGTGCATCGCGTTTGGGCCGCGATCTAACGACCAAGGATTTTAGTTGAGCGACCGCAAACCGACGATTGGCATCACCTGGGGCGATCCCGCCGGAATCGGTCCTGAGGTGATCCAAAAAGCGCTTGCAGACCCTGCGTTGCCAGCACAGTTCGCTTTCGAAATAGTCGGGCGGGAAGCGGCGGAACGCTGGGCACAACTGCCGGGCGAATCGATAGGCCGCAGCACCGACCAATCGGCACGCGTGGCCCTGGATGCGCTGAATGAAGCGGTGGCGAGCTGGAAAGCGGGTCGTTTTGCCGCAATTGTCACCGGGCCCGTTCAGAAGGAAACGATTGCCAAGCTCCAGCCGGGATTCATCGGGCAGACGGAGTTTTTCGCAGCTGCGTGTGGAATCGCCGCCGATGACGTGGTGATGACGATGGCCGACCCCAAAATGACCGTCGCCTTGGTCACCGGTCATTGCTCGCTAAAAAGGGCACTAGAACAGATAACGCCGACTCGGATCGCCCGAGTGGCGCATGAACTGAATCGATTTCTGCAGCTGACGACGGGGCGCGATCGGCCGCGACTGGCTCTGGCGGGGCTGAATCCGCATGCAGGCGAGCACGGGATGTTCGGGAACGAGGAGGTCACGCTACTCAAACCGGTGGCGGAGCAGCTGCGTGCCGAGGGCCTCGATCTCTCCGATCCGCAACCGCCCGACACGGTGTTTTATCACGCGCTCTCCGGCAAATTCGATGGCGTGGTCTGCCTCTACCATGACCAGGGCCTGATTCCCTTTAAACTGGTCGCGTTCAGCTCGGGAGTGAACGTGACGCTCGGCTTGCCGCTAATCCGCACCTCACCCGATCACGGCACGGCGCTGGATATCGCAGGAAAAGGCCTCGCGGATCACCGGAGCATGCTCGCCGCGATTCAGTTGGCGTGCCGGCTAGCGCAAGATACGGTTTAATTATCGTATTCGGGTCAGGTGTACGTGTATTTTTTGGGCCGATCGGAGTAGACTTTGCGAAGTTTATCTCGATCCAGTGAAGGAGAGGCGATGAGTTCTTTGATAATGGTGACCGTGTGGAAGCGTCCGATCCTTCTTTTGGGTCTTGCGATCCTATGGTTTTTAGTATGGCTCTGTAAATTGACGAGCATTCCCATTTCCGATCCGTCTGGCTATATGGCCTTTGTTCTTGTCCACGAATTTAAGGTCAAGGAAGCTGCTTTGGATGGATTTATCGATCGAAGAGCATTTTGCATAACTCCATTTAACGGTGTACTTGGGTTTTCAAATAGATATGTACTCTGCTTCAAGGAATCTCCTGAAGCCATTTCAACTATTTCAACATCTCACTCTGTGCGACCTCTGGCGGAAGGCGAACAAGAATTCTTGTCCAGTGATCTAGCCAAACTTCCTTATGAGTTCCATCTGAACGTTCACGAGGAGGTAGTGTACAAACCCGTTCCTGGATATAACATGTTTTATTTTCCCGCTCAACATCAATATGTCATCTGTACCGACTAGCAACCAGGTTGAAAGAAAAGTGTAATTTATGTTAAATGTAGCTCACGCAATTACAGTATGGCTGGATTATGTTTTCACAACTATGCTTAGTGGAATGAGATCATCTAGCCTTCACTTTTTTATCTTCCTTTCTTGGGTAGCATTATCGATTAGAATTTTATAGAGGCCAAAGAATACTTAAATTCCTTTATAAGCCTGCTTCTTGGATTGTTTGTTTTTATATTTTTATCCACGACAACTTTGTGCTTGTCCAGGCTGATTAAATATGTCAGGAGTCACCAAAGAAGCAGGTATCATCACTGGAAAAACTAAGCGGAGTAGCATCTCGATCTAACAATCATCCTACTCCAACTTCGATTATTACGGCCCGCCAAATGACGTTTAAACTACAGCCAATATCACGTGGATTCAAGGTTATTCTTGGCGAAGAATATTCTAACCTTGTACCCCTCGAAATGGCTCCAAATCAAATTGAAGGATGTTTATTGAAAGGGGATTGGATTGTCCTCGTGTTTGCGGTATGGAGCATTACGGATCGGGGTGCAATTCCCACGTTGAAAAAGCTTTCTGCGGAAGCATCCTTACGAGATATTCATTTTGGAATTCGACCATTTGATCATTATGAAGAGGCTAAAACGTGGTGTAATGGAGGCATAATCTCATTCGCAACCCCGGTCTGGATACTAATGAAAAATGGGATTGTTCAAAAACAGCTGAATGGCTTAGCCAACTGCAGCGAATTAGTAGCTTGGGCTCTATCCCAGTGACTTGAGTGTGAGGGATTAGATTCAATTTACTAGGAAATAATAGTTATGCTGTACGAGCGAATTAATGAAGGAAGGATCGGCGAACTGTATCTTAGACAAAGTGAAAAAGAAATCGTAGAGGTATTGGCTGCGCCCGATGATTGGGGTGGTAGGACGCCTACCATAGGTTGTCCATTAACACCTAATTTTAAAGACTCTAGCGTCTGGGTATATCATGGGGTTTATGTGCATCGAGCTGTCAATAGATCTATAATACAGTTAGATGTGTGGCTCGATCAATCAATCGAATGGGACCATAAATGGTTTTCTTAATGGCCTCTGCGAAGAATCCGTCAATTAACGATCTTATTTTATATTGTAAGTCAAAGGCAATCGACATTCAGCTAATCACAGATCATGATACATATTTTCATGCGATATCTTTCGATGGTTTTTTGCGCTCGACTCTGGATTTAACAAAGACACTGATCGTATTGAGGTTGCGTGTCTTTGTCGGGTATTAGATTATCGTCATCTTCCGAAAAGGTTATTAAATCGACTTCCGCCATTAAAGCTAAACGAAAGTTAGAATTAAAAAGATTTTCAATGCCCAATGTTGCAGCTCCGGCTGATGACCATCAATAAAACTATGTCACTTCCTCCATTGCCTGTAGTTATGTCATATGATGACCTGGGTCTTCCTGAGTCGCTGAAAAGGGTTAAGCTAGGATACAATCATCTCACAGGTTCTATTGTGGCGCATGTTCATCTGGGCGAGGGTAATCGCGAACAAAACAGACTTTTTATTCGCGGGATTAACGACCTAAAATACAGGCTGATAACCGACTTTGCTCCTGATATTTCGGTTGATTGCTTCATTTCATGTGAGACTGCTCCTCTGATCTATTTCGCTACAAGGAAATCTACTAGTGAAGGCTCAAACTGGGACGCACTCTATAGGTATCATCTCGATACCAATCAACTTGCACTCGTGATGAAATGTGGCGAGCTGATTATTCCTGACCAGTACGAAAGGGGGTGGATTGTCACGCTTCACTCGCAATCCAACAGTAACCTCTATTGCACTGTAGGACTCCAACGGAAAATTGACGATGACAATAGGAGACCGGTCACATATTTCATCGCTGAGGTTTCACTCCTAACTTGCAGCGTGAAAGTTATCAGCGAACTAAGGCGTTGGGTTGTTTAACTTGAAGGGGCAATGGCAATGAGGACGTGGCTATTATGGTAATGAAGCGCAAAGAAAGACTTGCGGTAGATCGTGGTTTTGTAATTGGTCTTGCGGGGTACCTTCGGTGCCTTGATTTATCTATTGTGCGCTCGTTACGCAGCTACACGCGCTTCTGGAAGATCCAGGGATTCTCCTTTAGCCAGGCGACGGTGCGTTCCACGCCCTGCTGAATCGAGGACTGGTTGGACCAGCTTCGCTCGCGGATGCGTTTGGTTTCCAAAAAGATGAACGGGCTATCGCCGATCCAACCGCGATTACCCCCGGTCATCAGAAGCTCCGGAGTCACGCCTAAGGCCGCCGTGATCCAGCCGATGGAATCGAGCACCCGGCAATATTCTTCGGAGCCGAGATTGAAGATTTGCACGCTGCCATCGGTCGGCGTTTTGCGCTTATGTTTCTGCTCGCTACCGTCCAGCGCTTGATTTCCCACGAGCAGAAGCGCGGCAATGCAATCTTCCACCGCTAGATAAGATTTCCGTTGCGATCCATCACCCAGCACGCGGAGCTTGGTCGGATCCATTTCGAGTTGCCGGTAAAAATCGAAGATGTGTCCGTGGGTATAACGTGGGCCGAGAATCGAGACGAACCGGAAAATTTGCGCGTGAAATCCGTAGCCCTCAGCGTACGAGCTGATGAGCCCTTCGCACGCGAGTTTCGAGGCCGCGTAGAGGGAGGTCTGCACCGGCATCGGCGCATCTTCGGGTGTTGGGAATACGCTCGCTTCACCGTAGACGGAGCCGGTGGATGCAAAGGCGATTGATCGCACATTGTTCGTGCGCATCGCTTCCAGCACATTAAAGGTGCCAATCGTGTTTTGCTCTAGATCGCGCCGGGGATGATTCAGGCCGAACCGCACATCCGCGTTGGCCGCCAGATGAAAGACGCGGTCCGAGCAGGCCATTGCAGCGGTCAGCGATTTATCGTCAAGAATATCGCCTTCAACAAATTCGAAACGCTTTTCCTTACGTGCGCCATCCAGGAATTCCATTTGGCCAGTGGAGAGATTATCGTACGCCACGACGTTATCGCCCGCCGCGAGCAGCGCATCCACCAGGTTGCTTCCAATAAATCCAGCACCACCCGTTACAAAACTTCTCATCTGTTCTCAAATCCTTCCGCGCGATCAACAATGAACTTAGGCCGTTGCTTCACCTCATCATAAATCCGCCCGATATACTCGCCTAAAACACCGATGCTGACCAACTGAATTCCACCCATTACCAAAATCAAAATCACCATCGTTACGTAGCCGTCGGAATAGTGTACCCCGGAGAGCTTTAAGATCAGGTAGGTGGTGGCGATGATAAATCCGATTCCCGCGACCATAAACCCGGCCATGGTGCTTAGAGAAAGCGCGTAAGTTGAAAAACAGAAAACGCCATTGAACCCGATGCGTAGCGAGCCGAAAAACCGATTGTAATTTGTCTCGCCCGAGAAGCGTGCCGGTCGATCAAACTGCACCACCGTTTGCTTAAAGCCCACCACAGCCACCATGCCGCGTAGGAAACCGTGGCACTCCTTCAGTCGGTTCAGCTCTTCCACCACGCGGCGATTCATCAGGCGAAAATCGCCCGTGTTCGGCGGAATTTTTACATCAGCGATTTTGTTGATGATCTTGTAGCCCACATTCGCGATCACGGTCTTAATCCACGGCTCGCCCGTGCGCGTTTTGCGCTGCGCAAGAACCACGTCGCAGCCTTTTTTCCAGAGCGCCACCATCTCCGTGACCAGCTCTGGCGGATCTTGCATGTCCACATCCATCACGATAACGGCTTCCCCGCGACTGTATGAAAGCCCGCCGAGGGTCGCCATCGGTTGGCCGAACCGACGCGAGAAGGCGAGCAATTTGATGGCGGGATCGGAGGCGCGCAATTCTAGGATCACCTCTTGCGTGCGGTCCGGCGAGGGGTCCAAGCAAAAAATGATTTCATGGCTGCGCGAGCAACTTTCCACGATCGGTTTAATCCGTTTTACAAATTCAGGGACGTTTTTCTCTTCTTTGTAAACGGGAACGACAATCGAAAGTTCCGGGCGCAATTCATTCATGGACCCGTGTATCTGTAACCCCTTAACCCCTTCTCCGACAACGGAATTGTTGAAGGAACACTTCGCAGTGCGTCGTTTCTTCTCTTTCGAACAAGAACCCGCCGATTAGTCGAACGTCCGGTGGCGTGACGACTGACGAGTTTCGGTTTGATTTGATTAACGAATTGTTTCTTTCGGAGAGTCCTATAACGATTGATTTTGACGATTACTTTCAGCGCAAAGCTGAGAGACGTAGACGAGATATTCAAGAGCGTTGGAATGCCCGCAGACGAGTCAGAGCGCTTCGAAACACTAATGGAAGGGTCGCATCAGTGCCGACTCGACCCACAAAGTCGGAGCGTTACTAGGCGTATCCGTGGAATATCTGTGCTTTGGATGGAGAACGGTTATGCCAGCCCTTAAGCTTTTGCCTCGGAACTAAATGAAGCACCCCGATCCGTGAGTATTCGTCCCTGTCTCGAAACTTGAATTAGGCCCAGTTGCATTAAGAAAGGCTCAATATCTCTCTGTATTTCAGCTCCATCGACCCTAAGTAATGCAGCCAGGCGACTTAGTCCCGTTGGACCACCCCTAAGATGTCCTAAGTAATCGTGGTCTCTCTGGGTAAGTCCCTCAAAATCGACGTTCCAAAAGCGCATCAGTTTCCTCAATCCATCTTCTGTAGCTTCCACCTCATGAGTCGTATGGTAGGCTTCAAAAAGCGAAAGGCGTTGTTTTGCGTTGCGAGGGTTTAGCCTCGAGAGAACCGCCAAACGTTCCCTGAATCCATCGTTTCCAGGACAACCGAGACGTTTTAAGATCTCGGCAATTTCTTCTTTGCTGTAGGGTTTAAGTTGAAGCGACAGGAAACGAGTTAAAAAGGCTGGAGGAAGTAAGCCAGGATCTGTAGTCGCTGTGATCAATGTTGCTTTTGAGAAAACTCCAACCTTGTCGCTACCCACAGCCCGCCTTTCGCTGGGCTCGAAGAAGTTCAAAAACCGATCAGCTTTTCTGCGAAGCTCGTGAACCTCGTCCAAGAATAATACTAATGGAGGGTAAATGAAACGAGGCAGTCCAGAGTCGCTGCCGTCCTGGATAGCCGTGCTATCCGTTCCCTCAAGAGTCGAATCGATACGAGTGAGTAAATCATCAACCCGGCTCAAGGCGGAACCTGGAATTTCTATAAAGGGCAGTCCCATCGCCTTAGAGATCGTGCGCGCCAGCAAAGACTTGCCGAGTCCACCACTTCCCGACAGAAGCAGTCCGGAACCGAGTCTCCGCTCGCCTTGACTAATGGCGTGGGCGAGCAATGTCTTTATTTGGTGAACTGCCTCGTCATTTCCAATGTAGTCCTTGAAAGCCTCCGTTACTTCAGCTGGAAAGCGATTTCCGAAAAGGGGGGAGGGCTCTTTTGACCCACTATCCACCGCTTCAACGGCTACTTCGATTGTTTCTAGATCCGGGTCAGTAGTCTTAGCGGAACCTAATTGTGTATGTAGTTCCGGTAGCAAAACGCCCTGCCAGTATTGCTCAGTCTGGGCAAAAGAAAAGTGATAGGATTTCAGGTTCGGAGAGTAAACCTCTAGTACAGCGTTGGGCTGGCATGCAGGCTCCAAGGATTTAAGAATCATGCAGTATAAAGCCAATTGAGCCTGTCCCAATTCTTGGAAATTGTCAGGATTGCCCCCACATTTGTAGTCAACCACCTCGATAGTTCCGTTGCTCGAGCGTCGAACAATATCGATTCGGCCTGAGACCACGATTTTAATACCTGAATATTCTAGAATAACGCCGCTAACGTTTTGCTCGCCTTGAGGATCTGGATAAATCTCTGACCACGACTGCGCTGGTCTCCCGTTTTGAATTGCGGCAACGGTTCGACCAAATTCCGCCAGTGCATCAGCCATTCGAGGCTCCTGGGTATCATGTGTCTTCACCTCCAACCAGAGGTTATCTCCTGAAAGAAAAGTGGTTAATTCAGTTTGAACAGAGCAGGAATAGGCGCACGAACTAACCAAGTGCTTTACAAATCTATTCGCAATGTCGTGGAAGATAGCTCCTCGACGATCGGGCTCAAGATGTTTTTTTGGGGTCAGAATTCCCCCTTTAATTAGGACTTTTGCCAGTTCGGTTACTGTTGTGGAGATGATCCTTTTGGACACCGGAACCGACGGGACTGTGGAGTCGATTTTCCGTTGCTCCAATCCGGGTTTCACGTCTTGCTGAGGAAGAAACGACCCGACGAGTCGTCCTCGGACCCACGTTGCTAACTCCTCCCGAGTCATGCCCAGGTCGGTAGCCGAGTCTAAAAGGCGGGTGGCAGCTTGAATCTTGCCCATGAGCTCCGTAGTTATTTCGATGTTTTGAGCTCCCGCTTTGGTAAGCTTGCTCCAGGAGTTGGTTGGGCTCCAGCTAGATCCCGGGACCTCCCAGTATCGAAGGCGTTCAAATTGGCTTAAATCAAGCGATCTCTTAACGGCTCGAACGCTACCTGGACTTGTTGCAAGCTTTTCCGCTCCAGTCGCCAGTTTTGTCCAAGTTTTATGATGCCCTCCACCCTCACAGAAAAACAAAAATCCATCTAAGGAGTAATAGCTGCAGCCATTTTCTACCCTTTCTGCTGCTCCCATGATCTCCTTGAAGAATATGCGTAGAGGACTGTCTAGGAAGCCTATGCCTTCCCTCTTCATGGCCTCAATCTTGTTCTGATACTCGCGTTCAAGGTCCACGACTGCCGATTCGGTACCGTCCCATAAAGTCGCGCATTTCTGCAAAAACAGGCGAGGCCCGATTTCCGCCGCAACTCTCCCGTTTCGAAAGTCGAGAATCCTCTTAATTTTCTCTTCGGGAATCAATTTCTTCGCCAATACTAAGCATTGTTGAGCTCGCAGATCTCGCAGCTCAAGAGCTTGTTCCAGCGTCAGCCCCTTCAACTTGATAAAAGGCTTACGGAGTCGATGTTCAATAAAATTGACATTAAACCGCTTCTGCATTTCCTCAAAGTCGTCGGAGTTAACCGACAAAATAGCGTGAGCGTGCGGGCATTCCCTTAACAAAGACTCAATCAAGGCGAAGAAACTCTTCACAGAAGCGTCACCCCATAGAAGATAATTATCAATCTGATCGAAAACGAGTACCAGACGCTTCGAGTGCGAAAATAATTCTGAAAGCTGCTTTAACCGTCTCGAAGCAAACCGAGACTCATAGTCAAGGACATCAGGGTTACTAGGTAGGTAGTCATCGTAACGCCCCAGCATCCAAGAGCGGGCATAGGATTCGAGTTCAGGATTCTGGGCAAACAGAAAGTCCAACAGAGCAGGAGCCCAACCTCGATCGATAGTTGCAAACCCTTGAACACCTTGAACTCGTTCGATTGATGCTAATCGGTCCAGTTTGTAATGGACACTCCAATAGTCCCTGACGCCTGAAGCAAATCCCTTGTCTGGGTTACCAAGAACTGCCTCCACAAGCGGTACCCAAAGCTCGCTATCCGGCGTGCTAACCGCATCAAAGCCTTGCCAGAGGTGCTTTAGTACCCGTTCGAGAACCCCTTTGGCCAAGTCTCCTGACGGATAGAGCGGCGGAATAAAAACGGGAATGTGCGACTGACTCGATTCATTAATCAGGCGCCACAGCAAATGGGTCTTACCCATGCCAGGATATGGAGCTACTACCACGGATGCCTTTGTTCCGTTCTGAGGTAATTTTATGTGAGACTTCAGACTTTCGAGAACGTCCTGATGGTACGAGGCGACAGTAACGACTGGCTTTGAATGCGGATCGGCCAGGATATCGTCGGAAAAGGGATTCATGTGTCCAGTCGGAATCGGTAGTAGATATTGTCGTTGTGAATTAGTCCTGAGGTCTTTGGGAACCGCACAGTTCTTGGCTCCGAAGGCACCCACACAATAGGCTGACCCGCAGCTTCAGCGTGGATCACTATAGTCTTTGCTCCCGCCACAGCTATTCCAAGAGCTTCCGCTAGTTCCTCAAAGCTGACAGCTCCGTCCGCGCGATTCATCGTCAACTTTTGGATTACTGGCTTCACCTTCGACCAAGAAGGGATCTCGTCATCGGTGTTTTCTGACAACTTCACTAACTCAAAACCAGAAGCAGATTTTCCCACTGATACAATAATCTTGCATTCCCGAAGGATTCCTTTCGTTACAAGGTGGTGGAGAGCGTCTGCTTTCAAAACAGCATTCTTACCTTTTCCAATCAATCCATCTTTCAGCCAAATCTCTCCGAACTTTATTTTTTCGAGAAGCGCAGTTCTTATCGATTCTTCCGGGGAGAACTTTGGTAGGTAAATCTTGTTATCGATTTCAGTTATTTCACCTTTGGAGCGTAGCAACTCTATTCCTTCTTTGAGTTTTACGACTTTCGAAAGTGGAAGTCCGTTTGCTCCAGCCTTCAAAACAAGTTGCATCAATTCAGTCGACTGTGCGTCAGGGGACTTCCGAAGGATGAACTTTGGTGTTTTGGCAGTTCCAGAACTCTCAAGAACTTTCTGCTCGAACAAAACTTTTATCGCATCCTCGCAGCCTTTTAGCTTTGAAGGCGTTACTGGAATAACGGCCAATCTCTTTACGGTTTCGATCTGAGCTTGAAGGGACAAGACTACCTTAGCTTTCTTTGAGGGCATGTTTCCTTTTCAGATTCCGACAAGTCCCATGGTGCTCGTCTAAATATTTTAGTCAAGCCTCCCCAAATCTCCTGAGCCCGTGGACAAGGTATCGCCGACAAATTCCCATTGGGGACCCGTTTGGCCTTCATACCAAAACACGCACAGCACAAACAGCAACCCCACGAGCATCAAGCGCGGTCGTTTTATTTTGAGTCTGAGGCTCATTTTTGCCCCAGCTTGAACCGATCAACGCCTCCGGGCGATTCAATTTGAGATGCGTAAGACTTCGCAGTGCGTGGTTTGTTCGGCATTGTCAACGTCTATGATTCCGCCGATGAGTAAGACTCGACCGTCGAGCAGTTCGATAAGTTTTGGGCGCATTAAGGGCTCTTTTAGTGAGGGAGCTTTTAGCCAATTTTTCCGGAGTGGATTGTAAAAGTTGCAATCGCTCGTCAACGGGTAGCCTTTCGGGAAGAATATCGGTTCGAGGAACCCGGTGTAGCCTGCGTATTTTCTTCCCAAGGCGTTTTGCACTCGGCGGTACCAGCCTACGGAATCAACCATTATTTTAGCCCCGCCGCAATTCAGGACCAGACTGTTTGACAACCGAAGCTGTTCTGGATTTTCGATAAAAACTGGTGGAATCCACTCTTTCAAAACCTCGGGTGGGTGCGCAGGTTCCCGTTGACTCCACGTTTCGGACTTCACATCAAAAACGTCCTCGGAGAATAAAAAATCGCTTATGAGGGCAACGTTATTTTTATCGTCGAGATACAGGTTTCCTTGAGTATCGGGGCAATTCGCCACTTCACGCCAAGAATCACCTACTGGATCGTAGATTTCTACGGTTTTGAGAGGAACTTTAACTTCCAATTCAATAAAATCCTCACCAGAACCGCAGCAAATAAAGACCCGTCCGTCTGAAAGCAGAATCGACTCATCGTCCGTACGTTTTTCCACCAAATCAGCCACGCGCTTCCAAGTCAGCGTTTTGATGTCCAAGATGTAGCAGTCCGACCTGGCTCCAGACCACGTATCGCCGCCCCTCCTTTCCGCACCACCCGCAAAGAGAATGTTTCCATTCTTTAGCGTACAGGCCACGTTCCTGCGCAACCCACCGAACGGAGTTTGAAACGCGCTCCATCGATTGGTTTTTGGATCAAAAATCTCGAAATCGCCGGACTCCATGAGGAGCACGCGACCGTCGGGCAAGAGCACCGGGAGACGGCGTCGATCTCCTGAGCCCGTGGACAGGGTATCGCCGACAAATTCCCATTGGGGACCCGTTTGGCCTTCATGCCAAAACACCCACAGAACAAACAGCAACGCTGCGAGGATCAAGCGCGGTCGTTTTATTTTGAGTCTGAGGCTCATTTTGACCGAGTTTTGCCCGATCACCGGCTGAGGAGCGATTCAATAAGACCCCTTTCAATGATTTCCCAGATAAAACGGCCTTCTTCTGCTAGGCGCGATAGGTCAGAGCCTGGTGAAACAGCGGTACGGTGGAATGCACCTGAAGGAAATCGCTGGCAATCGTACGTACGCGGGGGTGCGAATCGGTCACGTGGATTTGGCCGATGACCCTAGTCTCCCGAAGCTTCTCGATCGCGTTTCCCGGAAACAAACCGTGCGTGGTGATGACATCGATTTTCGTGGCACCCGCGGCTAGGTAGGCCCGCGCGGCTTGGAGCAGCGATCCCCCAGTGCGAATCATGTCATCGTAGATAATCACGTGGCGATTTTGCACCAGAGCGCTGACGCCCGTTACGGTGGTGGTCGATCCATCGATCCTCTTTTTAAAGACGAACGCAGCGTCGACATTCATGTCGTTGGCGAGCGATTGTACCCATTTCGCGCGGCCGGCGTCGGTGGAGGCAAAAACAAAATCGAATGTGCCTTTGGAAAGCTGCTTTGCTGCTTCTAGGACGAACGGTTTTCCGTAGACATGAAACGCGGTTACGTCGCCTTCAAAGTAGTGTGGGATGCCCTCGGCGTGTAGATCGAGAAAATAGACGCGCGTGCCTTGCTCCGCGCGCGGAATCGCTGAGAGCAAGCGCGCCCGCGTTTTAGCGGTCACCACTTCACCGCGTTTCACCGCGCGTTCCATCGTCGAATATGCGAAGTAGGGAATCACGATTTCGAGGTTGCGCGCTCCATATTTAACCAGGGCGCAGGCGAGGTCAAATAGCTCCAGAGTATCGGCATCGGACTGCGTTCCAGCGATGAGTACAATGCTTTCACCGGCAGGCTCGGTGAGAATGCGCTGGTACCGTTCGCCATCTGGAAAATCTTTCACCTGCACTTGACCGGTTGGCCAGCCGGAAAGCGCGGCCAATTCCGCACCCATGGCGGCATAACTGCGCGTCGAAAAAATAAGCCGATGGCCGTTGCGGTGGGAGGGAAGCGGAGGTGAATCCGGAAGGGTGTCTTGCATGATTTTACGTCTAGAGAATATCGATGCC
Organism: uncultured Verrucomicrobiae bacterium; assembly: GCA_963743595.1. Taxonomy (GTDB): domain Bacteria; phylum Verrucomicrobiota; class Verrucomicrobiia; order Methylacidiphilales; family UBA1321; genus CAVURW01. Next base: position 13,115 of record CAVURW010000263.1, read on the forward strand.
GCGGGCTTGGAGGATGATTTCCGTTTTGAGCCGGTGAAGGCTGGCTTCGAGACCTACGGGATACTCATGCGGGTTCAAGAACCGGCGTATGCCCACATGAAATTGGCTGAGCTGCTGGCGAGTGCGCAGTCGCAATTCCGGAACGGTGGGCGATTGATACACCAGCTCGCCCTTTCGGAAAATCGGCACGAGCAAATCTTCCGTGGTCGAGTCGAGAGGCATCTTTTTACTGCGCGTCATGTTCACCGGATCGACGATCACGTGCGTGTTTTTCATCGGCTCAGCTTCGTTGTAAATCATGTCACCGATAAACACGCCGTTGTGCAGGAACCGGCGGACCTGTTGAATGCCGGGATTGGATACTTTGATCGCCTGCTCCGAGATCTTAATCGTGTGCCGCCATTCGCCTGTCTCATCCTGAATGGCACCCATTTTATAGACGCCGCCCAAGGCCGGTTGATCGAAGGCGGTGACCAGTTTTGTTCCAACACCCCACAAATCGATTTTCGCGCCCTGCTCCTTCAAACTCGCGATGATATTTTCGTCGAGATCATTGCTCGCCACCACCTGTGCTTTCGGGAAACCGCCTTCGTCCAGAATCTTTCGCGCTTCGATGCTCAGAAAGGCCAAATCCCCGGAATCGAGGCGAATGCCCGCCAATTCATGGCCTTCGGCGCGAAGTTGCAGGCCGACTTTCACCGCGTTACGCACGCCTTCCACGGTGTCGAATGTATCCACGAGAAAGACGCAATTGTTCGGCATCGCCTTTGCATAGGCGGCGAAGGAGTCTTCTTCGCGCGGGAACGACATCACCCAACTGTGCGCATGGGTTCCTTTGACCGGAATATGATACGCCTTGCCCGCCAGGACATTGGAAGTGGCCGAACAACCGCCGATATGCGCGGCGCGACTTGCCGCCAGCGCACCATCAATCCCTTGTGCACGACGCAGACCGAACTCGAGCACTGGATCATCGCCGGCAGCGCGACAGACACGCGATGCTTTGGTCGCTACCAGCGTCTGGAAGTTGAGGATGTTCAGCAGCGCCGTCTCGAGCAGTTGCGCTTGAATGATGGGACCACGAACGCGGAGCAACGGCTCGTGGGGGAAGACGACGGTGCCTTCTGGAATGGCGTCGATATCGCACGTGAACGGCATGTCTTTCAGGTAGGCGAGGAATGCTGAATCGAAGAGCGGGTTGCCATCGTTTCCGGTTAAACCAGCCAGGTAATCGTGCTCGTCATCGTCCAGATGAAACGTCTTAATGTAGTCAATCGCATCGGCCAAACCGCAGGCGATGCTGTAACCGCCCTGGAACGGATTTTTCCGATAGAAGAGATGAAAAACGGCGGGGCGCTCGTGGATCTGATTCTTCCAATAGGCGAAGGCCATGGTGAGCTGGTAGAGATCGGTGAGGAGAAGGGAATATTTTTTTTGGAAGGTCATGTCTTTGTGTTTAATATACACTATTAGGTCTCGTCGGCAAGTAAGTCGATTTGGGCGCGGCGCCGTTTCAAGATCAACGCGTGGCGGTGCCGTGCTTTAATTCGATCGTCGCTGAGCAATTCTCCAATGATCCGGCCCACCACCATCACCACCGCAAAAACGGGCATCACGAGGAATAGACCGGAGATGCCGGCCACCGCTCCACCAATAAGAAACATCACCACGGTGAGGACCGGGTGCATTCGCAAGCTGCGGCCCACGGTTAAGGGAAGGAATACAAAGTCATCGAGCAATCGAACGACAATGAATAGGATAATCGCTTCATAGGGAATGGAGAGATCTTTCAGATCGGCCGCCGCCACGATCACCACGATGGCGCATCCCGCAATAGATCCCAGGTAGGGAACCCACGCAAAAACGGCCGCAATAATTCCGAGCGCAAAGGGAAAGGGAAACCCGAGAATCAGCAGACCCACACCGAGGCATGCGGCATCCAGCGCGGTCAGGGCAATCAGCCCTTGAAGGTATCGGCGCACCTGCTCGTCCACATCGAAAAAGAGCTCCAGTGAGCGCTCAAAGAACGCGTTAGGAATAGCGCGGACCAGGAATGTTTTGAATCGTCCGCCATCTAAGAGCAGGAAGTAGGAGAAGTAGGGAATGAGGAGAATGGAGGGGATCCAGTGAAGAATTTGGAGCGCAAGATCGGAAGAATTGAGATGCGCCCACGAATGGATCGAGTCTTCCAGGGTTTCCTCTGAGACATGGGTGGGGGTGGAGACGGCTATTGGGACGATTCGACTCAGATCGACCTGAAAGCGCTCGAGAATTCCGGCCGCTGCTTGGAGGTAATGAGCGGCGAATCGATGCCAATCCACGGAGCCATCGAGTAGGGGTGGAATGACCAAAACGAGGAAAAGCGTCACGGCAAGAACGTGCACGCTACTGGCAAAAAGCACCGCTTGCTTCCGACTTAAACGCCATCGCATGGCGGCCTGAATCATGGGACGGCTGATGTATTGCAGGATCACCGCGAAAAGAATGGGCAAAACGAGCCAAAGTAGGGTTTGGCAGATGAGAAGGATAACACACGTGGTGACAATGATCCCAATCCAGACCAGTGGACCCGTGGATTGATCTTTGGGAAGTTTAGCCATGGTTGAACCCGGCCTCCGGTCGGTGGTCACTACTCATGATCGCCATGCGCAGACGTGTGGCCAAGACGCGTGCCAATTGAAAAGAGACACGAGATGCGATGCTGGAATGTGTTTGAAGGAGCGAAATGAACTCCGCGCGAAACAGCGCCACGATATGCGTGTCTTCCACCGCGCGCGCCTGTGCGGTGCGTGGACTTTGATCCAAAAGAGCAACTTCTCCAAAGAAACTACCGGCACCGAAATCGATATGGAAACCATCGTCCTTCGGATTATGATTTCGGATGACGCGCACGCGACCGCTTAAGACGATAAACAGACCCTGGCCCTCCTCGCCTTCGTCAAAAATCACTTCCTGCGCCAAATAATGGCGCTCGTGCATCATGCCCGCCAGAACATTAAGGTCGCGGTTGTTCAGGTCTTTAAAAAGGACAACGCTTTTCAGTTGGCGAGTACGCGGGTGTGGGGGTTCTCCGAATAAAAAACGCATAGAGGAAGCACAAAAAGAAATGACAGGAATTTCTAATTAAAACCAATAGAAACTGGTGTACACTGGAAGTATGGCTGAAGTCGAGGTTTGGAGGACTGTGGTGGAGGTGTTGGTTTGCCCGGAGACTCGTCAGCGTCTACGGGCGCTCGATTCGGATCGCGTTGCCCGGTTAAATGAGGAGATTCGCGCGGGAAAACGGAAGCGTGTGAGTGGCGAGCCGCAGAAGGAAGTGGTGGAGGCTGCGCTACTCCGCGAAGACGGCCGGGTGGCGTATCCCATTTTGGAGGGTCTTGTCGTTTTGATGCGCGATGAAGGAATTGTTCTGGAGGAAGCATGAGTGATCTGGCAGGCAAAAAACTGGGCGTACTTCTCACAGTGAAACCGACCGATATTCGATACGCGGCTGCGGTGCGCGTGATTCAAGGCGCGCTGGAGGCAGGCGTGCGCGTCTACATCTACTGTATCGACGATGGAGTGCTCTGTGTGGCCGAGCCAGTTATCCAGGAATTTAAAGCACGTGGCGTGAGCTTGTACGGTTGCGCGTATGGGGCGGGTCGCAGGAAAGTGGCGCTTACGGAACAGGCAGCCTGGTCTGGCCTCACGGTGCTCTCCGATATCATTGGAAGCACGGATCGCTTTCTCTCCTTTTAATTACCATGAAGCTGCCCATAACGCTCATCATGATCGATGGTGATCCCCGGATCAGCCATCGTCCCGCAGAGGGAATACGAATTGCGGCTGGTCTGCAGCCCTGGAAACGAACTGAGATCGTCGTGTTACTGCGAGGTCCAGCGGGTTACGTTCTCCAGGAATTTCACGATGAATTAGTAGACGAGGATAACTTTACGCACTATCTCCCGATGCTGCGCGACGCTAAGATTCCTGTCTGGGTGGAGGCCTCTTTCGCAGATCGAGAGGCGATTCAAGACTCGCCCTGGCCACATCAATTTGCTGATTTAGTCAAAATGGCCGAGCTGGTTAGAAGTGCCCGTAACGTGATTACACTCTAACGACGAATACGCGATGAATCTATACATGATATTAGAATTACAAGAAAGCAAAGTAGCTGATGATTTGCTTAACAGTGTTGAAGAGGGCGCTCTCAAGATGAAACTATTCGAGTGCTCAAATTTAGAATTTCTTAAGAATCTTTTCAATCAGGACTCAGGCGTGTGGATTTTTTCTGGAGATCCCGCAAAGCCTATTCAATAGTATCCGCCTAGCAAAATCGGCAATTAATCTGTTGTCATCGATATTCATTCAACATTACACTCTCGCATCCAGTAACGACGTTTCTCCAGTAAACTGAGATGACCCCTTTTCCCACCCGGCCCGAAAAAAGCGATACAGCCACAAAGCGCTGTGCCCGTGTATTGCTGGTGGACGATAACCCACGTCTGATTCCGCTCTTGAAACGCACCGTGGAAGCGGCCGGTTTACAAGCCATTATCTGTACCAATGGCCAGCAGGCCTGGACCTACCTTTCCGAGAATCACAGCAGCATCGATTTGATGGTCACCGATCTCTCCATGCCTTTTATCACCGGGCATCAATTGATCGAAAAAGTCTACCGCGCCGGATGGGACTTACCCATCATCGTTTTAAGTGCGCAGACACATGAATGCGATCCCCAAATGCTCATGCGCTTAGGCGTGAAAGCCGTGTTGATCAAGCCGCAAGGTGTGCGCGATTTGACGACCAAGATCATCGAGGTTTTACGCGAGAGCGGGAGGTTGCATGAAGTTGCCCCGGAACCGGCGAGCGAGCCCGATCTCCCCACCGTTTTGATCGTTGAAGACGACCCTGTACTCTCGATTGTGCTCGGCGACGTTTTAAAGAAGAAATTGCATGGAGCGCGCGTTCTAAGCTGCAGCACGCTTCAGCAGGGGCATCATTTGATCGAATCGTTTGCCATCAACCTATTGATTACGGATCTGAACCTGCCAGACGGAAACGCGCTGGGGCTCATCTGTTCCCTGCTCGATGCACAACCGCACGCCCATGTGATCCTGACCACCGCCTCGCGTGTGCCATTCTTAAAACAACGTTCTGAAGCGCTCGGCCTCATTCGTTTTCTCGAGAAACCGATTCAGCCGCTGGAGCTCGCCGATATGGCCAATTCCGCTCTCGCTCGACCGGGTACCTTTCTTCGTCCGGTGACGACTCGATTCCCTAAAATGATGTCCAAGAATATTGGATCCGAGGCTGGGGTGCTTCGGTCCGTAGTTCCGTTGACCGATTTGCAACAGCGCTGCACGGCTAAGGGTTCGTACAACATAACCTATTACGTGGAAGCGAGCGAACCCGCCTCCATTTCGATAAGCGAAGGTGAGTTGATCTGCGCGAGCGTGGGTAAACTCAAGGGCTTCGAAGCGCTTGTGGAAATTGCCTCGTGGGAGACCGCATTTGTCGAAGAATCGGAGCTCTGCAGTCCGGTGATCCCGAACCTACCGCATCGTCGGTGGCAATCGATTCTGGTCGATGCCGTACGCAGCGATGTGCGCTTGAGCCGCATCCCCCCGACGCAGGTCGGCGCGAGTCGGTGGCGGCAGCGGAATTAGGAAGCCTGTTCGCAGCGGGAATCCGTGTGCTTTGCCAAATCATAAAGCGTAAAACTGGACTTGCTACTCGCCGACACTCCTCTATACCTATGGACTCAATTGTGAAAACACTTCTCCTGTCCATCGCATCGCTGCTAATCCTCTCTCCTCTCCTGGGAGAGCCCACCCTCACACCGCCGCCGAATCCAGGCTCGTCCGTGGTGGCCCAGCCGACTTCCGCTCCCAAGGAATCGGATGAAAAGGCAGATGCCTCATGGGCAGGTGTGGCCGGTATTTCCACGGGTGGTGGCTGGGAAAAGTCTAAGGATTGGCAAGAGTTCAGCCAGTTCCTGGATACGAAATGGCACACGATCGACGTCCATCGCTTGAGCGCCATGCGTGCGTTCTCGAATGCGGAACTCGGCCCAATCACGTCCAAGACTAAGAATGTCTTTTACCCCTTCAGTGGACCCGATTTTCTCTATGCAGATACGTTGTTTCCAGATGCACAGAACATCATCATGGCCGGGTTGGAACCCGTCGGAACCGCTCCTGATCTCAATAAGCTTCAGGCCTCCGGGCGACTGGGCGACTACCTGCAGCTCCTGGAGAAGTCGATGTACACAATTTTGAATGCGAGCTTCTACAGGACTAACGATATGAAGGTCGATTTCAACAACAGCTTGGTGGACGGTCTCACTCCTGCCCTGTTGGTTTACATCGGTCGCCAGGGCTATGAAGTGGAAAAGATCGAATACGGCAAGCTCACTTCCGATGGTGACATTGATGTGCTTCCGAGCTCATCTGGAGCTCACGCCGTCCGGATCACCTATCACTCAAAGGGTGGCGGTTCGGCACGCACGCTCGTTTACGTGAGCTATGATCTCTCGGATTCCGGCGGTTCCGGCTGGATCGCGATGATGAAAAAACTGGCTCCTGGCGTCACTTACTTGAAGGCCGCCTCGTATTTACTCCATCACGATAGCTTCTCGCATATTAAGAGCGCCATTTTAGAGTACAGCGTCGGTGTGGTGGAAGATGACTCCGGAATTCCCTTCAAGGACTTTGATCAAAAGACCTGGACGATCAAGCCTTACGGTAACTACACCGGGCCGATCGGGCTGTTCCACGAGTGGTATCAGAACGATCTCAATGACTACTTCAAGAAATTGAAGCCGAAGGCCCTCGATTTCGGTAGTGGCTACGTCTATCGCGCGGAAAATTCATCCCTCATTGTGGCGATCAAGAACTAGGCAACGTGACGTTGCATCCAATAATCTGAGTGGCCTTTGCCTTTTGCCTTCGCGGCTGCTTTCATGCCCTCTAGGTCCGAAGGGACGGCTTCATGTTCAGCCCAGGCTCAGGCGCGAAGCAACGCAGGCCCTTGATTGAAATCGATGGATGGGTGCGAGGCCGACTTCGCCGCATCCTGCGACGACGAAACCATCGACGTGCACGAGCCAACTGGCACGATAACCAAACGTGGCCCAGCCGCTACTTTCGTCAGCTGGGCCTGTTCAGCCTGGAACAAGTCCAACAGCATGGACTCACCAACCTTCAGAATGAAGCCAGCTCACGGGAGAGCCAAATGCGGGAAATCCGCCCGTTCGGTTCGGAGGGAGGTGTCGATCCCGGTGTCGCGCCCTTTTTCCAGTACCGTCAGGCGGCTAACGAGGTCGTCGACCCATTTTTCCATGGGCAGATTCGCGTCCGAAACGGCAGTGGCGCATCTGCAGAAAGAGGGACAATGGCCAGGCTAAGAACGAGGAGAGAGAGGAGGAACCGATTCATTTACCACGCGATATAAACATTGGGTTGCGAAATTAGGCGAAGAAAATTCCAGGAATTCGTTTCCTTTTTCGTCATTTTGGCCGCAACTCCGCCCGGCCGTTTGGAGCAGTGGCGAATGTCACTTTTTGTATGGAAAAAGCCACTATATGGATGGCAGGAGCGTCCGCTTAATGTTATTTTGAAGCATTAACACCAAGCATCGATCGATACTAC
>CAVURW010000264.1:0-8642 GCA_963743595.1 uncultured Verrucomicrobiae bacterium
ACCCGACAGCTCCCACGTTCAACACGGCCCACCTTCCTCCGGGTTATTCTTTGGTAAATTCGGGGTTAAGTTCGTATAATACTTATCTATGGGACCGTCGTGAGTACGCCGCTCACAATCCAATTCAGTATACTGATGCTGAAATCACTCACTGGCAACTGGGGCTTAATGGCCTGGGCCAACTTCCTTCGAGTACGAAGCGCCCCTTAGAAAATCGTGTCTGGTATGTTTATAACAACCAGACAACGCCAGAATATATCGATAATTCGGTTCCTGGTAGGGTCATCGCAACAGGGCGCGTCTTGGACAATGGTTCAACTCAAGCTACTTACTCCTCGTATAACAATATGGGGAATCTAACCCAGTCGATTGATCCTCTGGGCCGGACCACGAATTTGACCTATGACCCAACCGGAATCGATTTGTTAAGCATGGCGCAAAACAACGGCTCAGGTGCCGATCTCCTAGCGACGTTTCAATACACAAACTCCACCCAGACGACCAGTATCCATTTACCCGTTTCCGCTTCAGATGCATCGGGGCAAACCACAACCTTAACCTATAACGCGTATAGGCAGGTTCTGACTGCCACGGACGCTAAGAACGAAACCACTTCATTTTCCTATACTGGACCGTCTGGAACAGGGGCGGGAAGCTATTTAACGACGATTACTCGACCCGCAACAGGGGCAACAACTCAGTTCACTTACGATACGGTGGGCCGAGTCGCAACAACCACCGATAGCGAGGGTTACGTCTTATCGTTTGCGTATGATAATCTGGATCGATTAACAACGGTCACTTATCCCGATTCTTCAACCTCTCAGACGGTTTATCGTTTCTTAGATATCGTTAAAGCAATTGATCGTCAAAATCGAGCAACAGTCACACAGTACGACGCTATTCGGGAACCGATCCAAGTAACGGATGCCCTGAGTCGCGTAACCCAATACGCGTGGTGCACGTGTGGTGGACTTGCCGCAATTACCGATGCAAACAACAACGTTACCCAGTGGAATCAGGGCCGACCCATGGCTAAGGTTTTTGCGGATAATTCTCGAATCACTTACACGTATGAAACTACGACGAGTCGTTTACATCAAACACAGGACGCTATGGGAAGCATGTCCACTTATACCTATTACACGGACAATACTCTTGCTGGAGTGGCCTACAATCCTGGTCCTGGTGTGGCTGCCACCCCGAACGTGAGTTTTACCTACGATCCAAATTATTCCCGAATTTTAACGACGACGGATGGAGTAGGCACAACCACGTACAATTACAATCCCGTTCCGACTACGCTTCCAACAACAGGAGCGAATCTGCTGGGCTCGATAGTAATGCCCATAGGGATTGGAAACGGCTCTAATCCAGTGGGAACCAGCACGATAGCCTTCACCTATGATCAACTCGGGCGTGTAACAAATCGAACAATTGATGGAGCAACCAATAACAGTGTTTCGACGACGTATGATTCCTTGAGTCGGATCACGAACGTCACCAATCCTTTAGGGACATTTGCTTACACTTACATTGATACCACGAATCGACTCCAAACGCTGACCTACCCTTCCAGCACAGGCATTGTTTCGACTTTGAATTACTATCCGAATACCTCCACTTCAGGACCTGGCAACGGGGATCAACGCTTACAGCAGATCAGTAATACGGTCGGAGCGAATGTCCTTTCGCAGTTCAGTTACACCTACAATCCTGTCGGAACAATTGCGACGTGGAAGCAACAGGCTGATTCAAAGACTGCAGACCAGTTAACATTAACTTATGACCAGGTAGATCAGCTGGTGAATGCAGTCAACACAAACACATCCACTCAGGCCGTCGTCAATAGCAATGCTTTTCAATACGATTTAATGGGCAATCGTCTGGCCGAACAAACTCAATCCGGTGGGAATGTTGGACGATTTAATAACCTAAATCAACTCACAGCTTACGGAAATGCTCCTACAAATCAACAGGTCACCGGAGCCACGAGCATTCCAGTCACCAGTGCCACCGTAAATTCGATTCCTGCGACGATTACAAATGGCACGAATTTCACGGCTAATGTACCTGTTCCCCAAGGGACAAATTTCGTGACGATCCAGGCGCAGAATAATTCTGGAGTACAAGCCAATCAAAAAGTTCAGATCCTCACACCGGGAGGCGCGGCACCAACACCTCTTGGCTATGACCTCAACGGCAATGCTGCGAATGACGAAGCAGGCCGAGTCTTCACTTTCGATGCTTTGAATCGGCTGGTTACCATTACCTATCCAAATGGAGCGACCAGCAATTTCGCCTACAATGGGTCGTCACATAGAATAGCGATTGTTGAGAAAGATTCCTTAGGCGATGTTACCAGTACGAAGCTTCAGTTGTGGGGTGGTAATTCCCTGCTAGAAGAGCGCGATGCAACTAATACGGTTCAAAAGCGGTTCTATCCCCAAGGCGAACAAGATAGCGGAACCTCTTACTACTACACCGTGGATCATCTTGGGTCTGTTAGAGAAATGGTTTCTGCATCCGGTGCAACCGTGTGCCGCCTCAGCTATGATGTCTACGGAAGAACAACCGTATTGTCTGGAACAATGCTCCCCACGTTTGAATGGGCGGGTTATTACAACCACCAACCGAGCGGCTTGGATCTCACCGTCTATCGTGCGTTTGACCCGAATACGGATCGCTGGCTCTCAAGAGACCCTATCAGTGAACGTGGAGGCGTTAACCTATTTGAATATTGTGGCAATAGTCCAATAGATTGCATCGATCCATCAGGATTATTGCTGGCTGGTTGGCAAGTTGGTGCAGGCGCCGAAGCTGGAGTCAGTGTCGCTGGCGGGGCTGTTACTGGCCAAGCAGGCTGGGGAGCTGGCGTCTCAACTAATTTTGCGGGAGCGCCCACTGGGGGTTGGGGTACTTCTTCAGCTGGAGGTTTTATTTCGGCTGGAGGATATGCAGGCTGGTCCAATCATCCAAAGGTTCAGTACCCCTCTGGTACCGGTCAGCCGCAATTCACTCTTGGTGCATCAGCAGGAATAGGTCAAAGGCCTTGGTTTAGTAATGCGAACAAAATCTCTGATCTAGCTGGTCCTTTCTGGCAATTCAACCTTAATAATCCAATTCTTAGCATATCGGTTGCAATTGACCCATGTTCAACCCGAGATGATAATGGTAATTTTAAGTATAATCCGCTGCTCTGGACCTGGATGATGTCGACAAGTCCTTTAACAAGGGGAGAAGGATTATCTATTTCGGCTTATGCGACTAATACTTTCAAGACCCTAACTTTTTGGTAAAGATGCTTACCAAATTTAGAACTGCTCCCTCTAGTTTAATAAGTGCTGCAACGCTCATGGTTTTTGTAGTATCAGTATGCAGTTACGTCGTATCCCTTTCTTTTTTATGGCATTATTCTAAGTTGAGAGTTGCTGAAACCACTGCTACGGTTGTCGATTACGAATCTCATAACACAGAAGAATTGTCTATAGCCTTAGTGGAGAGATGCTTAAAGATCGCATGAATTGTGGGGATCTTGCCAGACCGATTGGCTCATCGTTCCCTATATTAGTAGATTTGGATTCCCATCAGATATATGGGTACCCGCTAGCCATTGATCAAACTATAATAGAAGGCATTGGTATTGGAGCAACTGCCTCTTTTTTTTGTTCAGGTTTAGCCGCCTTTTTTCTTATGAGACGTAGCGTAGATCTGAGACCTGAAACGTTGATCGTTGATAGGTGACAATCCCCGCCCGGTCACGGGAAGCGACCTCCTCAAAAAGCGGCCAAAACCCTTTCACCTCCTCGGCAGGACCATCTCGTTATTCGCTCGTATTATTTTCTCAAAAGGTGTCAAAAAGCGTCTTGACGGAAGAGAAACGGCGCAGGTGGCGAAAAGTTGTCAAAAGGCGTCAAGAAGTAAGAAGTAGCCGAATCACTTCAAGAAGCGTCCATATGGCTTCAGAAAGCTTCATGGGAATCTGAGTTAATACCTAAAATTAGAGCCACAAGCAGACTGTCCCGAGTGATTCCCGATTATCGATCCCAGCCGCTTGGCCAGGTTTCCCGACCACTTTCCCAGCGTCCGATCTTTCTGGGAATAGTAATCGCCCACTTGAAGATGCGTGTTCGGATTCCACTCGATAGCTTTCGTGAAATCTTTTACGGCATCCTTCGGGTCGTTGGCTCTGGCTCTCAACCGAGCCCCACCAACATAGATGGATCGTTTTTCGACTCCTCGTCAACCTGGACGTACAGATTTCCGGCTCCGGCTTTCGTTTAGCAGTCTTTATTTGGTACACGGGCCCATCGGCAGGGTCTTCAGTCACTCTAGCAAATCAATGTTGCCCAGTGAACGTGTGAAAAATCCACCACGTTTGACAGGTGCCACCGGTGGCCTAACCCATTTTCGAGGCTGGGTGTTTTACTACACGCATGGATAACACATTATTCGAAAAGGAAGAGCAAAGTTACAACAAAGCAGTCGATTCGATTGTTGAAGCCCTTGAGGTCGACCGACTGATTCAGAATGCCGAAGAGCGCTCCGCTAGAGAAATGGCGGAGAGGCGTCGGATTCAGGAGGAACAGGCTTTCATCAGCACCCAGGAACGGGAGGCGATGAACGAGCGTTACCGCCAAAACCTGGCGGAGCAAATCCGGCTTCAGCAAGAGCGGCGGGAGATTCTGGAACGACTCGCCCAGGAGGTGAAGGAGTACGAGGAGCACTACAAAGAGGCCCAGAAGGAACCGGAGCCTTCCGTAAGTCTCCGGGAGAACAAAGAGTTATTGGATGAAGGCGTCCGACAAACGATGATGGATGTCAGCGCGATTCGGAAAGCCAATCTGGAGGCACTGATCGAAAACAATCCGGCTTGGAAGCGATTTGTTGCTCCCGAGAGCTACGTTCAGGACGAGGTTTTTAACCAAAGGCTCGCGTTAGAGGGTCGACTCCTGGCAAACCATTACGAGGATCGAGACATTACCCCCGACTTAGCGAAGCCGATTGACGGAGCAGGGCGAGGGTTCCAAGCGGCGCTTCGGGAGTTGAACGATCCGCAGAAAGTCGTTCGAGTGTCCAGTTTCGCGCTTGATGTCGAAGGAACATACGATCCAACGCTTCCCGTGAAGTCGGAATTTGATCTGGCTAAGGACTACCTAAACGCAAAAACTGCCGAAGAGAGGGACGAGATCGTCACTGGCGAATTGACGGGACCAGGGTTGCCGCTCCAATGGGCGCTATCCGAAGTGGATCTGAGCAAAAGGGACAAGGTGTGCATTGAAGCGCTAAAAGGATATGGAATCGACACAACGGAGATCGAGAAGGACAAGGGGCTAGTGAAAGTGGTGGAGCCAAAAACACCTGAGCTGACCCCTCGGGAGAAGGAGTTGGCTTACGTTGCAACGCTTTCTATGACGATCCAGCCCCCATCGGTAACGCGAGAGAACAACCGAGCCGTTGATGTGGGTCTTGAGAAAAACAACTCCCGGACCATGGAGCGAGATTAACCGGACATCTTATGCCAATTAATCCTGATCCATTTTATCTGGTGCGCCAAAACGCACCGAAACCGACTCTTACGCTTCCCGATTTCCTATCCAGTCTGCCCTTGGAATCCACGGGACCAAGCCGAGGCATACTGTTCGTTTCATCAAAGGAAGTAGTCTACAAGGAACTCGGCCAGATCGTCTCGGCTCGCAGTTCCGGGTTGGGAAGAAGCTTTGCATTCCGGTTCGCTGACTTCTCGGTGAACTTGGAAGGAGAACACCTGGTCCGGCTCTTCGAGCTGATTAACCAGGAACGTCTGCGGACCATCGTGATCACATCGGTCGAGATCATCGAGCCGCAACCGGAAAAGAAAGGAGGTGACGTATGAAGTACAGTGATATTTGCCCTGCGCCCAAACTAATGGTGCGCCGGGAAACCATCAAAGCAATGGTTGAACATGGAGCTTTGGTTGAATTGTTAATCTCAAGCGGTCGACTGGCACCCGTGAAACCAGGAGAAGCGGTCGAGCTTTACTTGGTTTCGGATGTTAAAAAAGCGGTTGAAGCTTGGGCTCGGGAGGTTGTGAACTAGAGCACGAGTCTAATTTCAGTTCAGAAAAACCGAGGCCTCTTGCTAACAAGCGAGAGGCCTTCTCCTTTAGCAAATGATCTCCTCAAAAGCAGTGAGGTGACCTGACTGCAATCGGCGAATTCTCGGCTAGAATCACCAATATTTGCTACGATGACTTTGCTACGTTCCATGGAGTTTCGCCTCAATGGCATTGAGGAGGTCAGGGGTTCGAATCCCCTTGGCTCCACTCCCTTCGGAAATGGTTTTCCCTAGGGAGTGTTATAAGGAAATGCTATAAAACGGCATGATTGAGGTCCAGCAAAACCCCAAAAAGTGTTATAAAAAGTGTTATAAACCGGCCCAAGCCGAGCCGAAGGACGAGCCGCGGAAGGTCAAAGGTCTCTACCTGAACAACGGAACTTGGTGGCTTGCACGCCAAAGACTGGGTAAACGCGTCTTCGTTTCTCTAGAAACCAAGGTCTACAGCGAGGCCGTTCAAAAGGCTGAAGAGATGGCCGATTCTCCCGAGCTTAATCCCGGCGGTCTGCTCGAAGCTGAAATCGAGCTTTACGTTAAGGCCAAGGCTAGTGCAGACCTTATGACGAGGCAGACCCAAGCAAATACGGCCCAGATGTTGCGAAGGCTCATCACCCATTTTGGAAACGTCCCCCCGTCCTACATTACGACCGTAAAAGCCCAGGCCTACTACGACTGGATGAAGTCGTCAGGCGTGACAGAGGGCACCGCTCAAACTTACATCGCCCGTACGCGACCGTTCTTTCAGTGGCTTTACAAGGACAAACAGTCCATCACTCGGAATCCTTTCAGCGGTATCAAGATGGGGCGCCTTGTTGCCTCCGCCCGTAAAGATTTCTGTGAAAGCGAACTTAGAAACTCGCTCATCGAGAACTGCCCGCGCGAAGACCTCCGGTTTATCCTCTACTGCGGCTTTCATGCCGGATTGCGTCGCAACGAGATCGTAGAAGCCCGACCCTGTTGGTTCGACCTTTAACGTGGCCTGCTCACAATTCGAAAAATTAGCTCCAAGGAAGCGAAGGAAAAGGGTTTGGACCCCTTTGGCTTAAAGGATCGTGAAGAGAGAACTATTCCGCTTAGCAAGGCGTTTCAAGCATTCCTGTTGGATTGGCAAAAGGGTATTAAACAGCAGGACGGAACGACTTCAAAAATGGACCCCGAGCAGGATTACTGTTTGGCTCCTGGTGTCCGTATCGGGCGCTCGCGTTACCGATACGATTTCCGTCGGTTTTTTGATGACTACATGCAGGAGCAAGGAGCCGGTCGGGTTACGGCCCATACCATGAGGCGCACTTTTGCCAGTCTCCATGCGAGTGCTGGAACTCCGCTATACCATATCGCCAAATGGCTCGGAGACGACATCACCACCACCCAAAATCACTATGCTCATCTGGCACCGGATAACGGGATTTTTGAGTGGGGAATTGGTTAAAGCGGCTATGACAAATCAACCCAAACTTGGGTAAAGTCACATCGAGATAGATCCTGCTCACGAATACTGAAATAGACCGATCTCCCAACTTGAATGCCAAGCTGCTGCTGAATCCCTAAATCCAGTTGTAAGAGGAGACGATACTCACGACCTCGGGCGATTTTTTCCTCGGCACTCATCTCATGCCAGGGCCTCGGTAATGGAAATAGCTCGCGTGGCAAGCCGGGACCGTGACTGTACATATCCGGGTAACCTAACATCTGACAAATATCCGCATTTGCCCTCGTACCATAATGCAGCTTGTTCCAGTGGCTATACTCGTCTTCGGTCAGCACCACCACACCCGCACTCCTTCCTCTGCTAGTCTCTTCAACCAGATGATCTTCACCTCTCGGTAACAGCCGCTCGCTGGTGAATTTTAGAATCGAAGTTTTGTACTCGTTCTTCCAATTTCCTCTTCCACTTGACAGATTGGTGGGGAAATCCCGTCTCTGAAGGCGGTCTCTTGGGCACTGGGAATATAGAGCCCGAGCTTTGCCAGAGAAGGTGTAACCATAGAGCCTGGTGTAATAAATAGTACCATTCCTGTAATCAGCACACCCTCCTTCGTCTTCTCCTATTAGTCCCTGTGCTCTCATGGCCTGCAACCGTTCTGACACGTCGACCTTTTCACCCGCTTCATTCACCTCAGGCTCGGAGAAATAATCTGCCGAGTACAACTCATCGTTGTAGAATAGGTAAAGCATGCCTGACTTCGACAAAACACCGTCAAGATCAAATGGGGCCAATTCAGCTAAATCGAACTGACCGAAGAATGGAAGACTTAGATTTCCATCTTCCGGAAGAACTGGTTGACGCGGATCAGCTTCAAGATATGCCGGGGACGGTCTCGGCATATCTATGTGGTATGAAGGCCATTCCACATCTAAGGGCAAATCTGGACGCCCACCTAGTTTCGTGAAACCCACGGGTATGGCATCTTCATTCATGAGTTCGGGCCAGAGCCGAATGGAATTTCGAGCAAGTGCTTCCAACTCTCTCCGTACCCGAATCATTTTGGGGTCGGCAGCAAGGTGAAATGTATCTAAGGCAGTGGAATCGGGCATCAACGTGATAT
>CAVURW010000265.1:0-16293 GCA_963743595.1 uncultured Verrucomicrobiae bacterium
GTGTCGATAAAGGTAGAGCGCGAGATATTCGAGATCGTAATAGTCGCCATCGACAAAAAGCTCCCCGCGCTGCAGTCCGAACGGCTCGAAGCCACGTGAGATGTAGAGCCGACGTGCGCCAGCGTTGTTAGCCGTTACTGTCAGCGTAATCTGACGACAACCGATCGCTCTCCCGTGCGAGATGGCTGCATCGAGTAATTTTCCGCCGATTCCACGCCTCTGATAATCGGGTGCGACAATGGCACTCCAAAGCGTCGCCACATGTCGCCGCTTTACCCCGCGCTCGCGTGAGAAGCCGAGAATACCCGCCAAAATAGTGCTGCTCTCGCTTTCAATAAATGCACCAAAAATGCCGTTATCCGGCTCATCTGGAGTGCGAAACCGCTCCTTCAACTGCTCCGGGCTCAACTCCGATTCTCGCGTATAATCGGAGCCAAATGCGGTCGGACAATCTCGCACCGCCGCGAGCCGAAGAGGTCGATATAATTCCAAGTCGGCATCGCGCAAAAATCGAATCGTCATTTGGTAGTAAAGTCATTTCTGGCTCCAACATCAACCAGTTGCCTCATTAATAAATGAAACCGAGGAGGCGAAGGAAAGGAGGCCTATGAAGACTTTCCCATCGAAAAAAAGCGAAGCGGCTTGGATAAAGAAAAGGCTTGCGTTCCGGCAGCTCGGCGCTTGAATGTTACAGACGCGTGACGAATGCGAAACGGAACAGCGCAGAAACCGTTACAAAAATGCGACAACACCCAAAAAAACGTTGCATTCCTTTTGAGATCTGCCTAGAAACAAGAAAAGCGTAACCGAAATGTAACAATAACGTAAAACTCCCGTAACGAAAGGTGCCGAATTCTATGGATAATCCTCAAAATATCAGCTTCCAAACCCTCTGGAAGGGCAGCATGACCCTGAATCAAGACTCATCAAACCGCAAGAGCGCCGAAAGCGCACACCCTGTGGGCGATTATGACGCACTGCGCGATGAGCAAACCAGATCCCTCCAGAAACTCCAAAGCCTTGTCGTGATCACCCCTAAACGGAGCATGAAATATGACTGGTGAATTTCTTCACAAAGTTCTACGCCCCGCCGAAACTGAGGTGGTGTACATCGAGCCGCTCCAGACCGCCGCGTATACCCCGGCTGATACGGAAACGGCGCGCGATACGGGCGAGACCGTGCAAGCGGCGCTCGAGGACAACGGAAAGTTCTACGCAAACTGGCTTACGGGGCGACATAACCCGAACGATTTTAGCGATGCAACTCAGGTAAGCCTCGTACACAACGGGCTGACGCGTGATTTCCAAACTCACCGTAGCATGGGCGATGTCGCGGCGACGTACCACCGGAAGCTGAAGCAGGCACTGGAATCGCACGCGGTTTGCCGTGAGCGGGGAATGGATCCGCACGAGCTAGACCGGTCACGTGTGGACGCTATCCGCGCGGCGCAAAACGTGATTCGCCTGGAAGTTCTCGGTCGGCAGAGCGCACTCTATCAGATCTCATTCTCGCGTTCGCAACAACACAGTCATGCGCACGATTACGGAGTGCATCTTTCCTGAAAAGAGGGAAACCACACGATTACCTCACCGTTCTGCGCACCCACAACCCGAGTGGATACTGCCCGATCGGCTTTCCAGGATCGCCGAAATCATGCCAGGCGTACGAGGGCGAGATCGCTTGGTTGATGAGCTGCCAATCGCGCAATCCTTTCGAGCCCGCGCGCGCGTTATCGGGATCGGTCCAGGTGATGTAATCGACGCGGTGGGTGAGCAGCCAGATTCGTGAATCAGGCAGGTCATTTTGATAGAATCGCAGCCGGTCATTGGCCAGTTGGAGCAGATCATTTCGGTAGGCACCACGCCACACCAGTTCGCGATCGATCCAGCCGCCGAGAGCGTAGTGTTGGGTGAAGGGTTGGAAGATCGGTACGCCGGCGCAATCCTGATCTCCCACGCCTTCCAGAACGGTGCCGCGAGGGAGCGAGTTCAGGTAGGTGAGCATGGCGTTCTCGATCGGGTTGGCACGAACGTAGTGGCAGCCCTCCAGCCCACCCCAGTTCAGCCTGACGGGCAGACCGACAACGTAGGCATAAGGCACCACTGTCAGAACCACCAAGACGATGGCCGCGCTGCGCACGATGATGTGCCGCCAGGCGAGTCCGAAACCGAGCACCACGGCAAATGCGTAGGCCCACGGCCACCACTTAATGGAGGTATTGATGTAGGGCCCCAGGTAATCGTCCATATGAATGAACCGGGAGAAGAGAAACAGGGCGACGCTGGTGGGGATGAAGAATCGAATTAAGCCGGGCTGCATCATTCCGGCAATCAAGGTGATGATGACCATGCCGAGCGTGAAGAGGTCTGTGTAATGGATCAGGCGCCCGGACGTATCGCTGCCGTGGAAGAGTCGAAAGACCACGTAAATCGCTACCAAAGCGAGAAGGACCGCGCGCCACTTCACCGGGAAAGAGCGTTGCGCATTCAGCAAGATCATGACCATGCCGGGGAACATCGTGAGGAACCAATTTGAGTAAGGGATCGGGATGTACGAGGCATCAATGGCATTGTGGTAGGTCTGGCTGCCGATCGCAAAGTGGGAGAAGTAGGGAAAAATCAGGAGGAACGGGAGAGCCCCGGCAATGAAGAGCTCGCGCAGATCGTCTGGTTTCTTTTGAAATCGACGATAGATAAACCACGCGCAAAGAATGATTCCCAAAAGCGGTAAGACCCAACAATTCATCACGATCGCCAGGGGAAGGAGCGCTACCGCCAGCCCCGCAAGAAAGCGATCGTTCGGCGATTGAAACGGCTCCGATTCCGTATAGCAAATGCTGATGAGCAACAGCCCTAAGAGATAGAGCGACGAAAGCGACGAATGAAAATCTCCCAAGATCACCGTGTGTGCGAAAAACTCCATGGGTGCCAGCGGAGTGGAGGAGCCGATCGTCGCCATGAGTTCACGGCCCGTGTCATTGAGATCGGGGTTCGACGCCTTGAAATAGACTCCGATGAAGTGGAACGCGGTCCAGTAATCATATTTCGTGAAGCAAAATGGAATAACAAGAGCCACGCCGCTGGCCCCATAGAGGATGTGGAGCAGGGCGATCGACCCAGCGTAAATCGACGAAGTGAGCTGCTTAATGGCCACCGCAACGGCCGCCCCGCCGAATCCTATGGCGAAACAGACTCCAAGATTACAGCAGACCCCGGTAGGAACCATCATGGCCCGGTTCAACCAGGCGACGATGTAATATTGCAGGTAGTAATAGCTGTCCATTTTCTGGCCTCGTAACCACAGATCGTTCGGTGGCAAACAATCGCCACGACTGCAATTATTCACGAACGACAGATCGGCGAGCCGTTCCGTGTACCCATCAAGATCCGGGCGTTCGCAACGCCACAGCAGACAGAACAGAAACGTCGCCAGGAAATACCAGAGCACTGGCTCCCGAAGCAGTGACCAACCGCGCCGTTGGATCAGGTAGAGCGATCCGAAAATGATCGGCGCGAAAAGCCAGGTTGGACGACCGAGCCCGATGAAATGCTCGATGAAAAAAGGCACCAGAAAGAGGATGGGTACCGTGGAAAATAAAATAGGGAACTTCACTTTGGGCAGCGCCAACTCCAAGGCGAGCGCCGCACCTAAAATGCTTATCATCGGGAGCAGGATCAGCAGCAGATAAAACGCATCGAGGAAAAGCATAAGGCCGGGAAGGATTACCTCTTAGCAGATAGCCGGGAGTCTTAAAAGAGTCTCCCCAAATGATAAATAAACACCCCAGCAGTGCCCTGCTCTTTCTTATAGGCGCATTGTGCGACCTAGTGAGCCCGTCATTCGAGACGGGAATGCTCGAGGTTCCGGTGTCCAGGGATAGGATTAATATATCCTTCCACATCAACGGTCGGAGTCCGGTCACCACTAAAAAAGATCTCTACACGCCCATATCGATTGTCCGCCGTCCGCATGTAGTACGAGTTTCCATATCCTGAGCGCCAAGCACCTCCTAAATGAGTCGGCATATCGACCTCAATCTGGTTTGTGTACCCCTTCTCTGGTGCCTCGAAATCGTATTTGCCGCCTTTACGTTCGACAAAGCCACCTCCGCCAGGGATCGAGAGAATCGCCTTCCAGTCATACGGTTCATTAACATGGGGTGGCCAACCTCCATACTGATCCCAACCTTGCAATTGAAACTCGAGCTGTGTGGGGGTTACCAATCGTTTCTGAGTAACGCTACCATCAATCGGCATATGAATCTGCAGTTTTACAGGAATCACGTCTTCGGTAACTCCTACTTTACACATAACAAATATCGCCGGATTATTAACGTCTGAGTGCGGACTATAATTTTCATTATTTTTAATGTAGCAAAATTGGCTTTTCGATTCCGTATCATAATAACCCGGTTTACTGACGCAAATTGTTATCTGCCCTCCGTGGGTAGAAGAGCAGAATTGACCGTTATCGTCACTTTTAGTAGGCAGGACCGGGTTGTTCGTAGCTCCTTCTACGACCATAGTCTGTGATGGTTGCCCGGTAACGTCCACTCCAGCAATCGGATTGTTCTTCTCATCCACTACTTTACCGTAAAAAACAATTGGAGTGGCCAAGAGCTTTTGGAAGAAAGCGTTTTGAATTTCCACATCTGTGTAAGTAACCTGCCCTGGTGGAGCTATATAATACCAATAACCAATCGCACTAAATATAACGATTATGACCGCGACCATCACGAATCGTTTGGTTGATGAAGCAAATAGATTCACAAACCCAGCAGAGTATGGATTGCCCGCCTCTGCGTCAATGTGAAATTAGAGCACGTTTTATATCCAATTCCGCACCACGTTCCCAGTTCCCTGGACAGGTAGTATCCAACCAAAAACTTGGGGCAAATCCCGGAACCCTGCTAAAGCTCATCGTCTTCGGAAATGCTTTCGTCGTGCTCCAGGAAGTGCAGATGTTTCACGCCGTAATAGCGTGCGTAAAATGACAACGGTAGCGTCGCTAAGCCGGCGAAAATGAGGGAGTGCGATTCCGGTACCATTTGCGGCATTTGGCCTCCGATGCCCACGCAGAAATTGATCGATTGAATCATCACGCCTAAACCGACACAGGAGGTCGACGCGACCATGGTGATCGCCCAAAAGAACAAACACATCCGTTCTGCGATCTTCACACTAGAACCCTAGCGCAAAACCACTGTTTCTAAAGCCCTGCGGAAAGTTAACAGATTTGCTTATGGGGTACCCAGCAGGATGTTCTAGCCACAGGTTAATAAATCACCTCTGATGGTTTATTTCTGAAAACAGCTTTAGAAAGCACTTTGGACGACGTTTCAACAGGCATGCGTGCGAAAACCGTTCGCCACCAACCACTAACGCGAGTATCCACAGTATAAGAATTAATCGTTTCAACGCGTTTTTTCTTCGACCATTTGATCAAGTTCACGTATTTTCACAAAAATTGAGTGCACTGTACGACTGTCTCACCGTTGAAAAGTCAGATGAGAGACAAGTCTCAACGATTGTTCATGCCGACACCATGTTTGAGGGCCTAATTATTTCGCATGACCCCTACTTCTCAGCCCTCTTTCAAGAGCGCTTATTGAAGTTGATTCCCTCACCCGCGATCCTTCAGATTCAGCTCGACGAGCGCAAGAACTACACGGATGACCAGCTCAGCTCATTCAACTTCGTGGCAATCGATAACGATCTGGGCACCCTCGAAACCTTTCGTATTCTCGATGATTTTAAGGTTCGGCATCCGCGCGCGAACTACGTGATTGTCGCCACCAACCCGAGCATCCACGTTGTGGAACAAGCGAAGTCTCGAGGTGCCACGGAATTGCTCCTGAAACCACAAACGGAGGAAGAATGGCAACAGCTCACCGGTGTGCTGGAACCCCTCTTGCTCGACTCCACGACGCGGCCCCGACCAAATAGCCTGATCGCGGTGACCCAGTCACTCGTGCGTCCCAAGCCGTCGAAATTACCGGGGCCGATTGTCGAGGCGCAGGAGCCGTTACCGGAGCCCGCAGTGAGGCCGACCATGATCATCGGTGACATGCCCGTACCGGATGGCATGGTCCCGTTTGTGCTCGATGAGCCGTTCATCATTGAGGAAGAGGAAACACCTCCGCCTATCGCCATCGCAGAGCCGCCCCCAGTGACCTCTCGCTGGCGGATTAGTTTTGCGGGTGAACTCCAGGAATCATTTCACGTAGTCGATCAAGATCTTGCGCAGTTTTTTACGCACTTCATTTATCTAAGAATGGCGGATATTACGGTGGCTCTGGAAACGGTCTACTTCACCCATGTGACCCTCTACGGACCGGAAGAGCAACAGGTGCTTGTATCGGACCCGTCCGGCATCCATCATGCTACCGTGGCTCCGACTACCGACGCTGAAGCGATTCGAGAACAATTCATCATCTGGTGCTGTGAACAAGCAGTTTGAACAGATCGCTAAAATCCAAAATCTCGTTGCGGCGGTATTTGTGGATTCGAGTGGAACAGTACGGGGTTGGTGCGCCAATAACACGCTTACGGAAGATACCTTACGCTTTGTGGCGCTAAATTGCAGAAGCATCCTGGATGTCGCGCGAGCCGAGCAGCGGGCCGCTCATACCGGGGCGGTGGCATTTGCGGATAACACGCTCGTTTTTCGGGAATCACGCGACGGCATTTTCGCCGCCTACCTGAGCACTCCGGTGAATGACGCCGTCGTGGAATGGCTCTTCACACAAGTCAGCCCACTGCTGCAAGAGTTGGATCTCCAGATGGAAATTAAGCCGTAATCGGTTCAATGCCTTGTCGACCTAGTGAGTGTTCTATCAAACTCGATTGCCCGTTCAGTCCCAATGCGGAAACTGGCAGGAGTTTTCGTAACCATCTTGCAACGCCTCAACCTTTATTTTTGGTTCGGATTCTTCGTGATCAGGTATTCGACCGCTTCGCCTGGTCCCAGCGTTTCCTGGAAATGGACCTGAGGATTGGACTGGAGAGTTACTTGATGTGTTGCCTCTGCGACCGTTCGACCCGTGCCGTACCGGATGGCGTTGAGTGAGCCGACGCATGGAATCACGACGTTCAGATCGATAGGAACTGGAGTATGTTCATAATTCACGAAGGAAACTTTGATCCACTTCCCTGCATCGACTGGATTAACAAAGACGAGCTTATCCTTCATCGCAGAGTCATTGGTATAGCTCCAAGCGAGAGGTTTTCCATGCAGACCAAAGGTGTGGACGAGTCGCCGGAAAGAATTGGCCCGCTCGCGAATCAAAGCGTCCTTACTATGCGCAGAGAATAGTGAAAAATGAGGTGAATCCTCGTCATAGGGATGGGGCACGTACATCACCAAATTGGTGGCGAACGCCAGATCACCGCGGAGGTCGGCATCGAAGGCGTTCGCATCGTTGGTGTCGGAGGACCAAGCGCCGCACTCTGTCACCCATAAAGGCTTGGGAAGATTAACTCCATAGAGCAGGTAGTAACCGACCTCCTCCAAGATGTAGCTTTTCCCGTAGTTATGTGCGCAGAGGCCGTCCGTCCAACTCATATCGTCTGGAGCCTCTTGACGGGCTTGCGCATCAATCACTGAAAAATCCCATGCGAAATACCAACCCTGTCCGATGATTTTCATGTTTGGATTAGGACTTAGTTTCTCTAACAGGTGACCAAATGCAGCCGACATTTGAATTCGGCCGAAGGCGTAGGCCATGGGCAGGGCATCCCAACCAAAGAGGGGATGTTCAACCTCGTTTCCCGTCTCTAGCGTATCAAAGTATTTACCATATCGCTGAACGGCTTTTCCCTCAGATGCTTCGGCTAGGTGGGAAGGATCAAAGTCGGTGACGTTTCTTCCGGGTTCACACGTAACCAGTGGCTTCATGCCCATATCGCATATGCCGGATAACTGCATGTCGGCCATGGTCTTATTGTCGGGGTAGGTCGGGTCGGTCGTATTCCAGGCTTTAAGGTCTCCCTCACCCCAAACCCCGAGCCGAAACGGCGCACCCGTGCCTGTTAACCCAAGGTACGAAAGGTCTCTCAGCATGAAATTCCGGTAGCTTGGATCCGCTTTGGTAAGTACGCCGTTGTTTACTCCGATCCATGTAGGATGGCCGTTAACCGGATCTTCCGTTGGCTTGCCAAGAGCATAAAGAGACAAAGTATTCCAATGCATCCATTCTCCCTTGTACGGGTTACCCGCATTGCTGCCCAAACCCATCATTGAAATGTATTCTTCCGCCTGGTTGGCTTCTCCGCCCATAGGGTAAAAAGAGGGGAGAATCCGTATGGTCAACGCATTGTCACCTAGATGAAAACGTTCCTTTGGAATCGTGATCACGTAAACCCGATTCGTAAGCCAATGACCGCCTGGCACTCGATTATACCCCAGCACTTGGGGCATGCCTGAAAACACACCGTTGACGAAAACTCCCAAACTGGAAACGATGACGTCGGTATCCTCCACGCCCAAAACAAAGGCGGCACCGTTTTGTGGCACGGAGTCCAAATGGAAATTAGTGGTGAAATCGGGTCGCAATGTTGATTCCAGGCCTTTCGGAATTCTTGCTAAATCGGCCGTCTGAACAGTGCTTCCTGCAGAAGTCGCAAGGTCGATCTTATAATTACTATCTTTCAGCGGAGCAAAAGCACTGGAGGTTGTTTGCCCAAGTTTCCCCAGTTCAAATATCTGGCTTGAACCAGCTAAAAGTTTCTCAGCCCAAGGATCAAGACGCATCTGTAGATTTCGCGGTGGGCGATCAGCGGCTGCTTCAAAAGATCCAATGTTGATCGGCCAGCTCTTAGGGGATGCAAAAGCCTTGGTTTCAGTTGGGGCGTATCCATTGTGAGTAAAACTGGAGAGCGGCACAATTTTCCACGAATCTCCGATCTTGAAGGCTACGGTGCCGTTTCCAAGCGCGGGCTGGGTAATATCCTCCAGGCTTACGGTCACGCGTTGTGCGTTTCCAATATCCCTTAATTCCATCTGGCGATAGCGGCTTGCACAAAGAGCGGTCCCGCGGTCCTGGCTATCCAATAATATCCGAAAACTGCCTGGGGAGGTGACAGCTACCCGGATGGCTTGTGTGCCTGAAGGAATATTCGAGCTAAGGTCATAGCTGTTTTTCTTCAGATGCGCGTAGCACCAGTTAAATTGTGTGGGAGCGGGGACAGGGAGGGCGACCTGAGCCGCCGGCTTCCAGGTGACACCCTTGTCATTCGAACAGTCCCAGTGGTCATTCGTTGGAAAAAATGCTTCTTGCCCTTGGGCTGCTTTCCATTGAATGCGGCCTAGAAGTCCGCCCGGCCCGTGGTTGTTCACCACCTTGAACACGAATTCGTTGTCGCCAGGTCGAAGAATGCCGTCAAGTGAGAGCTGGGTTATATCCTGAACTGATGCGTTGGAGCCAACCGCCTGGTTGTTAACTTCCAGAGTTCCGAAGTCGTCGCCTACAAAAACGGCCTTTGCCTCAGTAATTCCGGGAGGCACGGAAAGCGTGCGGCGAAACCAGACTTCCTTGTGAGGTACACCTTTGATTACATCTGCAGACATGTTTCCTCCCTGGTTCTCCTTGGAGTTGTCACCGTTCCACGTAAATGTGGGATCGTCCCAGATCCAAACCAGTTGCTCACGATCACCCGCTCCTAGAAAGGAGATTTTCGGATCCATTTTCATGTCAACATCGTCCACGGGACGGAGAGAAAGGTCCGTAAGATAGGCTATACCTTCCGGACTCTGTGCATTGAAAAAAATCTGGTACCTGGAGACTCCCAGAGGCATGCGAAACCGATTCTCCATGTGCTTCCAGTTAAAGGTCCCGTTCCAAGAAGGACCGGGAACATATCCCCCATTGTTTGGCGGTTCAGTGAGAGAGGGATATTGCAACCAGAGAAAAAAACCATCTTTCTTGTCGTTTGGCCCCACGTTGAGGGACTTGACTCGGTAGGAAAAAACGTAGTCCGCACCTGTAACGATTTGGTCAGGTGCCGGATCCGCCAGAATAAAACCGTGGGTGGTCTTGATGACGTTCATCCCATCGCTGACGCCGAGTTCGGCATCCTCATTGGGTATACACATCGGCTTCAGATCTGGGCTTGGAATATTCCCATTTCGAATCGCCTCATTCGGAGAAGGTCGATAGGTGGAAGGCTCAGCAGGTCCCATGCTGGCGGCGAGAGCCGGATCTGGGACAACCGTGACTTTAGTTACGAGAAAGTTGTTTGTTCGGTCGCTTTCCTTGACGATGCCGATGTCATTAACTTGAGCTAGAATAGTATGGGTTCCCGCATCGGGAGACCAAACGGGGCCGCTCTTGACTTCCAGGGTTTGACCAGGCGCGATTGACTGGCCAAAATGCGTCCAGAAAAGCGTCTTGCGCGGTGAGATTTGACCAGGGGGAAGGCCCGAAATATCGTAGAAAACCAGACTAACCTTCACGTTGTCCGGAGTGGCAGCTGTGCCCTGATTCTTAATAGTCGCGGTCATCGAAATTCGATGTCCCTCGACAGGATTATCCGTGTCGGATTTCAGATTCTGGATGACAAGGTCTGGCAGGTTAGTGGTTTGACCACACGCGCATATCAATGTGCTGGCTAGGAAAGTGGTAATCGTGAGAAAAGGAAACTTCGACATAGATTTTGTTGACGACAGGTAAAGCAGAACCTTGCCTTCTCATGGAAGGAGTGAAACAGCCCAGGACTTTTAGCGTGCGGCGTTATTGCTATTAACGGAAGATTAGAAGAATTCACTCGTTGTATTGTCGGCCGGTCAACGCCGCTACACGCTCAAAGTTAGATCCATTATTTATTGATCTACTCAACGGGTGAACCACGTCCACTTTGCAAGGGCTATATAAGGCTTCATACTACTCCCTTTATTAAATGAAGACTCAATTCCTCGGAACCACTGATATTTCCGTGACGCGACTCTCCTATGGTGCCATGCGTATTTCCGGGACCTGGGATCGCACAAAAGTCGATGCTGCGGCGATTAGCAGAGGGATCAAAATACTGGAAAGTGTCGTGGACTCGGGATACACCTTCATTGACCACGCTGATATTTACGGGGACACGAGTTGCGAGAAGATTTACGGAATTGCTCTGAAGGATCATCCTGACTGGCGAAACCGTCTGGTAGTTGCCACGAAGTGCGGAATCCGATTCGAGAACGATCCACCCGGAGCGCCACATCGCTATGATTTAAGCAGTGCCCATCTGATAAAATCAGTCGAAGCCTCACTTCAACGTTTGAATCTTGATCGAATTGATCTTCTCCAATTTCACCGCCCAGATTATTTGCTCGACCCCTACGAACTTGCGCGGGCGATGGTCGAGCTTCAAAAGTCGGGGAAAGTGCGTTCTTTTGGTGTTAGCAATTTCAAGCCGTCTCAGGTCAATGCCTTACAAAATGCGATGCCATTTCCCCTTGCTTCAAACCAAGTGCGGATCAGCTTAATGGCGCTGGGTGCTTTTGATGACGGCTCCATCGATCAATGTCTTGAGAAAAAAATGTCGGTGATGGCTTATAGTCCATTGGCTGGAGGACAGCTAGCAGGAGCTTTTGATGAAAATGCGCCCTCCCTGGACTCCGTCGATCATGCGATTACTGTGGCTCGATTGCGTCCGGTCTTGTCGGAGACCGCAAACGCCTATGGGGTAACCCCCTTGGCAATTATCCTGGCTTGGCTGATGCACCATCCCAGCAAGATCATACCGATTATCGGCTCTACTCGGCCCGAAGTGATTCAGAAATCGGTTCAAGCGGACAATGTCACACTTGATCGCGAGAGCTGGTACCGAATTCTCCTGGCAGCGCGAGGGGAAAAGCTGGCTTAGGACTTCTCTGAGAAGATTTTGTGAACCTTTCAACATGAGAACCAAACATGAATAGCTTCGTAAATTCGGGCAGGGCTTAATTAAGAGTCATAGCCCTAGGGGCTCCATAAATCATGCATGCGATACCCGTTTTAGCTTTTTTGTCGATTTTTATGCCTACATTTTGTCTCGCAGAGACGCCATCTAACAATCCCACGCCGGTGTCTCTGGTACTGACCCCAAAATCACCCGCCACGCCGTGCATTACAGGGCCACAAGTCTTTGGAGTTCGTCCGAATAACCCGTTTCTCTTTACTATCTCGGCCACCGGAACTCGGCCCGTCACCTTTTCAGCAGAAAATCTTCCTCCTGGCTTAACTCTGGATCCGGCCACGGGCCAAATTACCGGAATACTGACGACCAAAGGTGAAACTGGAGTGACTTTGCATGCGGTAAACGCTCTCGGCAAGGCACAACGAACTTTACACATCGTCTGCGGAAATACGATTGCTCTAACCCCTCCGTTGGGCTGGAACAGTTGGAATTGTTTTGGGTGGAAGGTAACAGATGCAGAAGTACGCTCGGCTGCCGATGCCATGGTCTCATCAGGGTTGGTAAACCATGGATGGAATTACATCAATATTGACGATTGCTGGGAAGGAGGCCGGGATGCGAATGGCTTGATTCAATCCAACGCTAAATTCCCCGATATGAAAGCCTTGAGCGATTACATCCATAGCAAAGGTTTGAAGTTTGGAATTTATTCCTCGCCCGGCACAATTACCTGCGGACACGCCACCGGTAGCTATCAACATGAGGATCAGGATGCCCAGCGTTATGCCGAATGGAATGTGGACTACGTTAAATACGACTGGTGCTCCTACGGAAGGATTTCGCAGTCAATTATGTGTCAAGAGAGCGAAGCCCTGCTGCCCGGAGATGCTGCGCAAATTCAGGCTCTCGAATCGGAAAAAGCATCACTAGAGGCGAAACCTAAGAGAAGCGATGACGAAAACAAGCGATATGGGCAGATCAATGGAGAACTGAACAATTACTTTAATAAATTGAATCCGGACGATAAAAAGCGACTTTACCTAGAAAACTGGCAGAAACCGTACAAGGTATTTCGTGCCTCACTGGACAAGGTGAAGAGAGACATCGTTTTCAGCCTTTGCCAATACGGAATGGGAAATGTTTGGGAATGGGGAGACGAGGTGGGCGGAAATTGCTGGCGGACGAAAGGCGACATCACCGATACCTGGCCAAGTATGACAGGAATTGGATTCAAGCAGTTAGGCTATGAGAAATATGCCGGACCGGGTCACTGGAATGATCCCGATATGTTGATCGTAGGAAGGTTAGGGTGGGGAGGAGATCCGCACCAAAGCCGACTGACCCCTAACGAACAATATACCCACATCAGCTTATGGTGCCTTCTCGCCGCTCCACTTTTAATTGGGTGTGATATGTCGCAAATGGACGATTTTACATACGGTCTTTTGAGCAATGACGAGGTCTTGGATATCGATCAAGACCTGCTTGGAAAGGAGGCCACATGCCTATCCCCGACCGGCTCCCAGCCGATCTATGCCAGGGATTTGGCAGATGGCTCAAAGGCTGTTGGACTCTTCAATTTAGGAGAACAGGAGACAAAAGTAATTGTAAAATGGCGGGACCTCGGCATCCAGGGGCAACAGATCGTGCGGGATGTATGGGCTCAAAAGGATTTGGGAGCGTTCACAGATGAGTTTGAAGCAACTGTGCCTAGTCACGGTGTGGTTTTGGTTAGAATACATGCAAAATGATCGCTCCGTTCAACAGCCGCGAGCAGTGAAACAATCGAAAGTACGAATTAGGAAATCTATTTAATGACTCAGAACACTTCCATCCATTATCCCTGTCTGGACAGAACTCCAGCCGATATTTTTTCTCAAGAAAATCTCAATCGCGTCACGTCCTACATCCTGTCGTGGCGACAAGGCCCCGGATCAATCGGAGCCTTGCACCTTCATAGTTGCTGGGGCAAAACTTCCGTTTTGAGCAAACGTTATCATGGCATAACCGCGGCCAGCTCTTGGCCTATCATGAATGCCGTCTTGGCCCTTCACCGCCAAACGTCTGCCGATTCATGGATTCAAATGGCCGATGAGATCGTCTCTCAACTTCTTTACCTTCAAGCTCCTGAAGGGGGTTTCATCCACGCCTCCGGTGAATTTGAACCGACTTATACCTGTCAGGAGACCTGCCCGATCCACCAGGGGATGCCCCTCCTAGCTTTGCTCGCATATGCCGGGGCAGAGAGCGTAAATCCCAGGTTGCTTCGGCAAATCCGGCCAGCTATTGACCGCCATTGGCGGTGGTTTAACAGCGAAGGCTGGCGGCGAGGCAACAATTGGAGCGGTCCACTGACATCTGGCTGGTGCGGAGTGACAAATCAAGACCTGACGATCGTGGCAACCCTGGCGCTCTACGGCAAAGTCTTTGGCGACTGGAGTCGTTACGAGGAGTTCGGCAAACCCGTGCTCAAGCGTTATCTGGGGCCCGATTATTACTATGAGCAGTTCGGTCTTTTCGAACGAGGAGACAAGCCCCATTTTGTCGAGCGGACAAACTATTTCGACGTCATACTTGAGATGCTTGAGATCATCCGCGTCAATACTGGGGATGCCACTATTCTTCCCGTTGAAACGAATGTGGTAAAGCATCTTCAGGACGCCGCTTATCGCGGTGAAGATGGCCTCACCTACCTGGCTTGGGGAGCGCAATCGGATCCCGAAGATAGGGCCAAATTTACAGGCTGGATTCGGTCGCCCTGCGTGGTTGGAGCGCTTCCCGGTCTCATTCGTGCCATGCGTCACCACCAGCAAGCTGTTCCCAGTCCCGATACCGCTGCACTAATTCACGAATTGGAGAGGACGATGGCCGCCTGGACTTACTCGGATGGAACTCTCCCTGGGGCTCTGAATTCCGAAGATCCGATCATGTCCATCGTCCCCAGTAGCGAGATCTTTCGGATTTGGCTTAACCTGATTGAACGGTTGGGCGATGGCCTGAGCGATCCTACTCTGACCCCGCCCCCGACCGTTTCCCGCACTTTCGGTTCCGTGACTTATCGTTCCGGTCCCAAGCTCTGGACAATCGAACGCGACGGAATACGCAGGTTTGCGGGTTTGAAGAGCAATCCCTCCGCAATTGTCATCGGACCGGATGAGGAATTACCGGGAGCAGTATGGGCAGAGTTGGAGAATTGCGATTTTGTCGAGTGCATCGGATCGAAGGGTTCATGAAATCGGCGGAAACCATGCAACGGGTGAATTCGCCAGCCCTTTAATTAATTGCAACGACGCCGCAAGATCTAGCATCTGAATTCGCTACCACACAAAACCCGGTATCAACTGGGTGGTCTCTAACGGGTGGAAGCTGCCAGGAATTGTCGATCTTATGATGCATTTATCCAAACATGGGATGAAATCCAGCTACCGCTTGCGGCCACGCTTTGTCGGGCTTCTATTCCTCCTCGTGGGCACATTGCCCCTAGCGGCTGATACTCCGCCAGCCTCGATACAATTTACTCCATCTGAAGAGTGGTTCGCCCTGCCAAGCGATATAAAGAATCCCCCACCGTTTGCGGTGACAAGCGGGCCGGAGGGCGTAACGGTCAAATTCGAAGAATCTACCCAGGAGACGGTGTGTCAATTGTTAGGCAAACAGTGTCGGCTCAATCCTCTGGGGCTTAAGCCGACACAGTTTTCCTTGAGCGCTACTTTCACCGGCGGCATGGTGAATATTTCGCCTCTACTGGTCGATAGCGAGGGGTCCGTTCTCCGACTCCCGCCAAAGCCAGTAGCGAACGGAACATTGAACTGGGACATCCAAGATGGAGTTCCTTTGGAATCCAATTCAAAGAATTCCGTCTATTCCTTCCACAATCCCGATTCCAAGCATCTAGTCGGTCCCGTATTCTTGCAGGAAATTGACCTAATCAAGGCGAAGGGATCGGGTTTAGATGTACAACTTCATTCGTGTAGCGTCATCGATCCAGCCCATGATCAACTGACCTTTGCCAAACAACCTCTCTTTTCGTTTGGCGAGAAAGAGCCCTGGGTGGGACATCGCCACGATGATCCTACACAGTACACGATCACCAATGGCCCTGACGGGATGATCGTTGACTTCGCACCAAATGCCAGACTGACTCACATCATCATCCATCCGAGCGAGTATCACCACGTGGGGGGATCGCTCGGGCATCCTCGGAGAATCGATACCGATGTGGAATTGGTGGAGGGAGACTCCACATTTGTAACTCTCTCCCTCAGGGATAATGAGGGAGAATCTTTTCAAGGCGATATTTCTCCGGCTCCTTCCCAAGGACTGAAGCTCGCACTTGGCCACAACAATGTCTGTATTGACCTGGCAACTGCGGCTTCGCCCTGGAGCAACGCCGACGAGTAAAAAAAAAAA
>CAVURW010000266.1:0-33753 GCA_963743595.1 uncultured Verrucomicrobiae bacterium
CACGGGACTGTGTCAAAAACGTGATCGGTCTCTAGGCCCACAAGGAGGGATTCAGTTTGGCCAGGATCGAAAAGATGTTGGAATTTTGAGAGCAGTATGTCTTTAGGCCCAGTGGGCCGGGTTCAATGTAGCCTGGGTCGGAGGCCAGTCGTGGACTGGCCGTAGGCCCAGGTTTGCAAGGTGAAGGGAAAGCGGGCTGTAAGCACGCGTAAAAGTGTTGATATAAACCGGTATGTCACAATCCTTTTCGCATAATCCTCAGCACTTGATCTTTAGCACGAAGGATAGGGAACCGTTATTGGGGGGTATCAATTGAAATTAAATGCCTATCTGGCGACAGTTCTTGCAGATAAGAAATGTCCGGCCATCCAAATCGGAGGAGTTGCAGACCACGTCCATGTTTTCTTTAGCTTACATCAAACCATTTCGATTTCAAAGATCGTGGAGATTGTGAAGGTTTCGTCTTCAAAGTAGGTAAAGACAATGGGGCGTGAATTCGACTCGTTTCATTGGCAAAGAGGTTACGGGTGTTTCGCCGTGAGCCGTTAGAGTTACGGAGTATATTCGCAATCAAGAGAGTCATCATCGGGTCAAGACGTTCCGGGAAGAATACCTGGAGTTTCTAGTTCGGCATGAGCTTCCTTATGACGAGCGCTTCCTTTGGGATTAGTTTTGACGCGGGCCTTCGGTCCGCTTTCGCTTCACGGTATGACCTGGGCCTACGGCCAGTCTGCGACTGGCCTCCGACCCAGGCTACATTGAACCCGGTCCTCTTGGCGTTTTTCACGAAGGACTCGCTGGGCAACAAAACAAATCAATACCAAAGCGAGTCGATTTTCAGTTCGTCCAGACGGTCGACGACGATATCGGTTTCGGCTTCCAGAATCTCGCGCGTATTTGTGGTCGTAACTGCCACCACGCGCATCCCGGCGGCTTTGGCTGCGGCGATTCCGACGAGGGCATCTTCGAATACGACGCAATCACCCGGTAAGATTTTGAGCTTGGCCGCTGCTTTCAAAAACACTTCCGGATCGGGCTTTCCGTGAGAGACATCTTCGGCGGAGACGATGTCGTTAAAGTATTCGCGCAAACCCAGGACTTGCAAGGTGGTGGTGATGTTGAGTCGGTGCGTCGACGAGCCAATGATGCACGGGATGCCCGCGAGCCGAAGTTTGTTCAACCACGTCTCGACGCCGGGCAGGGGACTGATGCCACACTCGACCACGACTTCGCGGTAGAGCTCCTCTTTTCGCAGGGAGAGTCGAGTGATTTCGTCCGGGTCTTGCGTCCACTCGAGCAATTTCGGAATGATCACCTCGTTTTTCATGCCGAAGCCGCGCACAAAGTGGCCCGTCGGCAGTTCTTTGCCCACTTCAGCGGAGAGGCGTTGCCAACTGATTTCGTGGTGGGAAGCGGAGTTGATGATAACGCCGTCCCAATCAAATACGGCGGCTCGGGTGGCGGGTGCAGGCATGTCGAGAGATGAGAACAGCTCCGGGGCGTATAGAGCGAGCAAATTCCTCGCATCCTACTGGATAATGTAAGCTGGAGAATGTGAGCTGGACAATGTGAGCTGGACAATGTGAAGCGTGGGTTATTCTATAGAGGCATGAACGTGTTTTTGACGGGCGGCGCTGGCTACATCGGCAGCATTTGTACGGAAGAGCTTCTGAATGCGGGACATCAAGTAACGGTTTTCGATAATCTCACGGAGGGGCACCGGTCGGCGATTGATCCGCGGGCGACCTTTGTCGAAGGTGATCTCGGTGATCGCGATGCCATTATCGCCGCCGTAGCCGGTGCGAAGCCCGATGCCGGGATGCACTTCGCGGCGAGCGCCTTAGTGGGTGAATCGATGACCAATCCCTCCAAGTATTTTCGCAATAACGTGGCTAACGGGGTGAATCTGCTCGATGCCATGGTGAGCGCGGGCGTGAAGAAATTCATCTTTTCGTCCACCTGCGCGACCTACGGAACGCCGGAGCGTGTGCCGATGGATGAGACCTTGCCTCAGCGTCCAATCAATCCCTACGGCGAGTCGAAGTTGATGTTCGAGAAAGTGCTGCATTGGTACGGTCAACTGCACGGTTTGGTGCATGTGAACCTCCGTTACTTTAACGCGGCCGGAGCCAGCGAGCGATTCGGAGAAGATCACCGGATCGAGACCCACCTGATTCCGAATGTGCTCAAAGTGGCGTTAGGCCAAAAGGAGCAGGCGGAGATTTTCGGCGATCAATACCCGACGCCCGATGGCACGTGCGTGCGCGATTTCATTCACATCATTGATCTGGCGGCGGCGCATATGCTGGCGCTAGGTGCGCAAACGAGCACCTGTTACAATTTAGGCAGTGGCGATGGATATTCGGTGAAGCAGGTAATCGAGACGTGTCGCGAGGTGACCGGCCATCCCATTCCGGCGGTGGTTCGCGAGCCGCGTGCGGGCGATCCGCCGCGTCTTGTGGCCAGTTCCGGTAAGGTGATGTCGGAGCTGGGTTGGAAGCCGAAGTACAATAACTTGAAGGCGATCGTGGAGAGCGCTTGGGCGTGGCACGTGAAGCATCCAAACGGCTACGGCGACTAACCAGCGTGACGCTGGACCCGGTAGGGGAACAGGGTAGAGAAAAGAAAAGCTAAACAGGAGACTTTATGACGAATGAAGAGGGTAAGTCGGTGGATAAATTACAGGCTTTGTTTGAAATGCAGATGGCTTTGAATAAGCGAATCGGTGTGCATACCGAAGGGATGTCCGACGAGGAGAAAGCGAAGTGGATTCTCAACTACACGCGCGCGATGCAACAGGAGATCGCCGAGCTGATCGATAGCGTGCCGTGGAAGTGGTGGGCGAAATACCAGAAGTTCGACGAACAAAATGCCCGTGTGGAAGTGGTCGATCTTTTCCATTTTTTGATCTCCATGGCCCAGGTGCTCGGGATGAGCGCAGATGACGTATTCGCTGCGTACGTGAAAAAGAATGAGGTGAATCTTCAACGCCAAGAGACCGGCTACGTGACGAAAGATCACGATGACTCGAAGCATATTTAGCGATTGGTATCGGTAGCGATATCCTTTAGCTCCTAATTCTCTGTTGACACAAACGTAACAGCGCCGTCGCTGGAACGTCACACTCCGCTGCTGGTCTGATGGGGCACCGCATAACCGCCGCTAATAAGAGCGAGGGCAAGATGATTGCCCCGTTTGAACGATCGGAGGCTTGGGGAGTCAAAAAAGGGAGAATATATGGAATTATGGGGCGTTACGATTACGAGTGTTGAGATTTTAATGTTGATTGTGGCGGTCGGACTGTCACTGAGCTTCGAGTTCGTCAACGGTTTTCACGATACAGCGAATGCTGTGGCGACGGTGATATACACGAACACGCTGAAGCCGACTTATGCGGTGATGTGGTCAGGTTTATGGAACTTTATAGGTGCCCTTATCGCGAGCGGTGCTGTGGCTTATGGGATCGTGAGTCTGTTGCCTGTAGAGCTGATTATGAACTCAGGATCAGCCGCTGGATTTGCGATGGTTTTTGCCATTCTAGTCTCAGCAATCATCTGGAACGTTGGCACTTGGTATCTGGGTCTTCCAGCATCGAGTTCGCACACGATGATTGGTGCGATCATGGGTGTGGGTATCGGCAACGCCATCTCGAACGGCCACTACTGGTTGGATGGTCTAAACATCGATAAGGTAAAGCAAACCGGGTTGATTCTGCTGATTTCACCTTTGGTGGGATTCGGTGCTTCATTCTTACTCTTACTCGCCCTGAAAGCGTGGGTCCCCTTCAAAGAGCTTTTTGAAGCTCCTCAAGGCAAGACTCCGCCACCATTGTGGATTCGGATCATTTTGATCATCACGTGCACAGGTGTGAGCTACTCCCACGGTTCAAATGATGCACAAAAGGGTATGGGTTTGCTGATGTTGATCTTGATCGGAATTATTCCCGGCGCGTATGCAATTGATATGACGCTCAGTGCGGAAAAGATTCAAGATTTGAGCGCAGACATCAAAACTGCCCAGGTCTATTTTCAACAGAAGGCCGGAACGACCACGATGGACAAGGAGTCGGCCTTAACAGAACTTAAAGCGTTTAAGAAGGATCCGACTGAGAAAACGTATGCGGCCTTGGTGACCGAGTGCCAAGCGATTGAAGATCAGTTGGCCGGCATCAAAGTCTATACTGATTTGAAGCTGGAAGATCGTACCACCTTGCGTACAGAGCTGTTTGCAGTAAGTGGAGCCATCGGTACCTTGACCGACAAAGATTATGTCTCAGATGACAAAACAAAGGAGTCGTTGAAGCAGGTGTTTAGGACGGTGAATGACTCGATCCGTTATATTCCGTGGTACGTCAAGGCGATGGTGGCATTGGCGCTTGGTTTAGGAACAATGATTGGGTG
This sequence comes from uncultured Verrucomicrobiae bacterium, assembly GCA_963743595.1. Taxonomy (GTDB): domain Bacteria; phylum Verrucomicrobiota; class Verrucomicrobiia; order Methylacidiphilales; family UBA1321; genus CAVURW01. Next base: position 4,401 of record CAVURW010000266.1, read on the forward strand.
GAAGCGCGTCGTAGTTACCGTGGGTGAGAAGATTGGGAAGGCGCACTTGACCTACGCGCAGGGGGCGTCGGCAGAGTTTGTAGCGATGTGCACCGTGATTGCAGCTGATTTTGGCGGCGCTCCGGTAAGCACAACACACGTACTGTCATCAGGCGTTGCTGGAACGATGGCCGCAAATAGATCGGGCCTACAGTCTCAGACGTTGATCAACATTCTCTTAGCGTGGGTCTTAACCTTGCCTGTCTGCGTGTTCCTGGGTGCTGGATTGTTCTCCGGAGCGTTGTACTTGATATTCCACGTGATGGGTGGTTAAAAGTCCGAACTCACCGCCGTTTATTTCCCAGGTGCCTCCTCCGTGACGATGGTCCGGAGGTGAACTTGCATGCGATGCCAAAAGTAGCGTGCGGAGGGTGTCGATTCCGCCGGGAGCGCATTGAAATACTCGGCGGTCGCGATTTCGTTCTTCGGGAATTTCATTTTGCCCGGCACCACCGTGACGCGGTAGAGGAAGCTGAGACTCGCTTTTTGAGGTCGGTCAAACATGGCGACAAAATGGAGCGAGCTGACCTTGAGACCGATTTCCTCGTAAGTTTCGCGGCACAGGCCGTCCTCCAAGCTTTCGTTGATCTGGACTTTTCCGCCCGGAAGTGACCAGAGCTGTTTTCCTGCGACCTGCTTCACGAAGAGCACACTGCCATACGCATCTTCGATCCACGCGAGTGCCGAGATTTCCTTGCCCGGCGGGCGTACCTCGATTTCGGCAGGGCTCAGTTTTGTAGGCTGAGCAGGGACGATCGGCTTCATGGCTTGGCGGTTGTCGTCGGAGCCGAAAGGAGCTCAATCGTCTTTTTGGGATCGATGAGATTCACGCGCTTATCATTCGTGGCGGTAGAGCCCTGCTTGATCAAATCGATGACTTGTTCGGGGGTCAACTCCGGCTTCAGTGCGAACAGCTTCGCCGCAAGATTCGTGACCTCCGGCGAGGCCATGGAGGTACCGGAAAGGAGAAGATGCGAACCGCCAGGGATCATGCCATCGACCTGGAATCCATCGGCGTAGAGCGAGACGTTGCTGCCGAAACTGGTAAACGACGTCGGCTCACCGGCTTGATCGACCGCACCCACGCTGATGAGATTCGGGAGTTTCAATGCAGCCGGGAAATTCTCGTCAAAGTTGACATCGTTATTTCCGTTACCAGCCGCGACCACGAATAAGATTCCGGGAGCGTTTTTCAAGGCACTCTCCAGCCCATTCCGGTCAATATCGAAGATTTCGCGAGCACGTTTTTTCACTTCGGCAGGGTCGGTCACGCCGTTCATTTCGAGAGCGCTTTGAACGGAGGCGAGATCACCGCCCCAGCTCATGTTAGCCACGCGCACGTTATGGGCTTTGAAATAATCGATCGTGTCTTGGTAGGACTGCGCGTCTTTTTTGGCCTGTTCCACGGTCGGTAATTCGGGTTGAACATGGTAATCGAACGTGATTCGAGCGATCAGCATCCGGATGAACGGGTTGCCCTTGCTGGAGATCGTGGCGACGTGGGTGCCGTGCATGTAATTGCCGAACTTATCGATGTTTTCCTCAAACGATTTCACCTCGTTCTCGCTGAGGCTCTTTTCTTTATCGAGAAGCATTTTCTTCTCTGGGCTATCGATCGACATCTCTTCGTCGAGCGAGCCTTTGATGTAAGACTTGAGTTCGTTGAGCTGCTGAGCGTCGTCGCCCATGGGAAACAGCGTTCCTGTCACGCGATTCGAGTGCACATCGTACGCGATACCATGAACGTCATCGATCCACCCATTGTTGTCATCGTCCTTGCCATCCAGCGTTTGGTTCGGATTGGTGAACAGCTGATCGGGGAAGAGCTTGTCGTCCACACCGGAATCCCAAATGGCCACGACGACTGGTTTGGCGCTCGGATACGTTTTCGGGTCGAGCGTAACGTCGCGTTCGGACCAGATCTCCGGTTTATGCGAAGCGTGCAAGGCGATGACATCGCCGAGAACGGCTACAAGGGCATCCTGAAGTGGGAGCGAATTGGTCAGTTCGTTTTTCGTATCAATCAACGCCATGACCATATCTGTGGTGAGCTTACCGCCGGTTTTTTCCAGGACGGGATCGAGCTCGCTCGTGAGGCCACCCATGATCAGGTTTTTCGTGACGCCCTCCATGCCACCCTTCGATTCCTTGACTTCATCTTGAACTTCATCCCAGGGCAGCGCATCGAGGCGATCCAGCAGGATTTTGCGGTAGAGTTTCTGAAACGCGGGTGAGGCGAGATCGGTGCTCTTGGTTTCGTCGATGACATCAAGGCGGACCAGGAGGAAGAGACCGGTCATGTCTTTCAAGGCGGGCTTGTCTTCGAGTTGACGCAGTTCCGAGATAAGCGCGCGACTTTCGTCGTTCTTGCCTTCCATCACGTCGATTGCCAGGAGCGTATCTTTCAGGCGTTTTAACGCGGTTTTATCTTCAATATCGTAGGAGTTGATGACGTTCTGGACGTCAGCGGAAATTTTATCGGCGACGGCGGTCAAGGCTGCCGGGTTGCCGAGAATCTCCTCAGAAGAGCCTTTAAGGTCGTAGGTAAACCGGGGGAGATCATCCGCCTTAAGGATCTTCGGCTTACCGGCTGGAGTGGGACTTGCGCCACCGCCCGATGGCTCGGCAGAGAGATAGGAAAAGGTAAGGCAAAAAGTGAGAAGGAGTGGAGTGATGCGACCCATAACAGCGCGTAACGTAGCCTTGGCGATTTAGAATTGCGAGCGCAGGCTACAAACAAGGTCGGTTTTAATAATATTTGTATTTCTGCCTAGGTTTGTAACGTGGGCCCATGCCGACAGCTGACCTAACCACCACCTATCTCCCGGTACCTGGGTGGTTATGGGTGAGTTTTCATGCGGTGGTGTTGCTGATTTTGTGGCTGGAACTGCGGTTTCCTCTGGGCAGGCTCGGGAATCAAACCGTCCGGGCCTTCTTGGCGACCTTCATTTGGATCAGTCTCTCGGCACTGTTCGGAGGGGTTATTTTTGGAATGTTCGGCGGGTCGGCTTCACTCCAGTTTTTTACTGGATACGCCGTGGAGTACTCATTGAGCTTGGACAATGTGTTTCTGTTTCTCCTGATTTTTCGTTCGTTTCAGGTGAACCTGGCTAATCAAAAGCGCGTCTTACTCCTCGGCGTCGTTAGTGCGCTCTTTCTCCGTGCGGGAGCGGTCTTTGGTGGGTTGGCGCTCCTTCACCACTTTGAAACTCTGACCTACATCTTTGGTGCCTACATTTTGCATGTCGGTGTGAAATTGCTCTTTCCAAAACCCGATCCAAAAGTGGAGGAACTCTGCATGGTTCGCTTGGTTCGGCACTGGGTTCCCGTCATTATTCGCGAAAATGAGACACACTTTTTTGTTCGTGTAGCGGGCAGGTTGAATTTGACAGTCTTGGGCTTGGTTCTTGTGGCGATCGAAGGCACGGACCTTCTGTTCGCGGTTGATTCCATTCCTGCGGTCTTTGCTGTTAGTCGCGATCCCTTCATCGTTTACACTTCGAACATCTGCGCGATTTTAGGTCTGCGCTCTCTCTATTTCCTGATGGCCGGGGCGATGCAGTCACTGGCCTACCTTCATCACGGCTTAGCTGCCATCTTGATTTTTGTCGGTATCAAGATGATCGCAGAGCCGTTTCTCGGTTCGTTTTTTCACCAACATTCCAGCTCGATTTCGCTGGCATACATTGGAGGCGTGATGGGGATTACTGTGGCGGTGTCGATCTGGTTTCCGCCTCGGGAGAAATCGCAGGGGCATTAGCAGGTTGCGGCATGGTGTTCTTTCGAATCAACTCCAAGAAATTCGTAAGAATCGGCGTGACGTGATCGGTGCGCCAGCTCATGGAAGTTGAGGATTTGGGCAGGTCTTCCGGGAGTTGGCAATAGCTCACGTCGGGTCGGCGAACGAGGCTTGTCGTTACGGAGGTCGGCGCATAACCCAAGCCGATCGAAACGAGCCACATTTCGGTCATGATCTCGTTCGCGTGATGGGTATTGGTAACAGCGATTCCCGCTTTTCGGCATCCTTCAAAAAAGCTGTCGTAGTAGCCCATGGATTGCGTGGGATGCAGCGTGATGATCGATTTTCCATTAAGATCGCTCCAATCAACACGAGCTTTTTTTGCGAGAGGATCTGAGGTCGGCACCATGAGGATCATCGGCTCTTCGCTAACGATTTCCGAGGCGAGATTGGGCCGCGAAAGTCGTGTCCGGGTGAAGGCGATATCGATCCGGTCATGTTCGAGTGCTTGAAGTTGTTCCGAGTTCGTGAGGTCGTAGAGCTCAATTTGCACGTCGGGATAGTGCGAACGAAATTGCCGGAGCGAGTCGGAAAGAAAATCGTGAGCAGTGGCCACCATGAATCCGACGGAGAGCTTGCCCACAAGTCCCGCGACAGCTCGTTTAACGTTCGCCTCGGCAAGCTTGGCTTGTTCCAGCACACGTCGTGCGTCGACAAGAAAACGGGTGCCAGCGGGAGTGAGGCGAATGGCTCGGTTGCTGCGCTCAAAGAGTTGGACGCCCAGTTCATTTTCCAGCACACGAATCTGCATGCTGAGCGGGGGCTGGGCGATATGCAGGGTTTTAGCGGCTCTGCGAAAGTTCATTTCTTGAGCAACAGCGACGAAGTATCGGAGGTGACGAAGTTCCATTTTTTAATATATACAGAATATCAGTGGCGTCTAGAAGGAAAAGTTCTGATACCTACAAGCGTAATGTTCGATATGTTAAAAATATAAGTATAATTTAACAATATACTCGATAAGTAGTTGGAGGTATGGTTTCATTGATGAGTTCGAAAGTTGAGAGGGTACAGGCATGACGCTAGAACAGATGAGATCCGGGGGAGTGCTCATGGGAGTGTTTCCCTCTCCCATGCCCCGAGAGAGTGTACATCGGGGTGGGCGTAGTGTGCTTTGGCTGGCGTGGGCTGTTCGACTGACGGCAGCCCTCTTAATCCTGGATGTCTTTTTAAGGGGGCACGTCGCCATGTTTCGCGTGCTGGATGAATGCTTTTTCGTGAGGCTCGGCGAGGGCCAAAGTGTGGTCTGTCTCTTGGCCTCCGTGGTACTATTTTCACTCGCGAGCGGTCTGGAGCGAGGCAAGCGGATGGCGTGGAGAGTAACGGTTCTCTTGATTGCCGGACATCTCCTTTCCAATGAGCAGCGCTGGTTTTTTCAGTGGCACAATCTCTGGAATCTAGGGTTGCTCTCGTTTCTGATTTGGCAGCGCCGTTTTTTTGTTGCGCGTTCGGATTCGGGCTCAATTCGCACGGCAGCGATTGTCTGTCCACTACTGCTTGTTGCGCTGATCGCCTATGGTACGGTTCGGTTGAATGCGATCGAGGAACAGACTGCCGGAGATCACTCGCTTACGGGGTGTTTAGGTGCATCTGCGGAACTGGTTCTCTTTCGGCATACGGACGCACAATCGGCCTTAACGCCACGCGCGGAGAGTCTTTTTTCGACCCTGCGCATCAATGGCATGGTCATCGCGATCGTGGGGCTGTTTTTGATTTTGCGTCCGGTCTTTCTGCGCGAGAGATCATCCCTAGATGAGCGACGCCGGGCGGCTGCTTTGCTGAAGAAGTATGGGTACGACTCGCTGGATAGTTATGCGCTCATGGTCGACAAGAGCTATTTCTTTACGGCAAATGGTGAGGCCGTGGTTCCCTATGCGCTCTCGGGAAATGTGGCAGTTGCCCTAGGAAATCCCATTGGTAAGAGCGGCGAGTTAGGAAGTGCGATTGAGGAGTTTACGGCGTACTGCCGCCGTCAAGATTGGGAGGCCGTTTTTTACGAGGCGACGAGCGACCTTCGCATGTGGTATCGGCGGGCGGGGCTAAGTCTTTTTAAGGTCTCTGAGGAGGCGTGGATCGATTTGGAGCGGTTTACGTTAAAGGGCCGTGAGTTTCAGAATCTCCGGACGGCTTGCAATCGAGCGGCCAAGCTGGGTATCGAGTTTCGACTCTACCCCGCCGGGACTGTGACCGATCCTGCCCTGTGGCGCATGTTGAAGTACGTCTCAAATCGCTGGCTGGAATCGAAGCGTGGTCAAGAGATGACCTTCGACATGGGTTGTTTCTCGATCGACGAGATGGGGCAGGGCGATATTGGAGTGGCGTTTGATGCCCAAGGAAACCTTTTGGCGTTTGCAACGTGGCGAGTGTTTAAGGGCGATAAAGGCCGGGTGCTTGATCTCATGCGGTGTCTGCCGGAGGCGCGAAATGTGATGGACTTTGTTTTGGTCGAAGCGGTCTCGCGTTTTAAAGAGCAGGGAATTCGGGACATCAGCCTGGGTGGTGCACCTCTAGCGAACGCCGATGAGGAGCATGCTCCCTCCGAGCCCGAGGAGCGAGTGACCCAGTTTTTGTATGAGAGGCTGAATAGCATTTACGGATACAAGTCTTTGTTTGAATTCAAACGAAAATTCCGCCCGAGATGGGAGAGCCGGTATGTCGCGTATCGCCGGGGCGTCAATCTGCCCTTGCTGGGATTGGCCCTTTTAGGCGTTCACATGCCGGACGGACTGCGGAAATTCTTGCTTGGCTAGGCCGAGGCGACGGTATGAAGCGGTGGTGTTGTAACTGGGTATTGTTAGTAGGGGCGATTGCGCTCCTATCAAGCTGCGGCTACGCAGAACCCGGCGAGGTGACTTGGATGGGGCAGCCCGACAAGATTATTTCGATGAAATTAGCCCGTGGCGGATTTGAAATCCACTGGTTACCGGCGACTCTAGCTCCGAATACAAACCCTAAAGCGCTGGTCATTTTTGGGTCCGGTGGCGGTGGTTGGACGATTTGGGAAGACAGGATTTGTGCCCGGTTGCAGGGGGATGGATATGACGTGGTGGGCGTCGATATGTGGGGATTCGCCGGTTGTGAGATGCCTTGGACAAAAGTGTGCGACGATTATCTGAATTTCGTGAAGAAGGGGCAGGAACTGGGAGGACGCCAGGGACAGATTCCTATCATTTATGGGGGTTGGTCGACCGGTGCCGAGGAAGCTGTTGCCGCTGCGGCGGGTCAGAGACCGCCGGGATTAGTCGGTCTTCTCATGATAGCCCCCGGCAACGAGGGTTACACTGGGCATTACATGAAAGATATGATCAAAGTAAATGTGCCGGAAGGCTTTGTGTTTACGTTGGCCGGCTTAGCAGACAAGCTCACGGGGTTGAAAGTGATTTTCTGTCACGGGCAACTTGATGTGCTCGACTCGAGGAGCTGGTTTAGCAGTGTTAGCGTTCCCAAGAAGGAGATCGACTACCAAAAGCTCGGGCATATTTACGGAAATTGCTGTGATAAGTTCACAAAATCGGTGATTCGAGAGCTGCCGTGGCTTTATGAAGATCAGCAGGTCGTTGTACCTGACGACGAATCGCAGGACGACGAGTAGCTTTTCATTTCGCAACGCGCGAGATGATGGGATTGCGCTTACCCGATTTCGTTTTTGAGCAGACAGAGACGTTTTCGATGGAGAATGTGACGGCGGCCAGCGTATAAAGGACCATCGCGCGGCTGTCGTACGCGATATCGAGCACCTTGCCACTAGAGCCGCTGCTGCGTGAAATCACGAGCTGATCCAGGGAAAGGCCCTTGGCGACAATTCGATCCGGGTAATTCGCAATGACCTGGTCTTTCGTGACAATCGGCAGCCGATGGAAATCGTCCCAGTTGCGAAGATCGGCGGCCTCAAATCCGGCCGCCGAGTAGAGATCGTGGTAAAAGGGGACGTTTGTGTAAGCGTGTCGAACGAGTTCTTGGAGCCGTTGCCATTGCCAGTCCCGCATTTGATCTGGCGAATAGAACGGCGTTTTATTAAGGAAACGTCCACCGAACGAGAACGTAGCCAGAAGTGAAAGGAGTTCTTTTAGAGTTAGATCGCGCATAGGCAGTCTGGTTAACTTTGAATCACGCGACTCCAGTAAGTGATGTAGACGACTGTCCAGAAGCTAGCGAATAAGAAAAGGGCAAAGCGCGGTTGTCGATTGATATGCGCTCGAAGAAACCACCCGAACGTCGCAAAGAGCACCCATGTAGAAAAGATGCGCTCGAGTCGTGCAGGAATCGTGAAGAGGAGGAAGAGGAAAGGCTGGTGAAGTGGTGGAGCGAGCACGGCGTAGATCTTGTAGGGAATTCCGGACGAGGGACCCACGAACAGACCGGCCATTCCGAAGTCCTGATACTGCTGATGCACCTCCGCGAACATCTGCTCGCGAACGAATGGGACATAGCTTACGGCCAGTGCAGCTTGTTCCGGCGCTAAAGACGCCCAGCCATACATGAGGCCGCCACCAAGCAATGACCCGGCGATTACCTCGCCGAGTGTCTTGATTCCCGGACGAAAACCGACCAACGCGGCCCAACTGACGAGTACGTCTGGGATGATAAAAAAGAGGGTCGCTTCCGCAACTCCCCAGGCAAATCCAAACCAGAGCGGCGGCTCCCACAGCAGCGAGGATCGGGTGTCCGAAGCCACGCCGTTAGCGGACAATTCCGCGCTGTTTGATTTTCGATTCCAGTCCGTTGGACAGCGTCGGCCCCGCGACCATCTCCAGCTTCAAAATGCGTTTGAGCGGATCGGTGTCCCATGTCGAGTAGATGCTCGTCCAATCGTCCTTAAACTCGGGTTGAACGCGGGAGAGCGCCTCGATGAGCTTCGGGTAGACCAGTTCGGTGACGTGCTCCGGTGTTCCGCGTTCCGGTCGAAATTCGAGCGTTAATTCCAGGCGTTGACGACCCTCTTCCAGGAGCAGTTTCGCTTGATAGGGCCCCGTGAGAATCGTCTCCAAGTCCGGCGAGCGGATCGCTTCGTCGAACATAGCTTCTGAGAGGTTTGTGCCGCATAAAATCAGGCAACTATCGGCTCGACCGGTGATCGCAATCAAGTTGGTCAAGGGCTCATCGAACTTCGCATTTGCGAGCCGTTGGAGAATCGGTGCGAGTTGCGGGTATTTTTGCTCCCACGCGGGAAATCGTTGTGCGATGGCCGACCAAGTAAACAAAGTGGCGTGATCGTGCAGGTTATAGCGAACCAGCGGAATGCCCTGCCACTTGGTCACGCACAGTTGGTTCTCGACTGCCTCAAGGTAGGCCGCTGGATCGACCTGGTGAAAGAAGTGGGGAATGACCGAATTGAAGCCCAATTCCGCGGCGATTCCGGGTTCAGCAGCGCAGAGTTTACGCAAGGAGATCGATGCCGGCGATTCCACACTCAGAACACCCGTATCTGCGCTGCCGTAAATCGAAAGCATGAGCGGCTGGTCCGGGGTGATTTTGGCCCGTTCCTCCAGATGGGATCGAAGGGTTTCGGGGAACGGCTCGCCGATGACGATAAAACGCATCTTATGAAGGGGCAGCGATTGGCCCGCTTGCTCCGCACGCAGAATGATGTGCGCGATTGCAGAGGGGCAACAGGCGAGGATGAACTGATCAACGAAGGGATCGGCGTTCAGAAGCATGTTGATGATCTCTTGATGCTTATTGCCGGGGCTGAACACTGCCAGCGGGTAAGGGGTGCGAATGGCCACGCTCTTGAGCAGCCACGAAAAGTGGTCGCCACCGATCCAACTGCCAAGCGCCAGTCCCACAATCGCAAGCGTCCGTTTTTCATGAACCGAAAAGATGTTTTCCAGGAAGGTACGGAGCCGTTCAGAAGAGGCGAGATGCGATTCTTTCAATTGTGGCCAATAGAACGGATGGCCGGAGGAGCCGGACGAACTGAAAATGTGGAAAGTTTGATCAAAATCTCCGCCGGTGAGCTGATGAAACGGCACTTGGGAGAGGTAACTCGTCTTATCGATGAGAGGAAGCTTGGAAAAAGGGGTATCAAACGGAGTCTCCTTTTGGGTGAGGAACGCGCGATATCCCGGGACTTCCTTGATCACGCGCCGGGCGATGGATCGGGCAATATCGGGTGATCCCAGGGCGGATAGTGAGGGTATTGCGTTCATAGGTTTAAGCGCCAAAGAAGTAGCGGGTCAGATGAAAGAATACAGGAGCGGCGAAGCAGAGGGAATCGATTCGATCAAGAATACCGCCGTGACCGGGAATGGTAGCACCGTAGTCTTTAACGCCGCGATCGCGCTTAATTGCGGACATGACCAGCCCGCCGTAGAAGCCCATCATCGCGATTACGAACGCCATAAGCGCCGCTTGCCACGGATTAAACGGCGTTATCCAGTAGAGCCCAGTGCCGATGAGAACAGCACCCGTTACACCGCCCAAAAAGCCTTCGATCGTCTTGTTCGGGCTCACATTCGGCGCGATCTTGTGTTTGCCAAAGAGCTTGCCGAACACGTACTGCAACACGTCGCTCATTTGCGCCACGCAGACCAGAAAATAGAGGAGCTTGCCGCCTTGCCCCGTGCGGCCGGGAATTTCCAGAATCAGAAGCGCCGGAGCATAACTGACAAAGTAGACGCAAACCATGAGGCCCCATTGGATCTTGGCGCTGCGATTCAAGAAGTCTTTGCAATCGCCCGTGATCACATTGCGAATGGGGACAAACAGGTAGGCGTAAACGGGAATTAGCACCATTGCGATTCCGGTTTCGTGTAAGGCGATCAGCACATACTGCATCGGCGTGAACACAAAGAAGGCCCAGAAGAGCGAGCGATGATCCGACCGTGTGGTGGGTGTGAGGGTGATGTACTCGCGTAACGCTAAAAATGATGTGATCCCAAACAAGATCACCGAGCCAATGCCGCCCGTGGCCATCGCGGCAAAGAAGATGAGGATCATGATCCACCAGGCATTGATGCGCGCGATGAGGTTATCGACGACTTCATGGCCTTTCTGGCTCTTCACAGTGCGCTTCAAAACAGCGCCGACAGCCGAGGCGAAAAGGAGCAGGACGAAAATGCCGGCACCGAGAATCTGCATTTGGGGATCGATGTGGAAGGGCATATTTGTGAGCTATTGAGACTGAGCGAGTGAGCCGACGGCGTGGCGGGCGCGGGTCAGGAACCGGTCCTTGGGTTCATCTGGATTCAGGCGAAGCGGCGCGCCAAAATGGGTGGAACAGACCAAAGGAATCGGAAGAAATTCGCCCTTGGGCAACACGCGGTTGGCGTTATCGATGTAGACGGGGATGAGATCGACCGTGGGCACGGCTTTAGCGAGGTGGTAGAGGCCGCTTTTGAACGGGCGCATCTCCGGTTCGCTGGAGCGACCTCCCTCTGGGAAGATGATGAGAGATTCGCCCGATTTCAGTACGGGGATGAGCTGATCCATGGGATTATTCGATTTCGTAATATTCTTGCGCTCGATCAATACGGAGCGAAAAATCGCTGAAGCAAGTAAGAACCGCAGTTTCCCCGCTCGCCAATAATCGCTTGCTGCGACCGGCCGTGTCTTTTCCCGAGCTGACGTCGGCAAGACCGACCAAATCACCAGGAAATCGAGATTGCTGGTGTGATTGGCGAAGTAGATGCGCTGGGAGCAATCGGGAGCGCAGCCGATCCATTGCGCGTGAACACCCGTGAAGAGCCGAACAGTCGAGGCAATAAGGCCGGCAATCGGTGCGGTTTTCATGCGGAATTGAGCTGTCGCGCCAGGTGGAGCGTGCGTCGTGCGCAGGTAATCAGAGTGCCGATGTTAATGAGGATGAGAATATAAAACAGCGCGCGAGGGGGAAAGCCCACCAGGCTCTCCGTAAACGCCAGAACGCAGGCTACCGTCAGCAGAAACATTCGATGCGGTTTCGCCTGCGGCCCACAGAAATCTTGCGGTGGACCGCGCCGGGCACCGATCGCGCGAATGTACGCCGTGTTTACAGCAAGCACGGAGGCGCACCATCCAAGCCCCACACCCCACTCGCCATGTTGCGAAGCGTAGCCCGCGCCTGCCAGGAAAAGGCAATCGGCCGCGCGATCTGGTATTTCATTGAAGAGCTCGCCCGTTTTACTCATGCGTCCGCCTTCGACGGCGATGAGGCCATCCAGCATGTTCGCCAAAAGCCGAAGCTGAATGCAGAACGCGGCGACGAGATAATGCCACGCGGCGGAGTAACCGGCAGCTTCCAGGCCGAACAGAAGAGCACCGATCGAAGCAAAGAGGACGCTGGTTAGTGAGACGGAGTTTGGAGCGACGCCCAACTTTACCAGGAGCGTGGTCAGTGCCTGAGCCCACCACGTCGAGCGGGATTGGATGGGGCGGCGATCGATGGCAGGAGCAGGAAGTTCGGGCATACTGAGCTAGGCTCAGGATGGGACGTTAGATGAGGTGAGGGAAGTCGTCGATCAGAAGTTGGTATGTGGCAGAGATTAACGTCTGTTATAACGGACATGACGGTTTTCTCGTTTCGAGTATCTTTCCCTTAACATGCAAAATATTACAGTTCTTGGGTTGGGCATTATCGGCGCGATTTGGGCGAAAAATTGGCAGGCGAGCGGCAAGACCGTTCTTGGATGGAATCGAACTCCGAAGCCGGAGTTGCCGTTTTACACGGATGATCTGAAAACGGCGGTCACTCAGGCGGAGTTGATCGTTATTGTGGTGGCCGATCCCAAGGCCGTGAGCGGTGTGCTGGACCAGATCGAAGGCTACCTGAAGCCGGGGCAGGTGGTGATGCAATCGTCGACGATTTCCCCAGAGTGGACGTTGAAATTCGCGGAGCGAGTTGCTGCTAAAGGTCCGCGCTTTCTGGAAGCGCCGTTTACCGGAAGCAGACCGGCGGCTGAAGCCCGGAAAACCGTTTATTATCTAGGAGGCGATAAGGCGTTGGTGGACGAAATCGAGCCGACTTTGGCGCTGGTCAGCGAGCACCGGATTTACATCGGTGAACTCGGAAAAGCCTCGGCACTGAAGCTGGCGATGAACCTGAACCTGGCGGGTGTAGCGGCTGCGATTTGCGAAAGCTTTGCTCTGGCTCGTGAGCAGGGCGTGAACGACGAGGTTTTTTGGCAAGCCTTGCAGGTGAATATCGGTAGATCGGGCGTTTCTGATCTGAAAAAGAACAAACTGATCTCGGGCGATTATGCGCCGCAGTTCAGCTTAAAGCACATGGACAAGGATTTGCGATTGGCTCTGGAGTCGGCTGGCGAGTTGAATCTAGCCCAAACAAAGCATCTTAAGTCGTTGTACGAGAATGGGATAGCTGAAGGTTGGGGCGAAGAGGATTTTATCGTTCTGAACCGATTTTTAGAAAAGTCGAAAAAAAGTTGAACTATTTTTGAACGTAGGGTAATGGCGCGTGTCTTACCCTATGTTAGGTAAGTTTCATTCATTCTTCTCCCTGCGTTAGGCGGTCACTTGGTGGTGATCGCCTAACTGCTTTCTGGGGTTGGAGGTTGCACGAGCGACACGTGCAGTTCAGAGAGAGAAGTGGTATAGCTGTGAAGATGAAGCGAGTTCTTTCGACGGTTCTGGGCGCGATTTTTACGGTGCAGTTGGGAATGGCAGGGGTGCTGCCTGGAATCGATGTACTGGAGTTACAAAATTTCACTCAGCTCCAGGGTAAACGGGTTGGGCTGATTACAAATGCGACCGGGGTCGATTCGCACGGGAACTCGACCGTGGATGTGTTGATGCACGCGCCGGGAGTGAAACTGGTGGCTTTATTTGGCCCGGAGCACGGAGTTTACGGTTCTGATTACGCAGGTGCTTCGGTCTCTTCCACCCGCGACCCACACACAGGGCTTCCGGTGTTTTCTCTCTATGGAGCAACGAAAAAACCGACTCCCGAGATGCTTAAGGGCGTGGATGTACTCGTTTACGATATCCAGGATATCGGGTGCCGCAGTTACACCTTTATCAGCACGCTGGGTCTCGCGATGGAAGGCGCGGCCGAGGCGCATATTCCGTTTTGTGTGCTGGATCGACCCGATCCTCTAGGGGGTGATCGCGTGGAAGGCATGATGGTGAGCGGCCAAACGAGCTTCGTTGCGCCCTACAATATTCCGTACGTCTATGGGTTAACGCCGGGCGAATTGGCGCAGTTGATCGTAAAGAAACACTGGAGCGCGCAGTCCCCAAGTTTGACAGTCGTGCCGATGCAGGGCTGGAGGCGGACTATGATGTGGGATGAAACAGGGCTGATTTGGGTGCCGAGCTCGCCCCATGTACCGACCGCCGAGAGCGCGTTCGATTATGTGGTGACGGGCATGCTGGGCGAGGCGGGCGGTGTGAACCACGGAATCGGCTACACGGTGCCGTTCGGGCTGGTGGGGCACCCGTCGCTTGATTCATTCGAGTTTACCGCGACGCTTAAAGCGATGCCGCATCCCGGTGCGCTGTTTATTCCCGCAACATGGAAGCCGTTTTACCAGGCGTTTAAAGGGCAGGTGGTTCACGGTTCGCAGATCTTTCTGATCGATAAACACCAGGCAAATTTGTGTGGGTTAGCCGTGAATATCCTCTATGCGCTGGTCCACCAACCCAGTGTGCATTTGTTTGTGTCTGATCCGACCTGGGACAGTGGCCCCGCCCAGTTCGATGAAGAGGCGGGTGGTTCCGGTCTTCGGAAAGACCTGCTTGCCGGAAAAACGTCGGAGCAAATCGAGGCCAGTTGGCAGGCCGGGCTCAATGTGTTTAAAGAGGAGCGGAAGTCTTGTTTGATTGCGGGCTATGGGGAGTGAGAAATGTTTTGGAAATGGAAATGTTCTATTTGTGGGCAAAAACACGACGAAGTGCCGCTCTGCTTTGGGTGCAAAGCACCTTGGCGCTATCTCGTAAAAGAATCTGACTTTGCTGAAAGGGTTTATCTCGACCAGGATATTTGCGTTGTAGACGCAAAGCTCTTTTTTATTAGAGGACACATACAGATTCCAATTATTGGAACGAATGAGATTTTTGCATTCTCCGTCTGGTGTTCTCTTAGCGAAAAGAGTTATCAAAAGACGATTGAGAGATGGTTCGAGCCAACCCGAGAGCTCGACGATGCCTATTTTGGTTGGCTATCGAGCCATATTCCGATTTATCCAGAAACAATCCACTTGGAGACTTCCGTCCAGAGTCGTGCAGTCGGCCTCGTTCCATTGATTACGTTAGAACATACCGATCATCCCCTGGCGATTGAGCAACACCACGGAATTACGGAGGCGCGTTGGCACGAACTGGCGCTAAGTCTTCTATCGATGCAGTGAAGGAATTGCTCCCGGCCTATGGGGAGTAGTTTTGCCAGTTCTTCCGTAACTGCACATTCGAAAAGCCGTTTTCCGATTCCACGAGCTCCGCGATTTGCTGCGCGAACATCGAGTACCGATGAAGGTTGACGGGTCTCCAACCAAAGCAAAAGTGGTAGAAAAAGAGCAACAGGCAACCCTACGACAATAGCCGGTATCAGTAAGAGCAAAACGACGTCTCGGCCGGGTTTGTTTCCAGGAACAAAGCTAATAGCTTCGGGCATAAGCGTCGCGCCCACTCAACGCCTTAACTTGCCGCCCGTAAATGCTAAAAGCGCTCATTCTCTTTAGTGGGTTAAGATTGAACATTGCCCTTCTCTACAGATTACGTAGATTTTAGATGTGAAAAAGAATGGGCCAGTGGCGATCATCGGGGCGGGACTCTCGGGTCTCAGTTGTGCAAAGGAACTGAATGCGCTCGGTGTGGAGATTCAGATTTTCGAGAAATCGGGTCGTCCGGGCGGTCGTTGCGCCACGTTGCTCTGGCAGGGGCACTTGGTCGATACCGGGGTACAGTATTTCACCACGTCCATGCCGGAGTTTAAAAAAGAGCTTCTCTCCCAGCTCTTCCACTTTCGCCCGATTGTCGCCCCGATTGTAGATCGCAACGGAAATCCGATCCCCAACAACGGCAGCCCCCGTTATTACACGCTGCAGGGCAACAACTTCCTGGGGCACGTACTCGCAACGAGTCTTCCCATGGAATCGAATGTTACCGTGGAATCGGTGGAGCCGACCTATGACGGCGAGTACATGGTGCAGGGCAAGAAATTTGCCGCTGTCGTGAGTTGCGCACCCTTTCCGCAAACGGCGAAGATCTTTGGGCTCAACGATGCCGCCACCACTGCCGGTTCCCGATATCTCCCCTGCCTTACTGCACTGATTGAGTACTCCGGATTGCGGATCGGGAATTCACTCAAGTACTACGCCAGCATGGACATTCTGGGCAAATCGATCGTGCGCTGGACGGCGTGCGAGAATCATAAAGCGGGCCGCATCGTTGGCGAAAAAACCGTGATGGTGGTTCATGCCTCGCCCGAGTTTAGCCAGGAACATATCGATTCGCCGCCAGAGGTCTACCTTCCGCTCCTGTTCCAGGAGAATGAGGCAATTTGGGCGCTCCAGGGCTGCCGCAAAACCGCGCTCACGGGCCACCTGTGGCGTTATGCGCGCTCGATTGATCCGACCAATCGCCAGTTCAATTTACCCAACGGGCTCTTCATTTGTGGCGACAGTCGCTGCCCGTCGGACGTGGAGAAAGTGTGGGCCGATGGACGCCGCGCAGCAGCGGACGTCATGTCCTACCTCTGCGCCGCCTGATTTTGGTCTCAGCCGATGAACGCTTGCCCCATCACATCGGCCCGTTTTTTCTTGTTAACACTAGCTGTTGTGGTGTTGGCTCCGCCTTCTACAGACGCCAAGCCGGGAGAGCCCATCAACCGGATTCCCGATAGCTACACCATTCGAATTCCCGACACGAACTGGAACCTCTGGCTCGATTCAAAAGCCGAGTGGAAGAACGATCCCCTTTTCCTGCCTGCCGACGTGGATCTCACGAAGCTCCCCGTCCATCCTCCCACCGGCGGTTGGTCGGTGCTCGATCAACCTGTTCCCTCGGACGATGACTCATTGGGAGATCGATTCGAGCTGGAGCTACCCGCTACTGTGGAGCAGGTGGCCTGGGGGCACCAAGGTCTGCGCCCCTACACAAAAGACGAGTACTACTTCGCCCAAACCGATAATGAGGTGAAAAACGGGGTCTACACTGGCGTCTCCTGGTGGTGGCACGATGTCTCCATTCCGCGCTCGTGGGCGAACAGAGCGATTGTCCAACTCCACATCCGTGCGGCGCGTCAGCGTGTGGAGGTCTATGTGAACGAGCAACTGTGCGGCTACAGCATCGTCGCCGAAACACCGGTGATCGCCGACATCACCAAAGCCATTCGCCCCGGCAAAATTAATCGAATTGCCCTGCGCATCACCAACCCCGGCGGGCGACTCGATTGGAATGACGGCTACACGGTTACCTGGGGGAATTACAAATTTCAAGAGAGTCACGGCTTCGGCGGGCTCGATCGAGATCTTTATCTGGAGGCGCATAATCCCGTTTACATCAGTGATTCGTGGGTGTTGAACACAGCCGATCCACATCAAGTGGAGGCGTACGCCACGCTCTTTAATGGATCCTCAGAACCTTCTGCTGTCACGGCTGCTTTCTCAATCGTCGATCCCGTTTCCCGAGCAGTGATTTTTACTCCAGTGACCATCCCTTCGGAGACCCTGCAGCCCGGCCAATCAACCACCGTCTCCGCACTCATTTCGGTGCCGCGTGGACGCTTGTGGACGCTGGAACACCCCCGCCTCTACAACCTTCGCACGGAGCTGCCTGCGTTCGGTGAATCCGTGGAAAAATCGTTTGGCTTCAGATCGTTTGAAGCCAGGGGAATCGGACATCGCGCCGGGCTCTATCTCAATGGCCAACGCATTCGCCTCTATACGGCTATCAGCTGGGGATTCTGGGGCATTAACGGTCTCTGGCCCACGCCGCGGCTCGCACAAAAAGAGGTGATTTCAGCAAAGCAACTCGGTCTGAATTGTTTGAACTTTCATCGGAACATCGGGCGGGAAGAAGTGCTGCAGGCGCAGGATAAACTCGGCCTGCTGCGGTACATGGAGCCGGGCGGGGGCGTGGAATCGTTCACCGATAATAGCGTCAATCAAACGCAATCACCCAAGGGTCGAATCGACACTTCGGGTAACGATGGCCCTGCGCTCTCGTTTTCTGAAAAGTACGAAGTCCAAAAAATTCTAGCGATGGTGAAGACCTTCCGGTCGCACCCGTCCTTAGTCATTTACAATCTTCATAACGAAGTGGAGCCCGACTTCGATAACCCGCTTTTCTTTTCGGTTCTTCGGCAGATGCACCAGCTCGATCCCAGCCGCATTATCGTCGCCAAGTCCGGTGATAAGCCAATTTGCCAGGCGTGGTTTAACCCGACTTCGGATCCCAAAACCGGCTTTAATCCCCAACCGATTGATCCCATTCTATACGATGACGGCACGGGATACTCCGGTTGGCGCGATGAGCACTCGGTGGGCGGTCCGGGCGTCTGGACCGATGATCTCTATCAAGATCCTGACCATTTCACTCACAACATTTCTGACCCGCGAGAGATTGTCGATTGGGGCGAGATGCTGGGATCGTCTTCTCCCGATAATCACCAGCTACTGTTGCAGCAGATTCGCTCCGCAACGGCTAACGGGACGAGCTACGACCAGCTCGATCACGAGCAGCTTCAGACGGCGTATCACTCGTTTTTGGATCGATGGAAATTCCGCGAGGCCTTTCCCACCGACTCCGCGTTTTACCGCAATGCTGGCGAGAAATCGTATCAATTTTGGGCGCGTGTACTTGAGACAGCACGCTTGTGTGAGGACAACGACATCCTTTCGATTAGCGGCTGGGAATCGACAGCCATCGAGAATCATTCCGGGCTTGTCGACAACATGCGTAACGCCAAATGCGACCCTGAATTGATTCGAAAGAAACTCGCGCCACTGCTTCCGGTGCTGAAGCCGCGCGGGACGATCTTCCGCGTTCATGATCCCGTGACACTCGATCTGTATCTGGTGAATGAGACGGGGCACGCCGTCGCAGGCAAGCTTGAGGCATCCATCACCGATCCCTCGGGTGAATCGATCCCACTGGCCGATATTCCTGCGCCCGATTTTGTGCCAAACCAATTCGTCTATCACGTCCCGGAGCCGCTCGAGTTTGCCGATCTCACGCTGCCTGGTAACTACCAGCTGAATGTGAAGTTGGTCGATTCAGAAGGGGCCACGCTTGCCAGTAATTCCGGTTTTCTTTCGGCTTATGAAACGCCGTCTTTACCTGCTTTGAAAATCGGTTATCTCGGTGCAAATCCAGACGTGCGGGCGCAGCTTGCGAAATTCCCGAAACTCACGGTAGAGGATTGGTCGCCGCAAGGTCACTACGATCTCATTCTGAATCCGCGCGATCCCTGCGGACGCGTCCTCCACACGGATATCGGCGTGAAGGTGACCGGGACGACGGATGAACCGCTTTTTCGCTCCTGCATTTGCGGGCGACCCGAGACACTAGTGTTTAAATTGCAAAACTTACCGAATGGTCCGGCCACGGTGACGCTTTACTTTTGCGAGTCACTCTTTGATCAACCGGATAAACGTGTTTTTGACGTCTCGATTAACGATCAAGTTGTCCTAAAGGATTTCGATATTTTCGCCACCGCTCACGGGAGGAATATGGCCATTTCGCGCTCATTTCCGGTGACGATTACGGGCGGTGCGCTGACCATACGACCTTCGCATGTGGTGGATCACGGCGTATCCGAAAACACGAGGGGTGAAGCGCTGTTTAACGCGATCAAAGTGGAGATGGCACCCGCGAAAGGGCAACCTGCAAAGACAATCGCGTACACCTGTGGCGGCGAGGCCTACACGGATGCTCACGGCCTCGTTTGGGAGCCCTACGTTCCGCCCGGACCGACGATGGCCGACGTTCTGACCCAGGTCTCTGCGGGCACACCGCTGATGATTCTCACTCCTGACCCCGGCGCGGCCGACAGCGCTGCACAGGATCTGGCCGCTGCCCACGTTCTCACCTACAAAGGGCTGGTTCCCTCTACCCGCGCGCCGTGGATGGGAAATTGGCTTTGGGTGCGGGATCACCCGGCCTTCGCGGGATTGCCTGTGAACGAGGTGATGAAGGCGGATTATCAAATTCCGGTTTCGTCCGCCTACGGCTTGCAGGTCGATGGCCCGGATATTCAGGTGATTGTCGGGTACGGGCGCGATCACGACCGCAATCTCGGTGCTGCGACGTTCACCGCGACCCATGGCTCAGGCACCATCCTCTTTCAGACGATCACGCAAATGAACCCGATCCTCTCTGAACATTTGCTGGCTCAATCCATTCTGTGGCTGACCGGGTCTGCCAAGTAAGGGTCCCTCACGGCCGCGTATTGTGAGAAAACGCGCAACGATCCATCACGCCCAAATTCGGGTAGAGCAGCGGATCCTTCGATTGGTCGGCTGGGGTGAGGGGAAGTGCTGCCGGTTGTGTGACGGCCTGAGCATTGTCGGAGTCGAGGTGCGCGGCGACGGCGGGATCGAACAAGGTGGAGATGGCGCGGTCTGCGAGGTCTGGCCGTTGCGCTGAGATCGGCAGAATGGCGTTGTACAAAATCACGATCGAACCATCTTCAGGAATGAGCATTTGCCAATCGGTCTTGCCCTGAAAACGGGTGCGCAAGACGCCGTACGGCGCGGCCCAGCAATTGGCGGCGGAAGGATCAACCTTCGGGATTGTACCAGAGAGCGCGTTGCCGCTGGGAATCGCGATCTTCCGGCGATTTGCCCAATAACGCGCGTTCGCATCGAGTGGCTTTGCTACGGGTTGATCGACGAAAACGGTTTGCGCCAGTAGCGCTGAGCTGTTCAGGTCCAGCCAATGTTGTGGATGGATTTTTGCCGTCGTGTGAAATGCCAGTGCATAAATGTTCCACCCATACGGCAGCGAGTACCGGTTGTCGCGGTCGATAAAGTCGTGGCCGAGAAAACGGTGATCGAAGCCATCGGTTGGGAACGCCGGAAGTTCTCGAAGGGCCTTCGCGTGAATCAACGCCGGCACGGCTCGATCCGCCACAAGCGCTAAATCGAAATGCGAATCGCTCGCGGAGAGAGCCTGAACCGCTTGC
Source organism: uncultured Verrucomicrobiae bacterium (assembly GCA_963743595.1). Taxonomy (GTDB): domain Bacteria; phylum Verrucomicrobiota; class Verrucomicrobiia; order Methylacidiphilales; family UBA1321; genus CAVURW01. The sequence goes on from CAVURW010000266.1 coordinate 25,298, forward strand.
TCCGGGCTCTCAACGGTCTGCACCTGGACGGGTACTCCAAGCTTGCTAGTGAGGAGCGATTTCAGCCAGTCGGGGCATTGGCCGGATTGAGCCAGAACAGAAAACTGCGCAGGGCCTTGCGGAACCGGAGCGCTTGCGGCAGCGATGGCTGGCGGCGGTGTCGGGTTCTGTGAAGGCGGACCTTGGGTGGAAGTCGAAGGGGATTGGGCTTTCGAGCAACCTGTAATCGAGGCAGCGATTATGAGGAGAAGCAGGAGCCAATCCGTCGCGTGTCGGTGAGTCCAGTTTTTGCAGGGGATACGAAGGTTCACAGCGGGCGGAGTTTATAGCATGTTTCCGGCGTAATAAATCAACCCTCTTCCTCTGGACCTTTCAATGCCTCGCGTGCCTTGCCAACAAAAGGGTTGCACGCCTCCGGACAATAAAATGGCAAGTCATTGTCGACTCCAGAAATCGCTGCATTCGGATTCGAAACGGAGCAGGCGGGCGACCACAGTTGTGTCTTGCCGCAACGGACGTGACAATGTTCGCGAACGACTTGCGTCGCTCCCGCATCATCAAGGTCCTTCACGATTTTAAACCGTCCGGTCTGGCGTTCAGCGGTGGTGCGCCAATGGGTGATCGGAAGGTCGTCGGCTTTGTGCAACAGGGCATTCGCAAGCGCTGCCGGGTAAATCACATCGAGTGCGAGTCGAAGTTGTGTGAGCGATAAATTCGACCAGACCCATCCACTTTTTAGAGTGGGTGCAGCGTGGAACGGGCGAAACGTGCCAGCTTCCGTAAATTGGACGATTTTATGCATCTGCGCCTCGCTCAGGATCGTCGTGAGTTGCTCGAGAGCAGTTTGCGAATCATCGCGATGTCGCAGCTCGAATGGCGCTTTTTGCCCGGTGATCTGCACTTGACGCAGGGTTTTGATTCCCGGAAGTGTTAACCATTCGGCAAACGCGCGAGTTTGCTGTGAATCGAATGGTTCTTCCACAGTCTCCAGGGGCTTCAGCGGCGGAAGAAAAAGCTCCGGGTGATCGCTGCGGAATTTTTCTATCTGCTGAAGAATCACCTCGGCCAGGAAAGGCTCGGTTCCGATTGCAGATGCGTACCAGAGTCGACGTGGCAGCGGGCTGGAAGGAGTCGATTCAAAATGGTTCGGGTTTGTGAAGCCACGTTCACGAATGTTTGGCGTCAAACCGAGCAGGACGGGAATGTCCTCATAGGAATGGAGGCCGTCGGAAATAAAAAACGGAACGACGATGACGTCCGGCAAATCGGTCAGCTGATGCCAATCTTTCACGAATGGTTTTTGCTCCATGAGAACCGGTTGGCAATCAGCAAAAAGTCCCAGCGCCTTGATCGCGGCAGCTCGCTTGTAAATGATCTTCGTCGAGTTATCGTTGAAGTTGGTGCCATGCCCGCAGATGAACAGGCAGGCCGTTTTTTCGGGGTGCGGTAGCTCCACGCCCGATTGCGCGACGACCTGTTTCGCGCGTTGTACCAGCGCCTCTTGCATCGCCTCATGAAGACCCACCGGCTCGCATTGATAGAGCGTTTGATCACCGATTTTTATGACTGGGCCGGTCAGCTCGAGTTCGCGCGGAATGATCTGCTCGGTGAAGTAGCCCGAGCTGATAAAATTCGGGACGACGTAGATGTGCGGTGCGTCGATTTGCCTCAAGCATTGGCGGAAGTTTGGCTCCTCTTTCCAGAATCCAAGCGCCACCTGCCGGAATAAGCGACGTGCCCGAATCGTCTCCGCATGAACGTAGGTGGGCGTACTGGAATCGGCATTGAGCGTGGAGCCGTGGCCCAGGAGAAGCAGGGCAAAAGAGTCAGCGGTCATTCCGCTGAATATAGACGCATTTCACGCTTTGCAAAACGGTAGAAGGCGCCCGGCTATTCTGGAAAATTCAAGTAATCCCGAGCGTTGGAATAACAGATCCGCTTTACCAGTGCTCCAACAAAGGCAAGGTCGTCCGGCAAATCCCCAGCGTCTATGCTTGCGCCGAGCCAACCACAGAGCGTCCGACGAAAGTATTCGTGTCGAGGAAACGACAGAAAGCTGCGCGAGTCCGTCACCATGCCGACAAAGCGGCTCAGCAGGCCGAGATTTGCAAGTGCCTTCAATTGCCATTCCATGCCTTCTTTTTGATCCATGAACCACCAAGCGCTGCCGAGCTGAATTTTTCCGGGCGTCGCCCCACTTTGAAAATTACCGATCATTGAACCGAAAACGTAATTATCGGCCGGGTTCAGGTTGTAGAGGATTGTCTTGGGTAATTGGTCCGTTTCGTCGAGTGAATTCAGATAACGGGCCAAAGACTCCGCCTGCGGAAAGTCGCCGATCGAATCGACGCCCGCGTCTGCGCCGAGCGATTTGCGCAGTCGTTGATTGGTATTGCGCAGAGCCCCAAGGTGCAATTGCTTGGTCCAACCGGAATCGGCATCCCATTTACCGAACTGAACCATCATATAGGACGCATATAAAATCTGATCTGCCTTAAAGCAGCCGTTCCCGGTTAGGCTTGTTTGAAAAATTCGATCCGCTTCATCGTGTGAGCACGGTTCTGAGTAGGCGCTTTCCAGACCATGATCCGACAACCGACCGCCGACATAGTGGAAAGCATCGTGTCGCATTTTCAATGCGTTCAACAGATCGTCCAGCGTCCGAATGCTATGGGTGATTTTTTCAAGCCGCTCGATCCAAGTTCGAAAGCCCGCAGGTTGATGCACCAGTAGAGCAGCATCCGGTCGAAAGGTGGGGAACATGCGAAAACCGAAATTGCCCTTGTTGATACGGACGTGGTGCTCCAGTGAATCGGTGGGATCGTCGGTGGTGCACAGCGCATTTACGCGATGGTTTTTGAGAATGTCGTGGACGCGGAGGCTGCGGAGCTTTTCGTTTGACGTCAACCAAATCGCCGGTGCGGTCTCTTCGTTTAGCAGGTCGGTGATTCCGAAGTCGCGCGTTAATTCCAGATGGGTCCAGTGATAGAGCGGGTTGCCCAGTGTGTGCGGCACTGTCTCGGCCCACGCGAAGAATTTCTCCTGGGGCGAGGCGTCCCCGGTGATGAGTCGCTCGGGCACGCCATTCGCCCGCATGGCCCGCCATTTATAGTGATCGCCCTTGAGCCAGATCTCGAATAAATCGGTAAACTGGTGATTCTCCGCGATGAGTTGTGCGGGCAAATGATTATGAAAATCGAGAATCGGCTCATGCTCAGCGTACTCGTGATAGAGCCGTTTTGCAGAGGCACCTGTTAGTAGAAAATCATCATTGATAAACGATTTCATATCTTGCCGAGAACGTGTTGAATTCCCACCTCCAAACCGCGCAATTCCGCTAGCCCTTTCAATCGTCCGATGGCCGAGTAACCGCCGTAAAATGTCTTTTCGAGATCACCCAACATCCGGTGCCCGTGATCCGGGCGCATGGGCAGAGGTGGTTCGCGTTTTCCCAGATGCTTTACGATCTCGCACATGACGGCGGCCATATCGGTGCTACCGGCGAGATGATCGTCTTCAAAAAAGCTGCCGTCGGCTTCGCGCTTCACGTTGCGTAGGTGCAGAAAATGAACGCGTTGGGCTAAGCGCCGGAACATCTCGGGCAGATCATTTTTTGGATGCGCGCCGAGTGATCCGGTGCAGAAGGTGATGCCATTGGCGGGTAAATCGACGAGGGCTAGAAGCTTTTCGAAGTCACTGAGCGTGCTGGCGACACGGGGCAGACCGAAGATCGGGAAGGGAGGGTCATCCGGATGAATTGCCATCACGACTCCGCATTCGGCGGCGACCGGGATAACGTGGCTTAAAAACCGACCGAGATTCGCACGCAGTTTATCGGAATCGATCTCACGATATTCATTCAGGCGCACTTGAAACTCTTCCACGGTCATGTCATCGACGGTGCCGGGCAGGCCGAGCAAAATGGTGCGGGTGATTTCGTTCTTCTGCGCGTCTGAGCTGGTTTTGAAACGCTCCTCCGCGCGGGAAATGACGTCGGCAGACCATTCGTTCGCCGCTTGCGGGCGCTTCAGGATCAGCAGGTCGAATAGCGCCGCATCCACAATATCAAACCGGAGCGCTTCGGCACCGTTCGGCAGAATCCACGCGAGATTTGTGCGTGTCCAATCGAGCAACGGCATGAAATTGTAGCAGACGGAGCGGATGCCGCATTGCGCCAGATTGTGGAGAGATTGCGCGTAGTTTTCGAGATAGACGGAAGCGTTGGGCAGAGCCTGTTTAATCGCCTCGTGAACCGGCACGCTCTCCACCACGCTCCAGGTGAGCCCAGCCCGCTCGATCATGTCTTTTCGCTCCTGGATTTCCGAGACTGGCCAGACGGCTCCATTCGGAATGTGGTGAAGGGCCGTAACGATGCCCGTGGCACCGGCCTGACGCACGTGGGGGAGGGGAATCGGGTCGGTGGGACCGAACCACCGCCAAGTTTGCTCGAGTGAACGCATAGGAGTTAAAAGCCAATTAAAACCCAATAGAATTGCCGCCATCTACAGGAAGGTTAACGCCCGTTATAAAGCTGGCTGCGTCGGAACACAAGAATACCGCTGCCGCCGCGACCTCTTCCGGTTGACCCATACGACCCAGGTGCGTTTTATCCAGAACCTTACGCTTGCGCTCGGGGTCAGAATTCAGGTTTCGCGCGGTCATGTCAGAGAAAATGAAGCCGGGCGCAATGGCGTTTACCCGGATACCTAATGGGCCGAATTCCGCTGAAAGCGCGTGGGTGATGCCGATCACGCCGGTCTTCGAGGCCGAATAGGCGATGACTTTGGGAAGTGCGTAGATAGCGGCCATGGAGGTGATGTTCAGTATCGCGCCTTTTCCGCGGGCGACCATGCGTTTACCGACCTCACGGCTGAGGGTGAAGACGGCATTGAGATTCGTTTTGACGATGCGTTCGAAGTCTTCGTCGGTGACTTCAAAGGTCGGTTTTTTTTCGTTGATGCCGGCGTTATTGACCAGGATATCAAAGGCGAAACCCTCGTTCTCGAGCTGTTCAATGGCTTCCACGACTTTCGGTGCATCCGCGACGTCGAGCGCGCGAAATGAAGCGGGCGAGCCGAGCTGTTTGCAGGCTTCTTCCAGAACATCCTGCCGTCGTCCCGTGATCACGACGCGAGCTCCCGCATAGATGAACGCCTTCGCGATACTCAAGCCAATTCCTGTTCCACCACCGGTTACTAACGCACATTTGCCATTCAGTGTCATTGTAGGAGTATCAGGACTTCAGGGGACGCTCGGAAGAACAAATAAACGCATCGGTGGGGTAATATTGCGCATTTTTGGAAGCCTTAGGAGGAGGTCAGAGTCGTCAGTTCTTTGCCGCCGCCGGTTCACGCGTGAGTAAGTGGATGACGCCGAACGCGATGATGTAAGCGATGCTGCAGAAGGCGAAGAGGTAGGAGTAGCCGATATTAATACCTCCATGCACTTTGAACCAATCCAGCATTACACCCGTGAGGATCGGGAAGCCGGTGCTGGCGAACGATCCAGCCATGCCCCCAAACCCGACAATCGAGGAGACGGTCGATTTTGGCATGGTATCGGAGACACTGGAGTAGAGATTGGCAGACCATGCTTGGTGGGCAGCCCCGGCGATTCCGATGAGAATTACCGCCACCCAATCGCTCACTTGCGAGGTGAAATAGACGGGGAGGACCATGCAGGCGCAGACGAGCATGGCTAGTTTTCGACCGCGCATCACACCGAGTCGCAGGATGGCTTGGCCCGAGATCCAGCTGCCCGTAATGCTCAATACCGTTACGATGCCATAGATGCTAACGAGGTGAGCCCAATTATGCTGCATATCGAGCCCGCGCGTTTTATTGAAGTAATCGGGCAACCACGCTAGGTAGAACCACCAGATCGGGTCGGTGATGATTTTGCCGGTGGTAAATGCCCACATATAACGGTTCTTAATCAGCTCAGACCAGGGGATCAGCGTTGGTGGGACAGGAGAGACAGCCTCTTCCAAATCGTCAGCGTTTGGTTCGCGAAACAAGGGTAACCAAAGTCCCACCCAAGCGAGACCGACGATTCCAGCGATGATAAATGGGGAGCGCCAACCGAAATGAACCGCGAGGAGAGGGACGATCGCCGGTGCAAAAAGAGCGCCGAAATTCGCTCCGGAATTGAAGAGGCTGGTGGCAAACGCGCGCTTGGAGGGTGGAAACCAAAGGGCGATGGCCTTAATACTGCATGGGAAGTTACCGCCTTCACCGAGCCCCAGGGCGATTCGCGCGATGAAAAATCCCTCGAGATCCATGACGAGTGAATGTCCCATGGCCGCCAGGCTCCACGCACAAATGGCGATGACAAAACTGATGCGAATTCCGATCCGATCGACCAACCAACCAAAGCCGAGCAGCCCCACGGCGTAGGCGGCTTGAAACGCGGCGGTCACATAGCCGTACTGCGATTCGGTCCAGTGAAATTGCTCATCAAGGGTCGGTTTGAGCAACGCCAAGATCTGGCGGTCAAAATAGTTGATGAGCGTGGCGAGAAACAGGAGACCGCAAATGATCCACCGATAGGTCATGGGGAATTACTTCAGTTCTGAAGCATTAACGCGATCCATATCTTGGAATTCTTGATTCTCTCCGCCCATCGCCCAAATAAAGGCGTAGCTCTGTGTGCCGCAGCCACTATGAATCGACCATGGCGGGGAGAGAACGGTGCCGTGGTTTCCGACCCACAAGTGCCGCGTTTCATCGCCCGGTCCCATGAAATGAGACACGGCGGCCTCCTCCGGCACGTTAAAGTAATGGTAGACCTCAGAACGGCGCAGGTGCGTGTGAGGCGGCATGGTGTTCCAGACATTTCCGGCGCTCAGCTGGGTGAACCCCATAACGAGTTGACAACTTTTTACGCCATTCTCGTGAATATATTGATAGATAGTCCGGACGTTCGCCGTCTTCGATTCCCCGAGAGCCACCTGGTTCGCTTTCTCCTGGGGAATCGCAATCGTGGGGTAGGCTTGGTGCGCCGGATAGCTGATTAAGAAGAACTTGGCTGGGATGGCGGGATTGATGCTGGTGAATTCAATCGAGCGGCTGCCTCGCCCGATGTACAATGCGCCATAGGGCGGCAGTTCGTACGACACCGTATCAATAAGGATGTGTCCGTTTCCACCGAGATTCAGAACACCGATCTCGCGACGCTGACAAAAGCATTCGGCACGAAGCTCGGCTGGAGTGTGCAGCGTAATCGATTGGTTTACCGGCATCGCACCGCCGATGATGGTGCGGTCGGTTTCCCAGTGCTCCAAAGTAACGGCATCCGGAACGAAGGGCGATGGCAGGAGAAAATGGCTGCGCAGGTCTGCAGTTCCCATCTGAGAGAACTCACCACGACCCACGCTCTGAATCAGCTTCATGCGTTTATTTATCCTGTTTATGCGACGAATCCGAAAGAGGAGAAATGCGCAGGTGCAGGAAATAAATGCGAAAGCGTCACCCCGGCAGAGAAGTGAATCAACCGAAAAGTCTTTTAGCCAGCTAAGCTTCCGGGCACCCTGAATCTCCAACTTGAATAATCGAACATGAAAAAGCTTTCCCTATTTTACGTGGCTCTTGCCCTTCTCCTACTTGGCGCAGCGAAGGGTGTTGCTGCCGATTTGCCGCTGCAGCCAGTCGATGCGAGTCATCCTGCGGCTGTGGTCAATATAACGCCAGAAGCTCCGGCATCACCTCCGAAACCGATCTTTGACGTGCGCACGTATGGCGCGAAGGGAGATGGAGTGGCCTTCGATACCGAGGCGATTCAAAAAGCGATAGACGCCTGTACCGGATCGGGCGGCAGTGTCCTATTGAGTGGCGGTAAATTCCTCACCGCCCCGCTTGTTTTAAAAGAGAAAATGACACTCTACATCGCCGCAGACTCCGTCCTTCTGGGTAGCACGCGACCAGCGGATTATCCGGAGAAGATGCCAGCCCAGACTGCTTCTTTGGCTAATCGGAGGAGCCTACTCTTCGCGGATAATGCCAACGAACTAAACTTAGATGGCGGCGGTGTGATTGATGGACAAGGTCAGCTCTTGCCCATGACGGGAAAGGAACCCTTGCGACCTTCATTGATTCGCATTTTTAGCAGCCAGCACGTTTCGGTGCGGCATTTGACCCTGAAAAATCCCCGCATGTGGACGCAAGTCTATTCTGAGTGTGACGGCTTAATCTTGGATCATTTGACCGTCCGATCTCCGGCGGGATATGTGCCGAACTTGGATGGTGCGGATATTTGTGAGTCGTCGAATGTGAGCGTGACCAATTGCGATGTGGAGGCGGAGGACGATGGCATTTGTTTGAAATCGAGCGGAACTTTGGGGCTTCACCACATTCGGATCGAGAACGACCGGATCACCGATTACGATGCCAACGCCATCAAAATTGGCACGGCTTCTCGTGGACCGATTTCAGATCTTTCGATCAAAAACATTGAGGTCG
>CAVURW010000267.1:0-39834 GCA_963743595.1 uncultured Verrucomicrobiae bacterium
TATTTTTCTGTGCAGCACCACTGACTCAGTTCCACTCTGCTTACTTTCGGATTGAAGGATCAAGTAGATGGGCAAAACAATGACCCCGACAACGATGCAGGAGACCACCGCTAGCGAGATGCTGTTTCGAATGATTTTAGCGATTTCGTTCCGATCTTCTCTGCCGTAAGCCTGCGAAATGAGCAGCATGGAGGACCAACTCAGACCCGCATCCGCAAACATGAGCAAACCTGCAAAGGAGAGCGCGGTCAAAAGCAGCCCGTATCTTTCCTGACCCAGCCATTGAAGATAAAGTGGTACAGCCACCAGCGAAAGCACCGAGCCTATGACGCTGAATAGCTGGACGAAGACGGTGCCTTTAGCGGCTTTTGCAATTCGGCTCATTCCAAGACCTAACAAAAGGGATATTCCTTCAGCTCCAAAGGCGCTGTCAGGTGCGAAACCGAATACCCGCAATCCGCTAAAAGTCCAAGGAATTCCTGCGACGCCACATGCGCATCTGCAAAGGCAAACGGATGAAATCCGATGATTAACTTGGGCCGATGGAGTTTCAATGTTTTGAGAGCTCCTTTCAGCACCACGATTTCGGCCCCCTCCGTATCGATCTTGATCACGTTCGGCACGAGCTGCATCTCATCACACAAGCCATCGATTGAAACTGTTGGCACCGTCGAAATGACCGACTCCGCCTCGCCGGATGAAGTGGGCTTGCAATCCAAATTGATGGTGTGCCCACTGCCGACTTCGTTCACTCCACCGAAGACCCGAAACGAAATGGAGCCCTTGTGCTGGTCGGTGCAGGCGGCCTCGACAACTCGGACGCGTCCGCTCATTCGATTGGCGTCCAGATGCCTGCGCAAGAGCTTGAGATTTCCCAGAGCAGGCTCGATAGCAATGACCTGACCCGCCGGTCCGACCAGTTCCGCAAGCTCCAGCGTCAACTGACCGACGTTAGCTCCAACATCGAAGACGGTATTGCCCGGCTTAATTTGAGTTCTGAACCACTGAACTGTGCTCAGCTCGTAATACTCAGCAGCCAATGCGACATCGGGATGGAGTAACCAAGTCCTCCCATTCTGTTTCGCTCGTGCTAGCCTGTCATTGGAATAAAAGAAATAATAAAGAGGTCGAAATACTTTTCTTGCCAGGCGTCTGACACCAAATAAATCGACAACACCCTGAAGATGTCGATGCAAATAAATGAGTACATCCACAAAGTCTTATTTCTTATATTCGAATAGATTTACGGGTTTGTATACGGCATGATTCGAAAGAGCAGAGAGTTTAAGGCTTCGGTTGGTATTCCTTATCACTGAGTACCTCCAATAAGTAGCAGGGCAATAGTCGAGTAGGACACTCCGCAATTTCTGCTTTATTGTAGTCTTTTCGATGTTGTTAGGTTTGCTGTGCGGTCCTTGCTGTGCGCGCCAATATTCGGTGTAGTCAGATTGAGCAGGCGATTCAGCCACCTTACTTTCAGCAGTTTCTTTTCGAGCCCGCACATAGACATGTACAGGTACAGCTCCCACTAAATTAACCCGCGATTTAACCAGACTAGGATCTTTCACTTCGTAGAACTGACTAAATGGGCGATCTTCCGCCACACAAATAGACTCAATAACAAAACCCCGTTTCGGTTCAAATAGCCGGAAAAAAAGCTCGGGACTGAATTGATAAAAACCGTGACCGCAACAATTGTTTGCCGGTAAATCAAGAATGAGGTGTCCGCCTTCTTTGACCATGTTCATTGCATTGAGGATTGCCGTGGGGAAATTGAAGACGTGCTCCATGGTGCCGCCGTCTACGACCGTATCAAACTGATTATGGAGCTTGGTGGGGATCGGTACGTTCAGATCATATATATGCGTTGCACCTTCATAATCAGAAAAATCCATTGCTGACGTATTCTCAGCTCCTAAACGCGAGAAAAACCCTTCACAAAAGCGTTCATCACTCTTCGTTACCCTTTCAGGGAATAGGCGTCCGCCCTTGGCTTGATAGTCTCTAAGAATAACATCCAGGACCTTCGGCTCCAGAAACAGACCTAAGCGACCGAGAGTTAGTGTACTTTTGAATGAAACTCCCCTTTGAAGACCCGCCAATAAGAAGCGGGCGTTGTTCACATCGATCGCCATCTGGTTTGTTTAGCGTGGTTGACCTATCTACTTACCTAGCAACGCCGCCTCCAATGCTTCGCGCCACTGATTCTTCTCAGGATCATACGCCCCAAAGCCGGAGCAAAATTCCCAGTACGTCCACCCAATTCCGTGCTTTTCAGCTGTTCTAGCAACGCAGTCCGTCCAGCGCGCGCGATCTTCCATTTTGCCTTTGGAATAGGCCCCGAACTCGCCTAGGTACATCGGCCGGTTCTGTGCCTTGCCCCAATCGGCCACAGTCGTCATCGCCTTGTCCACCGTCGCACGCTCGGCATCAGTTCCCATCCAGCGATTTCCCATCCACGCACTGCTGCCCTCCACCCATTCCGCACCTTGATGGGTAAAGGTCATGGGATCGTAATAATGTACGGTGACCACAAGGGCCGCGTCGTTTTTCGGCAAAACCAGATCCTTGAGTTTCCTGATCGAATTCCAGTCGACCGGTCCCACGACCACAGGCCGGGTCTCGTTCCCCTTTCGAGCAGCTTCAAGCGCCTTTGCCGCGAGTGAGTTCCAATCTTCCGCTTTCATCCCGTTCGGCTCATTCATCAGCTCGAACCAGACCTGATCCACCGGCTCAGCCGCGTAGTGCGCCGCGAGCTCCGACCAGATTCCCACAAATTGATCCTGAGCCGGATTACCCACCTTCATCGCATCGTCGTCGTTGTGAAAATCGATAATCACCCGCAAACGATTCTTCTTCGCCTCAGACACCGCCCAATCGACTCGGGCTAAAAACTTGGGATCAATCGTGTACGGCGCTTGTTTAGCCGCGTGGGCATTCCAGCGAACCGGCAGTCGCACCGTGTTGAATCCAGCCTTGGCAATTTCGTTAAAATAGCTGGATTGGAGGGTTACGCCCCACTCCCCTTCGTTTGGTGCCTCCAGAGCATTTCCAAGGTTAAAGCCTCGAATCGAAGAAACATCCGCGTTCAAATCGGCCTCTGCCGCAACGGTTCCCAATACTAACGCCACAGCGATGAGCGCAAGTCCCCTCACCGCGACATCTCCAGTGCGCCCGCGCCGCGGACAAAATTCACGGCCGACCCGATGTTCGTGATCGCCACTGTCGTATTGATGTGTGTTCCCAGGTACATGGTCGAGAAGATTGCCACGAGATTCGGCACCAAAGTGATTCGCGTGGTCGTGCTGAAATTGTCGCGAGCGGTCTGTGCAATGGCATACAGCCGCAGAATCTTTTCCAAGTCTGGCGTCAGGATGGAGGGGTAATTCGCCAGCGGATACACTCGAGGCACCTGCACCACGGAAATGGCGCAGTCGGCCTCCCGCGCCGTTCGGGGATTTGCCACACAATCGCCCACGTACGCAATGCGATCCGAGAAACTCTGGCGCTGTTCAATAAACGCAGCCTTCGCCTCGTCGCTGTAACCTCGTTGAACGAAATCGCACCCGAGTTCCACACCTACGCGATCAAGTTTATCGCCCAAGAAAATGACTTCCCGCACGCCGTAGTCTTTTAGCGCCTTTACGAATCGACCCTCATCCTGATTCGTACCGCCCTCTCGGCTGGAGAACCACGGAGCGCTATCATCCAGAATCAGGCAATCGACATCCAACAAGCACTCCACGCTGCTGGAAGCCGCGATGAGCAGGCCCTCTTCGACCGCACCCATCGCGCCTGCTAAATCCATCAAGTCGGTGGCCGATTCTGGTCCGCTGCAGAAATCGGGGCGAAGAGTCGCTTTCGCAACGAGAATCCCGTCGCGAGAGAGCGCCACCAAACCGAGCAACATCACCGGCAGCACCGCTTTGGTGGCGTATTCGTGCCCTGGATTCGCCGTCTCCACGTGCCGACGTTGCCACTCGTTTTCGTACCAGGAAGCGATCGCTTGAGCCACCGTATCCGTGCGCCCGCGCCCGGACAACTGCACGCGGAGATTTCCCTCGAGCACTTCGGCCGATTGATAAATCCGCTCGCCGGTTCCCTTAACCATGGGTCCCTGCCCGCCGGTTAGCCAGTACTCCTCCACGGTCGCATTCCCGCTCAAAACGATGCCGTCGCCGGGGATGTAATCGCCCGCTTTAAGCAGAACCACATTTTCCGGCTGAAGATCGGCCAGGCGCGTTTGCACACTGGCTTCACCCATTTCAACCCAAACGCGACGAGGATAACGCCTGTAACGCGAGAGGAAGTCGCTCTCAAAATGCTCACGAAGCAGCAACGTCTGCTTCCGCCAAAACGAGAGGAACCAATACATCACTGCAGCGGCCAAAAAGCTGTAGCTGAGTAGCGTGAAGGCGCCGATCGTAAAATAGAGAAGGTGGAGGTTCGTGCGACCCCGTTTCAGATCGTCCCAAGCGGGATTAATGTGCACGCGGTTGATCAACCAAACCAAGACGAGGTTAATTATGCCCAAGGGCGGGAAAAGGAGATCAGCAAACGGTGCGACCGCCAAATTGGCATTGATCAACTTATCGTGGTGGGCCGTGACCACGCGATGCACCGAACGGGGATGATGCCCCACGCGTTTACGACCTAAGAGCGGCCCTTCCTCGATCAACACTGGATCTGCTACATCAAGCAGTCCGACTTCGTCGACTTCCAGTCCCCGAACGCGAACTTCCACGTGATCGAAAAATATCCGGGGTGGCAACACCGAAACGCGAGGCAGAGCGCCAAGGGCGAAGCGAACCTCTTTCTTCAGTTCCGGCTTTTTATTAAAGATCGGGTGCTCGAGACGAAAGTGGCCGTTGCCCAGATTCGAAATTCTCCAAAACGTGAGCTCTGTGCCCAACCGCCAGATTTCAATCTCGCGTCGATCCATCGGTTCATCCAGCCAATGCTCGTGACAGAGCGTCTGGCGCGGCACTCGCGGTGCATTCATGGCCCCGCCCAAGACGCCCACCATTTCAGCTAGATCTGCGATTTCCTCTCGCATTTCGACACGCACTTCCCCTTTTTCGAGTCGCAAGGCGATTCCCATCACATCCGGCACGGAAAAGAGTCGGTCAACCAATTCACGCCGATGCGCAGGCTCACATGCCCAAGGCACCGTGCCTCCGGAAAGCCGCACGGAAAACCCATCCCGTGAAGCACGAATTTTGAGCCGCGATTCACGCTCCTTCCGCACCGCTTCTTCTTTAGGCGCTGCCGACAACATCTTCACCCCATTTGTCGCGCTCATGCTCGTTTAAATAAACGCTACCAACACCGCCGCAATACTCAGCATTTTCATGCTTTGGTTCTGCTCAATGTTGATCAAACCGACCGTGGAATCCAATAAAAATGCGACTTCTGCCGAAAGCTGCCCGGAATAATCTTTCAGGCTCTTCACGTCCTGTTTCAAGGTTTGCAAGCGATCCGCTAAATCGGGCTGAATAATCGGTGCCGCGTTCTTCACGAAAAACGGGATTACTGTGGAAAAACTCACCAGACTCTCTCCCAAACTAGCGACCAGCGAGTTCCGCTTCCCCAAGCGCTGCACAATCGCCTTTAGGTTCACCTTTTGTTTGCCTCGATGCGACCGCTGTTCCGCAAAAATTTGTACCGAGAGACTGTTCAAGTCTTGTTCGATAAGCCGAAGATTGCTCGCCACATGGCCGACCATCGCCTCCAGCAGCTCCGTAAGGGCACACACCGTCGTCCTGAATTTCCGCGGCTGTAGACGTTTCCGGGCATTATTGAAAATGCGAAATGCGTGATGATCTGAGTAACGAATCGTAACGAAGTGCTTCGAAGTGACCATGAACGTCACGGACGAATTGACCGGGATCGCCGAATCAAAATTCAGCACCCACGCCGACATGTAAACCACATCATCCTCGATAAAAAGACGGCTCGATTCCGAAATCTCCTCCATCTCTTCAGCGGAAGGGATGTTCAGGCCCAGGCATTTCTCCACGATCTTCTCTTCTTCAGGCGTGGGATGCATCAGGTCCACCCATAGGGAAGATTGCAGCGCATTCACCAGCTCATCCCCCTCCAAATTCTCGATCTTCTTGAGTGCGGTCTCTTTTAGGTGCAGCAGTTGAATCACAGCACTGTGTTGTAGGCCTCATCTGGAAGCAGGGTCAAGGCTTTTAGCGCCGAGGAGCGACCTATTGTCGGACGCAAGAGGATCTAATCCCATTTATGGGCACATTTCGCTGTTCGAACAGCTACCCGCCTGTCTTCATTCGGCGAATCTCATCCGCCACCGCTCGATCCAATCCCCTCACCCCGCTTCCCTCCAACAACTCATCCACCGCTTCCAGTTCTTGAATTAAATCCTGCACCTCAGCCCGGCTCAATGTGCCTCCGGCCGCTTTACAAAAATGGGTGCGACACCCGAACGGACGCGCATCGTATGCACGACAGACCCCGTCAGACCTCAACAGTGGACAAGCCTCCGGCATCGCTGGTTTCGGCAAATCCTTCATCCCCTTCGCCTTAATTCCCAGGGCCAAGACAATCGCCTCGCCTCGTGTCAATTGCGGCACCTTCCCCGTCAAGCCAAACTGGCAACACTCCGTCCGTCGAATGCAATTTCGCTCAACAGGACGCCGCGCTAACTCGCGATAAACCTCGCGAACGCGCTCCACCAACTCGTCTACTTTTGGCCGTCCACGTCCACTTTTCATAATTTAAAAGCCGGTTATCGGGATTGAACCGATGACCATCCGATTACAAATCGGGCGCTCTACCGCTGAGCTAAACCGGCAGCTATTTGTCGGGTTAAACCGTCACCTGACGAGCCCGGTAGACTACACGCTTGTAAAAGTAAAGGGCAAGCAAATTAGGCGGAGCTTCGAGCCTGTCTTGTTCACAACGCTGACCCACTGAGGGAAACGTTGGAACACCCTAATTATTGATGATTTGCTGCATTAGCATCTATTTATTGCATTTACGCTTAACTAATCCTTTCTTGCAAGTAGTAATCAGTGCCCAATATGTCCTTCTCACCTCAGCCAACCGGACAGGCGTGGTTGAAACCTTTTAAGCCGTACGCACAGCTTTGTTGACGTGCTGTACACCTTAGCGTTTACAGATCGTGACGAGTGCCTTACATTCACGTCCAATATACCGCTCTTAAATAGTCGTGATCATTTGGTTTCGACAAGACGTAGGTACATAAAAACTCAGGTTGTAAGCACAGGCGCGTGATTGCGCGCGTTCAATCCCATGCAAATACTAAAAAACAGTTCTCCCCGTGAAGCGTCCTCGCAATCCTACCGAGGCCCATTCGCCGCTATGTCGGTGCTCTTTTTTCTGTGGGGGTTCATGACGGTTTTTAATGACATTCTCATCCCACGTTTTAAGGAAGCGTTTGAGCTGAGTAATTTTGCGGCGATGCTCGTGCAGTCGGCCTTTTTTGGCGCCTATTTTATTGGTTCGCTGATCTATTTTTTCATCTCAGCGACAACGGGTGATCCGATTGCTAGAATCGGGTACAAGAATGGTGTCGTCGTCGGCGCTTTAATTGCGGCTGCGGGTAGCGCCCTGTTCTGGCCCGCGGCGGAATTGGTCTCGTATCCGCTATTTTTGTGCGCGCTTTTCGTTGTCGGTCTCGGTTTTACCATGCTGCAAATTGCGGCAAATCCCTACATCACCATTTTGGGCCCGGAAAAAACGGCTTCCAGCCGCTTAAACCTGGCTCAAGGATTTAACTCGATCGGGACAACTCTGGGACCATTGATTGGTGGTTATCTCATCTTTCAGTACTTTGTGCGACCGGGGGACCAGGGAGTAGTGTCGGTGAAAATGCCGTACATGGCGTTTTGCGCCGTATTCAGCTTACTGGCTGCTGTCTTTTATTTCATTCGACTGCCGAAGGTGGGTGAGGAAGGGAAGATCGAGTTCGGTGCGGGAGCTCTTAAACATCCGCATGTGGTTTTGGGAGTAATCGCGATCTTCATGTATGTGGGGGGAGAAGTCTCCGTGGGCAGCACCATCATTAATTTTCTTGGTCAGCCGTCCATTGCGGGCTTGGCTAAGGCGGAGGCGAGCAAATACGTCTCAATTTACTGGGGCGGACTCTTGATCGGCCGCTTCATGGGTTCGGTGGTATTGAGCGAGATGAAGAGCGCCTCTAAACAGGTGTGGCTGCTGGTGATTCCAGTGCTAGCCTACTTCCTTCTCTGGATTGCTCAGAGCGCTCCCTTGGACGCGATTCACAGCGGTGATGCCACGCAAATCTTTGGATTATGGAAAACTAGCTTTGTGGAAAACTGGCAAACCTTTCGGTACTATGCACCGCTCGTGTTTCTATGCTGGCTCCTGTTCCAATTTGGCGGGTCGAATGCGGGGCGCACACTGGGGCTATTTGCTTCCGCCGCTGTGGTTCTGCTTTCGATAACGATTTTTTCTCAAGGTATGTTGGCCATGTGGAGCGTGGTGGCCGTGGGTCTCTTCACTTCCATTGGCTGGTCGAACACCTTCTCGCTGGCAATTGAAGGTGTGGGCATCCACAAGAGCCAGGCTTCTTCACTGCTGGTGATGGCCATTCTAGGCGGCGCACTGCTGCCTCCTTTGCAGGGTCGAGTTGCCGATGTCGCGGGGTACAGCGTGTCATTTATTGTGCCCTTGATCGCCTACGCGTACGTGGCGTTTTACGGATGGAAGGGGCACAGAATTGGTCGTCAGATCGAAGTGGAGAGCTAAGGATTTTCGCCCCCGGAGCGCGTATCCAGCTCCTCTAGAATCCAGGAATCCGGGAACGTTTCGACCCGATAACGCTCCGGGTAGGCCGATTGTTTCGTCATTTGCTTGCCCACGTGGCTCATCATCGGTTCCCATTCCGCTTGGCAGACCACGTTTTGACCCTCTGGTTTTTCGGTATCGAAAAAGATCACGAAATCGGTCTTCGGCAAGTACGTGACCAAGCCCCGGCTCCAGACGCAACAGCTCCTCCAGCGTTTGGTTTCGGATTCCTCAAACAAGCGCATTGGTGCCACGTAAATGTCTTTGCCTTCCTTTTGATGCAACTGATCCATCAACGTTTTTTGCGCCTCATACTCGTTGGCATTGGCTCGCATGCTCAGGTGATAGAACTCGTCGAAAGCCGGGGTATCTCCATCCGGAAGCCACGGTTTCCACGAGCCGTCATCGGCTAAAACCAGGAACCGCGGAGCCAGCGGGCGTGGCTCTTCCAGCACCTTATTAACGAGTTGCAGCAGTAACGTGTGATTCTCCGCGTCCGCCGATCCCGAGATAAAAACCGAGTTCCGATTTACCGGAATGGCAATCGGTCTGCCCTTCACCTCCAGCCACTGGAACAGCTCCGGCAAAACGAATCGCGAAGGCGCGTAGCAATCGCTCCACGGCCCCGCATAGAGACCCGGTTGGATTTGAATCATCTCGGGCCCGGTGATCTTTCGAAGGTTGTCCGTGGCGAGCTCAAACGCCTGTTCAAAGCTAATACCGCACTTCGCTAGGTCATCATCGTTCGCATCGCGCATGGAGGTGGGGCTATCGATGACCAAGTGCAGCAGGAGATGTTCGGTGAGCGGTTGACTCGGCACTCGCAGCGGATCCTTACCCGCCAATCGCGCACGCAGATTGAGGATCTCGGCTAAGATTCTCTCACGTACACAGGGCAGTAAGCGCTGTTTCAAATCATCCGGAGTCAGGCTCTCGTGCTGCTCTTTGCCCTCGATTACGGTTCCGACGACCCGTTCGATCACCAAATGCCGATCACTGGCTGACAGCTGTTGATGTTCTTGATACACATTCGCCAGGAACAGCGTCACCTCACCGAACCCGATGGAAAATGTCTCCTTCCGGTAAACCGGCTTCTCTCTACCTCCGGCGCGAACGTACGTCGCGATCACAGCCTGGGCAAAGTCGTCCTTTGGATCGGATTTTCCAAACCACCGGGAGAACATCGCGTGATGGTCACCCTCCCAGGAGAAAAGTCAAGAATCCTTAGACGATTAGCGACTCAATTCGAGTGCTTTTTGCAGGGCAGCCGCGGTTGCATCGATATCCGCCTCGGTGTGAGCGGTGCTGATGAAGCCGGTCTCGAACTGCGACGGCGCGATATACACACCCGAATCGAGCAGTGAGTGGAACACCTTCTTGAACCGCTCTAAATCGCTCCGCATCGCTTCCTCCAGGCGAGTGACCGGCCCAGCCGTAAAGAACAGACAAAACATCGAGCCGTAACGATAAAACACGTAATCAGTTCCGGTCGCCTTCAACGCGGCGCGTACCCCCGATTCCATCCGTGCACCCAGGCCTTCCAGACGATTAAAAGCATTCTGTTCCTCAAGTAATTCCAATTGCGCCAAGCCCGCAGCCATGGCCAGCGGATTGCCCGAAAGCGTGCCTGCCTGATAGACGGGCCCGAGAGGCGCGACGCAATCCATGATCTCACGCTTGCCGCCGAATGCCCCGACCGGCAACCCGCCTCCGATGACTTTCCCGAAACAGGAGAGGTCCGGCGTGATTCCCAGCAGGCCCTGCGCCCCCGCTTTACCCAGGCGGAAACCGGTCATCACCTCATCGAAAATCAAAACAGTACCCGATTCCGTGCAGAGCTTTCGCATCAATTCCAAGTAACCGGGCAGCGGTGGAATCATCCCCGCATTGGCAGGGATCGGCTCGACGATGACTGCAGCGATCTCGGAACCGTGCGCTCGGAAGACCTCTTTCAGCGCGTCGCTGTCATTGAAAGGTAGGCAGAGGGTCAACGCGGCCAGTGCAGCCGGAATTCCCGCGCTATCGGGTTGGCCGAGCGTCAGAGCGCCGGAACCGGCTTTGACCAAAAGTGAATCGACGTGGCCGTGGTAGCAGCCCTCGAACTTCACCACCTTATCTCGCCGCGTGAATCCGCGTGCAAGGCGAATCGCGCTCATTGTCGCCTCTGTACCGCTATTCGTAAAACGCACCTTCTCGACCGAGGGCACCCACTCGCAAATCTTCCGGCCCAGTTCCGCCTCGCGCCCATGCGGAATCCCGAAGCTCATGCCGCGCTCTGCCGCCTCCTGCACCGCTTTCACCACGCGAGGATGGGCATGGCCGTGAATTGAGGGGCCCCAAGTGCACACGTAATCGATGTACTCATTTCCATCCGCGTCCTCCACCTTCGAGCCATACGCACGCTTCACAAAAAACGGCGAACCGCCCACGGCCCGAAACGCCCGCACCGGCGAGTTCACTCCACCCGGCAAATACTTTAACGCCTCCGCAAACAATGCTTCCGACTGAACTCGCGACTTGGTCATGTGCCGTTGAATTTCGTAGCAGACTGGGCAGATGTCCAGTTTACATTCGAGCTACCAGATGAGATCAAGGCTATTGGTGAAACGGCACGACGGGATTAAGGATTCCGGTGCATGTCATAAGCGGGAGCGGGCGAGCACTTGCAATCGCCTAAGACTCCGCACCCTCAACTTCACAAACGACCATCGGACGCCCCTTCAAAACATAGTTATTCAACCATTGAATTGCTTGAACACCGGCTTCATGGGTCTTCATCGTCACAAAGGCGAAACCGCGTGGCCGACCTCGATCATCAACGATAAGCTCCCCCTTAGCGAGTCCGCCGTCCTTGCTAAAAAGCTCGATAATTTCTCCTTCGGTAACGCCAAAATCCAAGTTTCCAATGTAAAGCTTCATCAAGAAAAGATTCGCAGGTTCTCGTTCAAAGATGGAAGAAAAAAGTGATAGGGAGACATGAAACTAGCCAAGAGCTTGGTGAGACGACCCATCGGGATTCAGTATCTTTTCCCTGGGATTGGTTGGCGATGTTCTATATGGTTTCATCTGGGAAAACTATCGTGACAGGGTTTGAACAACAGGCCGGAGCGGGGAAACGGTTGACTCCATAATATTATGTATAACGAAATACGAATGGATGTGTTCTATGCTGAGCAAAAGGACTTAATGGAAACACTCTTAGAACGTTTTCCACCATACGTTCATAAGGGGTATGACGGTACAGTTACGGCCTTTATAGTTGAAGATCGAGAGGATAACCCAAAAGTTCAGCAGGTGCTCAGTCATATTCAATCTTTGGGATATGAATTTGAATCTCGTCCGAAAGATCTTTCTAAAAAAGTACATCTACAGCGGACAATCTTCTACGAGGAATCGGATTGTGATCGGGCCGATTTCGTCAGGGCTATGAGGATAAAGTATTCAAAAGTGGGTGCAATGGGATTTATTCGGAATGGACACCAACGCTACGATGTGCGCTGGATTTACTTTGGACAGCGGTTATATCAGTATTGGAAGAAAAATTTAGGTGATATGACGTGGTATCCTCTATTTTTATCTGAATTATGATTCCAAAAGATCAACAGCCAACTGGTTTTTACTCGTTTATTCAAACGCTTCAGCGACAAGATATTCCGCTATGGGAAGTGGCGGAAGTGATCAATTGTCTGGATGCCTTTGGTGAGGAAACCATCGAAGGGGCAGATTTTCGTGAGGGGTACAAACGCAACGCTGTTTTAAGGGCGAAGGTCGCTGCGCGTTGGCCGCGTCAATCGGCTTACAGATCGGGTAAGTTATAGAAATATGACTGACCAATTTGAGATCGGTAATCTCAGCCCAGAATCCAAGTACATGGGCTATGACGAAAACCAAATATTATCACGTTCACGTTCAGAGGTAGTTCTATGCTTAAAATCTCTGCTATATTTATACTGTTTTATCTTGGGATGTCGGATCTATTTGGTGTAGACACCTCGCTACCACCAAACTTATCTTGGGAGGCACATTCAGAAGGCATTGCTTTTGCTGTAGTATTAGACCAATCCACAGATCAAAAGCCGCTTGCCGATGTAATTCGATTTTATATTAAAAATATATCGAATAAAAATCTTCAGTATAGCCATAATGATCTAGATAACGATTGTCAGATAATAATAATAGATGGAGCAAGCATCTATCCACTTCATCCCCGTCACGAGGGGCGAGAAGGTCTGATAGAAACCCATGTATTAATGGCCATTCTAATAAAGCCTGGTGATACGATTTCCTTTAATATTAAACTTTCCTCAAATGACTTGAGTAAGGTGATATCTTTTCCAATCAAGTGTCAATTTCATATATTTGACCCTGTCGCATTCAAGGACTATCTGATAGAGTCGAAGCCAGGCTTCGTACAACATATTCCTACATCGAGCCACTCCCCGCAGAAAAGCTGAAGGCGTTTGCTGCTGATAGCCTATCCTATGCTACAGTAACCGCTCATGCAGAATCGTCGTTTGGGAGTCATGTTAGTCGGCGGATTTTTCGGAGCGGGCAAGAGCTCGCTGCTTCATCATTTTTTGAGCGAGCAAAAGGGTGGGTATCAGGCGGTGGTGGTGGAGGCTTGTGGAGCGATCAACCACGATGCGCTGGCCTTTCGCGGGCTCCTGGGCGCGCGGCGACGCCTATACGATTTGGTTTTGCCCGTTCCGTCGCTATTGACCGGGAGCGCGCTGGTTCCGTGGCTGAATGATCGGCTTCGGGAAATCACGCAAGCTGGGCTCTACGAACGGGTCTGGATCGAGCTGAGTGGTGTGACCGATATACGAGGGTTGGCTCGGGAATTTCGGGTGTTGCCCGATCAACCGGAGGGTCTCTCGCGATTCGCCTATTTAATGCACGCGGTGGTGGTGGTGGACGGACTCGATTTCCTGCGAGATGTGGTGGTCGCAGCGCAGCGCAAGCAACCGGGGCCGTGGGTGGATTTCCATCATTCTCAAGTGGAGAGTGCGACTGTGGTTATTCTAAATAAGTGCGATTTGATGGATGACGAAGAGCGTGGGCGGTGCCAGCGGCTTTTGCGCGTGATGAACCCGGATGCGCTTATTATTGAGACCGATTACGGGGAGGTGCCCCCGGAGATTTGGGATAAGCCCGGGACCTTGCAACAGGCCGGTCTAGCGACGGAGCGCCTGCTCCGGCTCAGCCCTGACGGCGGTGTAGCGGAGATTCCGCGACCCGGCGGCGCGGTGGAGTGTGGTGCGTTACAGGTGTGGCGGCCATTACATCCCAAGCGATTCTGGGATTGGTTTGAACAAGAACATCGGGGGTTGTTGCGTGTGAAGGGCCTTATCTGGCTGGCGACACGAAATCAGGTGGTCGGCGGGATTTCACGTACAACATGGGAAAACTCCTGCGGTGGCGCGGGCTTTTGGTGGGCGGCGCTTCCTAAAGACGACTGGCCGGAGGCTGAGGAGCGGCTGCAGGGGATCCGCCAGGTGTGGACAAAGCCATACGGTGATCGTCGCCAGGAACTGACGATCATTTGTAATCCCGGCGCGCTGGAGGCCGTGGTGGAGTCGTTAAAGACCTCTCTTTTAACCGATGATGAGCTGGCTGCAGGTCCCGATGAATGGATGCGATGGGAGGATCCGTTTCCGGTGTGGGATCTAGAGTGAGTTAGTTCGAAACGACGGTAAACTTCCCGTCTTTAACCGTCCAAACAACAAAGCCGGGCTGTTTCAAATCGCCTTTGGAGTCGAACTCAATCGTTCCTAATGTGGTATCGAAGGGCGTCGATTTCATGATCGCGGTCACTTTATCTGGATCGGTCGTTCCCGCTTTTTGGATCGCCGTGAAAAGCACGTTGGCGGCGTCGTAGCCGTAGACGGAATAGGCCCCTTCTGCCTGATGATAAGTGGCCATGTATTTATCCAGAAACGGCTTGGCGGCGGGGAGAGATCGGTAGTCTTTACCGAACGTGAGAAACACGCCGGATTGAGCCGCGTTACCGGACGTATCGATAAAGTTTTGGTCGTAGCAACCATCGCCGCTCAGAAACGGCAGGTTCAGGTTTTCCTGGCGAAGCTCAACGAGGAGCGGGCCACCCTGGCCATACATACCACCCCAGAAAAGCGCTTGAGCACCGGAGCTTTTTATGAGCGCGATTTCGCTGTGGAAGTCGCGATCATCTTTACCAATTCCCTGATAGAGAACCACGGTTCCGCCCTTGGCTTCAAAGGTCTTCTTGACCTCGTCCGCCAGGCCTTGTCCGTAGGCCGATTTATCATCCATGATCGCGATTTTGGTCGCTTTGAGAACATCGGCAGCGTAACTGCCGGAGACTGCGCCTTGCTGATCGTCGCGCCCACAAATGCGGAAGACGTACGGGAACCCTTGGTCCGTGAGCTTCGGGTTCGTGGAGGCGGGGGAGATCTCGATGACGTGCCCGTCGTTGTACTTGCTGGAAGCGGGTATGGAGCAGCCTGAATTGAAATGCCCGATCACGGCGACGACACCCGCATCGACCAAGTTCTGAGCGACCGCACTCGCTTTATCGGGCTGGCCTTCGTCGTCATAAACTATTGCCTCAATCTTTTTCCCAAGCAGTCCGCCCTTAGCGTTCCACTCGTCGATGGCGATTTGCGAGCCGCGAATGGGCGCTTCACCGATGGCGGCGTCCGAGCCGCTACGAACTCCGGCCAAGCCGATCTTAATAGTCGAGGCACTGGCGCTCGAGTTGGCGCTGTTCTGGCAACCCGTGAGCCAAGTGATGGAAACGAGCAGGACCCAGGTAAGGGGAGAAGCGAGAAATTTTAGCACGGGCCTTTGTATCGACCATTTCAGGGGGACTGGTCAATGGCAAATCGAGCGCCTCACGGATAACTGGGGTCGAAGACGAACGAAACCCGCTTATTCTGAATGATTCGCCACGAAAGCGGTCCGCTGGAGACAGGTAGCCTGATGCTCTGCGGATGATCAGCGGGCGAGAAGTGGGCTGAGTAATCGGTTGCGGTGAGCGTCACCTCCGACTCGGGCTCGATTGTCATCGTTACGAGAAGTTTCGGCTCGTTTCCTGTGATATCGATTTGTACACCGTGGTCGTTCCAAGACTGCTTAAAATTAGGCTTAAGCGACTTGAGATCCGGCAAAGAATCGAAATGGGAATAGACCAAGTCGACATTCAAGCCGCATGGGCCGTCCTGTGTCCAGGCGGGATCAGAAAAGTGGTAGAAAAGGTCGGGACCCAGTTGGCGGTCGAACCAGCCAGCACGTTCATTCGCACTGTTCGCTGACGTCAGTGTGGTATTGACGATAATCCACGGTCGCGCGCTGGGTTGATTGAGCGCAATATCGGCCTCGGTAACGAATTCATTGATATCCGCAAGCGCGGGTAAACGCGACATCACCCGGGTAACGGGACTCGGGCGCATGCCGAAGGAGCCCCTTAAATAATCGGCCAATGTGGCCGAGCTTTTCCCGAAGAAAAGCGGTGGCTCCATATTGGCGATAACGCTGTTCAGGGTCACATCGCAATCCGAGAAATGCTGGGTCTCCGGCAAGTAACCGAGAGACCACGAACGATGGGGCGGCTTAAGCGGGTTGGCGGTTACGAACGCTGTCGATTCGATGAGTGTATCGCTGGGAGTAATCGAATAAAATCGCCAGTATAAGACCGGCGCGTTTTGGGGAGGGTTCAAAAGCGTGGCCGTGAAGTGATCTTTCATGAAATCGACCGGGGTCAGTCGAGTCGTTGGGCCGTTCGGTGAATCGGAAACGGAGGCGGCAATCACATTTTTTACATCGGGGCCTGAGGTGACTTTACCCTTCAGGACCAGCGATGTGTCCGAGGTGGTGATTCCGGTGATTTCGTAGGTCGAGTGATCGAGCAAGACCTCGAATGGCGGTTTCGAAAGAGCAGGCGCACTGAGCCGCCAAAACAATAGTGCGCACGCGATGGCGAAGAGCCCCCAATGCCACCTCTGTGCGATCCGATTGTACATCCGAACGATCTATAGCAGAGCGCGAAAGAATAGGTCAGCACCGATTCGCGTCACCGAGCGGCAGAGCATTTTAAGCCCGCTGGGCAGAGGTAATAGCGTCCGTTTAGACGTGCGCATAAATGCGGGCGCGACGAAGAAGGCGACCTCATTGACGAGGTTGCAACGGAACGCTTCCGTCAAGACACGTGCGCCGCCTTCAATGAGTAGGCTGGAGATTTTCATCGCGCCCAATTGTGGAAGAATCTTTTCAAGTGATTGATTTTCGAAGAGCAATGTGCGGCTGCGGTATTCGTCGGAGAACAGATGGAGATCCCGGGGAATCTTATCGGCCGAGCGTGTCATTACAATGCGATAGGGCTGTTCCTTCGCGATCTTCGGTGCGCCGGGGTGAGGTCGCTCGGCCAGGCGAATGGTGAGCTTGGGGTTATCGTCGCGGGCCGTTTGAGCCCCCACGAGAATGGCATCGGAACACCAGCGGAGAAGGTGCGCACGTCGCAGCGATTGAGGCGAGGTGAGCCAACGGCTATCGGCGGGAGGGGCGGTGATTCGGCCATCGAGCGAGAGGGCAACTTTAGCGATAATGTAGGGTCGACCGGTGGTGATGAAGTGGTTAAACGGGCGATTCAACGCCATCGATTCGGTCGCAAGCAATCCATGCGAGACGTCGATGCCCTGGTGACGCAGTAACAAGCAGGCGTGGCCGACATGGTGGGGATTCGGGTCCGTGGCGGCGTAGACCACACGTCGAATTTTCGAGGCGACGATTAAATCGGTGCAGGGAGGCGTGCGACCGTGAGTGGAACAGGGCTCGAGCGTGACGTAGAGGGTCGCGCCTTCCGGGGAATGGCCGCGTTGTTTCGCGTTTGCCACAGCGTTTACCTCGGCGTGAGGGAGCCCCGCTTTCTGGTGGTAACCATGACCGATAACCTTGCCATTTTTGACAAGGACAGCGCCGACCATCGGATTCGGCAAGGTGAGGCCTCGACCGAGTGTGGCCAGGCGCAGCGCGAGAGACATGAAGTGGTGATCGAACCGGGCTTGAGTGGCGTGCGACGGCATAGGCCGGGCAAGTCTAACACGAATGTGGGCCCTCGACCAAGCATGAGGAGTCATCGACCTTGCAAGCGTCGTGCTTAGTGCAAATTGTTCACTCTCAACATGTTTCCATGTCGACGGGAGTCCGCGGATTATCGTTCCGTTGGAACTCTGACGGGTCGGGTGACGTACCTAGCACTTCGGACGGCTTATCAGCCGCCCTTATGCTAGGCTTTTATACGGATCGCGCCTGTGGCGCTCAAGTGAATCGACCTCAACCAGTTCATGAGTATCTCGTCGAGACATCAGGGAAATCAGAACGGAAGGCAACCGATTATCGTTCCTTTGGAAAAGGAATATGCGAAACGATGAGGCCAACCCTTTTAAATACGATTCAAAATCTCAGCTTTTTTCGTGGCAAACTCTTCGTTGGTGAGCAAGCCCTTCTGATGCAATTCCGCCAAACGTTCGATCAATTGGGCGTTCTCGTGGAAATTCGAGGAACCGGAGCGGTTATTGGAGGGTTGAGACGGCGATTGTTGCTGCGGCTGCTGTTGGGGAACTTGTGCGAAATTGGTGAGCCACTCATTTCTTTGCACGATCTCAGGTAGATCCAAGATACGGACGAGGCCGAATTGGCTGGTAAAACTCAGGGTTTGATCATTGCCCTGCTGCTGTGAAACGCCGGAAATGTAGTGGTTTAACGTATTGAAAACGCGGGTATTTCCGCCCTTTTGAATCACCAGACGCTGAGTGCCGGGAAAGAAGGCGTAACGCAGGTCATTTTGCGCACCAGAAGAGCTGGGGTTACCGAATTCAGCGGGCCACCAGGAGCCGGAAGATTGAGAACCGGGAACGAAAAGGCTGACCCCGGGATTGTTTTGCTGCTGAGGAATTGGCCTATAGATCGGCTGATTCCGGAGAATGTTCGAGAGCTCAGTGCAAAGCGAATCGACCCGATACTTCAAGTTATTATTGAACATGTCGCCCACCATGATCATGCCGCCGAGCTGCCATTGGCCCATGCCGCCCAGTGCCGGGTGGCTGAATTGAGCCTGAGAGCCACCGCCGCGATTGAGTGCGTCAACAAGTGTCATTACGGCATCGAAATTGACGCCGTGCCGTTGAGCGACGTCTTCCAGAAGGCGTTGCCCCTCTGGAGTGAGATTATTATTCGGATTCATCGAACCTCCAGGCTAGGGAGGTGCAAACGAGGAGTCGAGACTAAAGCATGCCCTTGGTGCTGGGCACACCCACGATCCGTTCATCGCGCCGAACAGCACCTTCCAACGCGCGAGCCAAGCCCTTGAAAATCGCTTCCAGCATGTGATGCGTCTCGCTGGAATAGAACACTTCCACGTGCAACGTGAGCCCCGCCTGTTGTGCAAAGCCCCGCAGGAATTCTACCACGAGTTGCCCGGGAAATTGCCCTGCATGCACCGTGTTTAAGTCAGGAAAGGGCGGCGGCGGCACGCGAAAAACCAGCAGCGGTCGCCCACTAAAATCGAGCGCCACACGCACCAGCGTCTCATCCATCGGCAAGAGAAAATGCCCATAACGCACCATGCCGGACTTATCGCCCAGCGCCTCTTTAAACGCTTGTCCCAGGACGATGCCGACGTCCTCCACCGTATGGTGAAAATCGACGGAGATATCTCCATTCGATTCAAGTTCAATATCAAACAACCCATGCTTCGTAAACAGTGTGAGCATGTGATCGAAAAACGGAATCCCCGTCTGAATCGTCGACGTGCCGTTCCCATCGACAACCAGCGTCGCCTTGATCTTCGTCTCAGCCGTTTTCCGTTCAATTTTCGCCGAGCGTCGTTTCAATTCTTTCACACTTTTTCCTCCGGGAAACGAATCGAAACCGAGAGACTGTGCGCGTCCAGTTTCTCCACGCCTGCCAAAGTTTCCACATGACTCTTCACCCGAAAGAGTGAGCGTTCCGGGTATTCCACGATGCTTGTCCTGCGAAAAAACTGATCAATCGTCAGGCCCGAAAACGCCTTGGCAGCACCGCCTGTGGGCAGCACGTGACTCGGTCCAGCGATGAAATCGCCCACCGCAACCGGCGAATAATTTCCGATGAAAATGGCACCAGCATTCCGTGCGGTCAGGGCCCAGGACCGAGCGTCTTTAATGGCCAGGGTGAGGTGTTCCGGCGCGTAATCTTCGACTATGCCAATCGCCTCGCCGACGTCTTCCACCAGCACCAGCCAACATCCGTGAGCCAAAACGCTGCGCAATTGATCTTGCCGAGAGAGAAGCGGCAGTTGCCGGTTCAATTCGTTCTGCACTTCTTCGAAGAGCTCTTCAGATGGCGTTAGAAGGAGGATCTGCCCGCCCGGTCCGTGCTCCGCCTGCGCCAAGAGATCTGCCGCGATAAACGACGCATTCGCCGTTTCATCTGCCACGACGGCGATTTCACTGGGTCCGGGCAACTGATCAATCGCCACGGCACCGAGCACCTGCCGCTTGGCTTCCACCACATACGCGTTGCCGGGTCCGAAAATCTTCTGAACCCGCACGATGGAGGCGGTCCCATAAGCCATCGCGGCGATCGCCTGTGCGCCGCCCACCTGGAAAATCTCAGTCGCCCCTGCTGTCTGTAACGCGTAGAGGAGCGTGTCGTTGACCGGCGGCGGCGTGGTCACCACGATCTCGCGCACCTTTGCCTCACGAGCCAGCGTTATGGTCATCAGCGCGGTCGAAACGAGCGGTGCGCTGCCACCAGGCACATAAATGCCGACGCGTTCCAGCGGATCAAATTTCTCGCCGACGATCGCACCCTCTTTATTATGGCGTTGCCAATTACGCGGCTTGCGCAGCTTCGAAAACGACTTCACATTTTCGATTGCGTATTGAATCGCGGCTTCCACTTCGTCCGACGGCTTCTTCGCCCGGCCCGCCATCAGCAGCGTTTTCACCTGAACCTTGTCCCACTGTTCCGTGTAACGAACCAGTGCCGTATCACCCTCGTGACGCACCGCTGCGATGATATCAGCAACCGCCTGCACCCGAGTCGCGTCTGGCTGCGCGAATCGATTTAGTACCGTGATCTTCTTGTGAAAATCTCTCTGTTTATACTTTAAAATGTGCCATGGGTGCGAGGAACTCATCTCAGTAAAATCGTAATTTAGGGGTTAGCTCGGATCGGAGTCGGGAGGATAGCATAGGCTTGTAAAAACCCACACCCGTATTTTAACTTTTTCACATAAAATCTCTTAACGACCGCAGTCACGCCCGCCCATAGCGAAAACGACCTCCTCTTTAGACAGAATAGCGAATCAAATGGTCAAATATCACGCGGCACCAAGATCTTGTTCGCCCGTTGAAAAAGATGGACTACATTCCCCTAAATGTTATCGCCCCATATTCAAGTTCCCGCCGCAGTCGGCTCTGTTCCCTACCTGAATTCGCGCCCACTCACACAGGCCATCGCCTCGCCTATTGAGTACATGGTCCCGCGCATTCTTTCGGAACAACTCGCCGCCGGGAAGCTGGATGTCGCGCTCGTCCCGGTGATGGAAGTGCTGGATCACCCGGAGAATTATGTCGTTGTCGATGCCGTCGCTATCGGCTCGCTCCATGAGGTCTTTAGCGTCTATGCCCGACTCAACGTTCCCCTCGCCCAGATCAAATCGGTGTCGCTGGACAATGATTCCCGAACATCCGTGCAACTAGCGCGAGTGATCTTTGAGCAATTCCACGGGCTTGCGCCGACTTACATTCCCTCAATCGATCCCGACGCATCCAGTGCCGACGCCGTCGTGTTGATCGGAGATCCTGCGATCTCGCAACGACTCGCCCAACCCGACGCGACTTACCTCGACCTCGCCGCCGAGTGGAATCGACAAACCGGATTGCCGTTCGTCTTTGCCGTGTGGGCAATCCGCCGCGAGATCGCCGCCACTCGCATGGAAGAAATCGCCCACCAACTCCGGAATGCGGCACAGGTAGGAATCGCGGAATGCGCGGTCATCGCCAAGAACGAATTTGAACTGCGCTACCTCACGCACCACTTAAATTATCTCCTGGACACACCGCAAAAGAAGGCAATCCAGGAATTTGGACAACGGGTGCTGCAGCGTGTGCCGAAGATCGAGTATGTTTAACCCGCGCAATGACCACCGGAGCCCAATTCTATCGAACACGAACTGCTCCGCGATTGCCGATTAACCTTGGTTACCCGTGAACCATTCTTCCGCTTTCACCACCAGGCCGGTGAGAGCCGCACCTTCAGCAGCCGTCTCCAGCTTGCCCAAGGTCGTTTGGCTATTCGCCACCTCGTTACCGGTAATCGCCCCACCGATCAATTCCGTAGCATGTTCGAGAATTCCGTCGCCTCGTCGCTCGGTCATGTGGGCGATCTCAGCGGTGCCCAGACCCGCAATTAGACCCTCCACATCGCTGAATAGTGAGGGTGTCGTAGCCGCTGGAGGCACATTGAAGTTCTGATCTTGGTTATATTCGCTCATAGTAGGTCTCCGTTAGACGCAACACGGGACCGTAAAGTTCAAACAAAACTAGCCGCTCCCAGCTTTTCCGCTAATGCAAATGCACCGCTAAAATATCCAGGATCTGCTCTTTGGTGAATGGCTTGCTGATGAACGTATTCGCCTGTAAATCCATCGCTTTATTGATGTATTTTTCCGCCGATCGCGAGGAGATCACGATGATCGGGATATCGCGCCATGCCTGGCTGGCTCGAATTTCACTGATCAATTCGTAACCGTCCATGATCGGCATTTCGAGATCGGTGAATACCACGTCGGGTCGGCGATTACGCATCATTTCCAGACCATTCACGCCGTGCACCGCTGTATCGACCGTAAACGTTCCGATCTCTTGAATGATACGCTCCTGCGCCTTACGCACGCTGAGGGAATCATCCACGATCAACACGTGCTTTTTCTGGGTCTTATCTTTTCCGACGCTGAGATCGAGTTCTGCGTACTGAGTCGAGCGG
This sequence comes from uncultured Verrucomicrobiae bacterium, assembly GCA_963743595.1. Classification (GTDB taxonomy): domain Bacteria; phylum Verrucomicrobiota; class Verrucomicrobiia; order Methylacidiphilales; family UBA1321; genus CAVURW01. Next base: position 22,804 of record CAVURW010000267.1, read on the forward strand.
TTCAAGCGATCCCCTAAACTGACGAGATTGAGCGGATCGAGAATTGGGATCACCGCTCCGTGAGGGTCAAGAGTCGTTGCGGAGATGAACGGGTGGCTTTTCAGGAGCGGCGGCAGTTCCTTGATAACCACTTCGTAGTTATTCAAAATCTGGTTGCATGTAATCATCGCCGTCTTATTTTCGACCTCAATGAGCACGCCACGCAACAATTCCTCTTCTGTGCCGATGACCTTATGGAGGTTGATCAAAGGAATCGACTCATTTTCGAGGTAGTAAATCTCTCCCCGCTGATCGCTGTCCACCTTCTCCTTTTCGAACAGCACACCGCGCTTGAAATAGGCTAGTGGAATGGCGAGCGTCTGACTGCCGATCCGTAGGAACACGGCCTCACCCAAATTCATGCGAGCGGGCAATTTCATGACCCACCGCGTGCCGCCATCCACCTTTTGGAAGGTAACCGTGCCGTTACACGCCTTGACCTCCGTCTTGACGACGTCCATGCCGATTCCGCGCCCCGAGACACTGGTCACCGTGTCAGCAGTGGAGAACCGGGGCAGGCAAATCAAGTTAATCGCCATGTCCTGGTCGATCGATTCCACGGTCGGGGCCATGAGGCCTTTTTCAACCGCACGATTGCGGATCTTTTCGAGGTTCAACCCAGAACCATCGTCCTCCACGTAAATCGATATCTCAGCGCCGAGTTGCTGGACGTTAATCGTCACCTTACCGACGGGGTCCTTGCCCTTTTGGACCCGCGTCTCCTTATCCTCAACACCGTGACCAACTGCATTACGAACCAAGTGCAACATGGGGTTGAACAGACGATCCGCCAAGTCCTTATCAATCGGCACATTTTCACCAATGACAACCAACTGAGCTTCCTTCTCCGGGTAAGCCTTGAGCGCGTCGCGGAAAGCACGTTCGAGACGGGGGACGATCGTTTGGAATGACACAACGCTGAGGTCAACGAGGTGTCCCTGAACCTTACGCGCTTCATCCGAGAACGTCCGCAAATCGGTATCCAAGACGCGGAACCGCTCCTGCATCTGGTTCAAACGCTCCCTATCATCCGCGACCGCTTCTACGATGCGCCGGGTAACCAGATTAAATTGGTCGTAACGATCGAATTCGAGCTCGGAGAATTCACTCTCGCCTTTGTTCCCTTCCTTACGGAGCGTGAACTCGAACTCATCCTGGAAACTCGCGATAATTGCTTGCAAGCGCTGTTGGCCCAGCGCGAACTGCTCCTGCAACGAAGCCAGCTCAGCGAAACGGGCTTCCAAACGATTACGATTAATCAGCAGTTCACCCACCTCAGTGGAAAGGCCTCGCAGCGAGTCGGCAGACACACGAAGCACGGTCTCTTCCGGAGCAGCTTCCTGCGTGGGAGCTTCGACTTCTTGTGCTCCCGTAACGATAATATCGGTCGAGCCGTCTAACGAATTGACGTCCCACGGACAATCCCATTGGAGCTGTCCCTTCTTTAGGCAACCCAGATAAGCCTTCAAATCATCCACCACTTCCAGGAAAAACCCGCCGAGCACCTTCTTCGATTTCCGATCCAGGTTCTCTTCCAGCCAGTCCTCCAGCTTGTGAATATCCGAGCCGAGCGCCATGAGATCAACGGAGTTTGCCGAACCCTTTAACGTGTGGAGTCCACGTAAAATCGATTGAGTCGCTTTGTCAGGATCGGTCCCTCTCTCCCAAGCCAGCGAGGCCTGCTCCACGTTTTGCAGAATCTCTTCCGCGTCGATTACGAACCAGTCCACGAATGCTGGAGGCGCAGTCTCAGGCTGCGCTGTGGTCGTGGTTACCTCAGGAATGAACTCCTCATCATCCTCATCCACTTTCAGTATGGGGTCTTCTTCATCCGTTTTCTTAAGCCCCGGCATTTTCAGACCCGGCATCCGCTTAAATTCCCGAGGCGTGGGAATTGGCCCCAATTGATGACCATTGGTGACAGACTCGACATTTTCGAGCGGTTCACTCTCGACAGGTACACCCCCCTTTTTGAGCCCAGGCATGGAACTTAATTTAGCCGCCGGTGCCGCCCTTTTCAGCTTAGTGACATCGAGCTGGATGTAGGGCATCTCCTTTTCGGAAGTCGGCTCCACATAAACTTCCCGAGCAGCAGGGCATCGGGCAAAAAACCACTCTTGAACCTTCGGAAAGAAATCGTCTGCCTGCTCAAACTGCCGGGCCAGCGTGAGATCGATCAACGCTTGCCAGCACACCTGCACTTCGCGCATTAACTGCTGAAGGCTGTGTTGCCGCGCTGAATCTTGCGAACCAGCCCAACCCGCGACCCGCTCCAAAAAATCTCCCCACTTGCTCAGTGCGTCTGCCTGCACCATTGCGGTGAGGCCTTTAAGCATATGTCCTTCTCGAGCGACCACGCGGAAACCCTCATCTGGCGGCTCAGACGCGAGAGCGGAATAAGAGCGTTCAAAGGTCTTCTTAAGATCGCGCTTAAACGCCTCTTCTGCATCATCTATTGAGAAGGTGGCTTGCATAAGGAATGTAGATGGAGAATTAAACTTCGAACGATGCCAGACCGGTTTTCAATTCAACGGCCAACTGACTCAGTTCATCAGAGGTTTTCTGCGTTTCAGAAGACTGCGTCTCCGTGGCGAGCGTCAGCATCTGAACCTGCGAGAACGACCCAAGCATTTCCTGCGCCTTTGAGGCCTGGACGGAAGCGGTCTTGTTGATCTCTTGCACCAGCTTGGCGGATTCATTGGCCGCGCGCATGATTCGGTCGAATGCGTCTTTTGTAAGTTCAGAACTTTGCGCACCGCGAGCAACTTCCTGCGTCTGCTCTTCAGTCAATCGCACCACTTCCGAGGTTTCCGCCTGAACGTTTTTGATAAGTGTTTCGATGTTATTCGTGAACTTCTTGGTACTTTCAGAAAGATCCGCGATGTTTTGAGCGACCACCCCGAATTCCTGCCCCGCAGCACCAGCGCGCGCCGCAGCCATCTTCGAGTTCAAGGCCGCCATATCGATGCGTTCTGAGATGGCTCGAATGGATGACGCAGCAGTGAAAATTTCCAGCGTACTTTCGCTGAGGCGCTTTACCTTTTTACCCGAGCTTTGTGCACTGTCGCGGAGCTTCACAATCGATTGACTCAGCTGATTGATCAACTGCACCCCTTCTTCTGCGGATTTACGGGTTTCCACGGCTGCCGATTGCCCGACTTCCGTGTTCTTTAACACTTCGTTGGCCTGCATGGTCAGCTCAGAGACCTGCGACATGGATTGGTTGGTCTTTTCCGTTTGAGATTGGGCGTTCGAATTGAGGCTTTTCGCGTTATCGGCCAAGTTTTTCGCGGCACCTTCCAGTTTCGTCGCCGAAGTTTTGAACGAAGTTAAAACCTGTCGGGTATTCGCGATCATGAGATTGAGCGCGTCCGACATCGATCCCAGTTCGCCCTCGGTTACAGGCGCTTTAACGGTCAATTTGCCTTCACTCGCTTCGAAGAGAACGTCGAGCAACGTGTCGAGCTGCGCCTGAATCGCACGGCTACGTTCCAGTTCCACCTTACCCTGATTCACGATGTACGAGGTATAGCTTCGGACCTGTCTGGAGATGAGGAAGTAGGCCATGATCGATGCGATCACGAGCGCGCCTAGGGTGTATGCCAGGATGGTGTTTCGATTTGTTTTAATCGCTTCTTCCTTCGTCCTTAAAAGCTCAGCGAGTTGCCGGGAGCTCTCCTTACCGAGTGCGAATGATTGCTCGCGTGCCTCTCTCGTCAACGTCAGCAGGTCGCTGATGGTTGTCGGTCCGGGGGTTGCCATAGCTGCATAAGCATTTAAGGCGTCAACAAGCTTGTTGTTAGGCGCATCGTACTTCTGCTGCGCCTGCGGGTAGGTCGCCTGAAGATCGGGGACCTGCACAGCCGGCCGCCCGGTTCCCGCCGCAGTTGGGTTCTTGTTGGATGCAACCGTTGTAATGGCGGCCTGGTCGATGTTCGCGATGTCTGCCGTTTGTAAGAGTGCCGCGAAGGCGATCGCCTGATTCTTCGCATCGGCGGAGGGAGCAATCGCTTGCTCTTCCAAGAAGGTCTCGATGGAGGTTAAGCGGTCTTGGTTCGGCGGCAAATACGCGACGACGATATCCATCATGTAGTAGGCATCCAAGTCAGGATCCAAGATCAAATTCGACTTGTCACCCGCGTGAGTAATCGCGGTCTCAACATTCGCGATGAGAGCATCATACTTCTTCTGGACATCCGGCATCGTGGCAGCCGAGACAGTGGTCTGCGACGTGGATTCCAGTGCCTCCCACTGTTCACGAAGCTTGCTGGGACGCACGTCCGCACGCTGCGAGTTCTTTAATCCCTCTTCCGTAAACTCAAGTTGTTGACCATCCAGGGCATCAATGGCGTCCAAATCGTCCAACGCCTTCTTCACTTCATCTCTCTTGTTTTTGATGGCCTCACGGTCATCAACCGATTCCGAAACGTGTCTCAAAACCAAGTTCTTTTCTTCTTCAATCGTCTTCAAAACAGGCTCTAGCTTATCCAGGTAGGCGATACCCAATTTTTCCTGTTCCGTGAACGCGATGTCCTTACCGAAACCCACCACCGCGAAGTAACCGGCGGCGGCCAGCAGCGGGACCACGAATGCAGCGATGATAAATACGAAGTTACGGACGAGAGCCCCTTGCCCTGGCGTGCTCGCCGCTGGGGTTGGTGCTTTCGGGGCTCTGGCTATCTCGGGTTTAGCGATGTTCTTAGTCATAGTGTCGAATCGTTTAGGTGGTTATTATTTTGATTTTAATTTTACATGGGGAATCGGACCGTCTTTCGGATAACAGCTGCTAGCCGTTCCGGATGAAGAAGTGCGACGCCATCGGGCGTTACTTGCTCGAAACAAGGGAAAACATTACGTTCTGGATGAAGTGACAATGATGTTTTATCAAGTTCAATACTGCGCAATTCAGTTCCAGCGATTCCGATCACTTGCTTGCCGAGTTGGGAAATAATGACGCTGCTGTATTTACTGAAATCACGGTTGCCCACCATCGTATCGATTTGAACAACAGGGATGGTGACGCCTCGCAAACTGATCAGCCCAACCAGCGCTCGCGGAGACAACGGAACGGGAGAAACGATCGGAGCCAAGAGCGTTTCCATACACAAAGTCAATCCCAAGGCGACTACACGGCTTCCCACCGTGAACTGTAACCACTCGGACTTCTCTATGGGATGTTCGTTGTTCTCTTCCATTACAGATTTCTTTGGATCACTTCCGTCAGTTGAGGTGGAGTGAACGGTTTTGTGAGGTAATCATTGGCACCTTGTTTGGTTGCCCACTTCATATCGGATTGCCCGCTCTTTGTTGACACGATGACAATCGGAATATTCGTTGTCTCAGGATCTTTACGAATCTGACGACAAACGGTGAATCCGTCGACTGTGGGCATAACAATGTCCAGAAGGATCAGGTCTGGGCTATACGATTTAACGTGAGCTAATGCATTTTGGTGATCTTCTACACCAATGGGCATGTGGCCCATCTGGGTAACGACCTGACCGATTAGTTTACGTTCTGTTTCCGAATCATCGATGATGAGTATTTTTGCCATAATTTATGTTTCTATCTTTTTGTTGCCAGCGTGGACGGCCATAGATCGACCAAATCCAATGCTAGAAAACGGTACATCACCACCAGCAATGCTTCTGCATGTTGGGGTGAAAGGTAATTGATGTGTTGTTGAAGGTTTTGCCGATTATTGATGGCGTACGCCACCTTATGTTCTTCATCGGTCAAGTCGAGCCCCAGAAATCGCTCGCAACCTTTGCGGGTGAAGCACGGAATCCCGCTGTAATCGCCCCAAGCCATCAGCCCGAGACTCTCGGTGCCCAGATGCCGCAAGGCCTCCAAATGCCACTGGTGAATCGACTTCCGTGTTGAATCTCCCTTTGGAGGTGTGCTTCGAGTGAATTGGAATGTCCAGTTCGGGTTGGTCCACGCCTGCGAGAAGAGCCGTTGGCTCTGCTCTTCCGCGCAGAACGAAGCACCTTCCGCAGTCAGACAATCCATCTCTTCCAAAGCAAAGAACAGAGGCACGCCTGTCTCAGTCTGTATCACCTTCGCCTTTTCTAACATATCCTTACCGATGTCGTGATCGATCGGATAGGGAAACCCTTGCAGGTAAGCATTCACATTCTTCGTCGACAGATACATGGGATTTCCATCGCGAAAATAGAATAGGTATTCTCTGTTTAAATCAAGAACACCGGTCATGCGATGTTCGTTAATTACTTCCAAAACTTCATTGGGCTGATTAAACGCCATCTTCCCGGAAAATTCCACCTTCTCAATGATCGTATCACCGTCGGTTTTTTTCTCTTTAGTTCCGCTAGCCAGTTTAATGGTTGTGGCTACTGTGGCTGTTAAGAGAGGGGCTTTAAACGGCTTTAACAACGTCTTGATGACGTTTTTATAGTCCGCCTTAGTCTTCTGGATATCATCAGCATTACTGCTAATCAGTACAACAGGAATATCCGCAGTATCTGGATTATCTAAAAGGGCTTTGCAGACTGTATCGCCACGAACATTGTCTGAGAGAATGAAATCGAGCAAGATCAAATCAGGCTTTAATTCCTGAGCCATCCGCAAGCCTTCCACATCATCTTTGGCTACGGCGACATGATAGTCGTTACCCAAGTAGGTAACGAATAACTTTCGAATGGTAAGTGCATCATCAATTCCTAAAATTGTCATCATAAGCTTTCCCTCGCATTTCATCTGCTAGCCGGACAGCATCAAGTATGATCTCCTGCCAAGGCCGATGGATATCTTGGAGGAAAGGACAGTCGCCTCGAAGCTCTGTCACTTTCCCAACTTCCCAACACAAAATCTGACGCACAGCTTCCTCTTGAAACAAGGTGGAGTGCGATTCTGGACCAGCTTCTGCATAAATGATTTCGCCCTTCCGCAGAAAGATCCGACCTCGATTAGGACCCGAGCTAATTTCAAGCCCTTGCGTTACCCGGCTGGTACAGCGAATCTGAAGAATATCCAGTAGGGTAATGTTACTTAGCACTGCTTGGAAACCCGTTTTTGGCGGCGGAGGCACGATGACGCGGCTGAGAACTGACTTAAGCTGCTCTAATGGAAAGGGCTTTTCGAAACTATGAATGATATCGAGTTCCTCCGCCCTCTCCTCGTAGGCACGCTCCATACGCTCATACATCAAAATTACCTTGGCCCCCGCATGAGCACTCTTGAGATCGCATAGGAAATCAAACCCTTTACCGTCCGGCAGATCGGAATCAAGAACCGCGAACGTGATCTCGGGCACCGTGGAAATAAATGAGTGCGCCTCATCGATTAAACGAGCGTGTAACACCACGAGATCGGGAAATTCCTTTTGAAAGAATTTGTCCAATTGACTCATGAAATTTAAATTGTCCTCAAGTAAGAGTAGGGTCATGGGTCTAAGGGCTATTCCGGCTCGACCGGGGAGTCAGCAGGTTCTGGACCCACCCCACTTACCGTTGTGTATTAGCAATGAGACTAAAGCGTTGTTGCATTAATAGTCATATAAGATACCGGCTCTTTTTGCCTAATTTCGACTATTTAGTCCAAAACGATTCAGGCATACTGGTCGCCTATTTTGCAGTCGTCCAGCATCCTGGACATTCGAGGTCCTTAGTTCAGGACATTTGCCCAAATGTTTTTCTTTAGATCATGTAATACTTGTTACTAAATCCTGAGCAATAAGTGTACAAAGTAGGTAACTTGTAGCCCTTTGAATGTGGCTACAAACAACCAGACTGGCTAGCCAGCACGTTCGTAACCGCCTACTGTCCCGTCAACTGTCCGGTAACTCGAAGCTCCGTCAGTTGCGCCGATTGGCCCTTCGGCAGCTCCTCGAAGGTCACCCGCACGAATCCACTGGTAGATTGTGCCTTGCCCTCGAACACAAGTGCGGCCGTCTCGCTCGAATCCGATTCCGCAAATGGCGTCCACTTCACTTTGTCCGCTGAGACCTCGATTTTTACTTTCCACGCGCCTCGACTCGGGAACTTCATTGAGACCTTCTCGATACTCACGTTTCTTTCCAGATCGACCATCCACCACGCGCCGGTGTTCGAATCAGCAGCTTGCCACCAAGTTTTGTCATTCCCGTCGTTTGCATTTGGCGCTTCGTGGCCGGTCGCCTGACTGCTCGCCTCGGTGGGGTTATTGAGGCCGAATTCCTGCAAAGCCCGCTGATCTGCGCCGCTCGCACCGAGATACGGTCGCTCCGTGCACAGCAACGTTTGGCCAGGAACAAAGCTAGGGCCACCGCTGGAAGGAATCGTTATCTTCGCGTCCGGTAGACCCGCAGCACTCGCCTTCAGCACGGTGTTTCCGGAGTAATACGCGCGCATATCAATCGCGGCCAAGCCATCGGCCATCGTGATATCAGATTTTGGGTCAAACGTCAGGCGTCGTCCGGTCGGAAGCTCGCCCGGACCCGATTCCACGGAGAAGGTCACGGGCATGGCGTTACTGATCCACGTGCCGTTATTGTCCACCACGGTCACTTTAATCTGAACGTCATCAGTGCCATCTGCATGCTGGATGCTGGGAGAACTGGCCGTGAGCTGAAGCGCGGCGGGGGTCCCGCTGACTGGCCAGGTCGGGTGAGGCACATGCGCATAATTCTCGCGGTACCAGTACCACATTCGCTTCGGCAGCCGGTAGTAATCGATAAACCCCATGGAGCCAAATTTTCGACCCGCGATGCTCCCGTGGTCGAATGCGCACCAGAGCGATTCACCGCTTCGCCACGGAAACCGCCACGCGCAGGCCGCGATTTCATCCGGTTTCAGGCTATGGGTGAGATCGCCGTAGCCTGGTATAAAGCTGCCCGGGCGATTCTCCTGGGTGGAACCGTATTCACTGATCACGCTGGGCTCCTTGAGATTTCGAAAGTTCGCCCCGTCGCTGCTGCGCGATTTCCCCCCGCCCCCGAGGTCCTGCGGGCCGATCTGCCCGCCAAGCACCGCATCGACCGCTTGCGCGATTTCGTGCACGACATCCTGCCTGTGAACTCCCCCCTGCCGCAAAATCCCGAGCCCAGCCGCGCCCTGCTCCTCTTGGGCCAGAACCCGGCCCGGCAAAAATACCCAGCCCTTTGCAGCAAACAGGCCAAGATCATGCTGCAATACCTGAACGCCCTGGGTTTTATCGGCCGCATGGTGGAGCTGCACGACCACGTCTCCGTGGAGTGGTACAACCCCCAGCAGGCCAGGTGGGAACTGCACGACCCCGCCGACGGCTGCAACCTGGCCCTGGAGGGCAAGGCGGCCTCCGCCGAGCAGGCCCACGACCTGCTGCGGGCTGGACATAAGATAGACTTTTGCGTCACCAGCCAGGTTTTCCAAACCGTGGTCCAGGTGCCCCGACTCAACCTGGAGACCTACGTGCCCTCCTGGCACTATTTTCATTACACCAACCTGGACTACTGGCGGGTGACCAGGGTCGCGGGCCACTCCAGCGTCTATTGGAAGGAGCGAGCCGCGGCGGCGGGCCAGCCCAACTAGTTCTCCGGATGGCGCGCGCGCCAGAGGTTCTTTCCTAGCCCAGCCCCCGCCTCCCCCAGCCCGCCGGCCCTAAAAAAGGGCTTGCCAAGGGCAGCGGGACTGCGCTAGCCTTAAAGCTCCGGGAAGAAATCCACACAAGCTCATGATTGGCTAGATCGCGGCCCAGCTGCGGCAGGGGTCTCGTTTCGCCGCCGTGGGGTGGCGGGCCTGGGCGCCCATGCCGGCAGGGCCAGGTGGCTGGCAAACAGCCAAGGGACAACTGCGCCCGAAAATCGCTGAAAAACCTGGGCAGAGGAGGGGGCGGGCTCCTCTTGGCCAGGCAACGCATGCCCGCCGGCAGTCAATCAAACAGGAGGTTGGATCATGAACGCAGCCCCGAAAACGCCCCTGACCCTGGCCATCCGCAAACACATGCCCCGGTTGGTGGCGGCGGCCACTGACTACAAGACCAATGTGGCGACCGTCGACACCTACCTCAAGAGGGTGAGGGATGCCAGACTGCCCATAGTCACGACCGAGCCAAAAGACTGGCAAGATTACGTCACCGCCTGGGAGAAAGCCGTCAGATACTCCTTCACCTATTATGTAGAGTGCATGGTGCCGCTGTCCGATGTGCCGAAAACCATCCAGGGCCTCAACAACGGCATCAGCGCTCTGCTGGCCGCCGCCATCGACCAGGCCAACGTCCTGATCAAAAACCCGCAGGACAGCGCGGCCTTGGCGGCCCTGACCGGCGATCTCACTCAAATCACCACGCATCTGGGCTTACCGGAGATGTGCATCACCAGCACCATCGACGGCTTGAATAAATTCCAAACTGCCATGTCCGACACGGCCAAGCAATTGCAAAGCCTGTCCAGTCGGGCGGCGGTCGAAAACCAGGCCGATCGGGCTCAGATAAATGCCTTGCAGGGCACCGTCAAGGATCTGCAGGACGAAATCGAATCGCTCACCAAACACCTAACCGCCCTAGGGATCGCCGACGCCGTGGCCATCACCCTGGGGACCGTCGCTGTCGACTGCGCCGGCCCCTGGGGTATGCTTACCTGGATCGTGTTGGCGCCCGTCGTGGCGGTGGCCACCAAATTCATCGTGCTGGACACCGGGCGGCTCGTTAACGCCAAAAACCAGCTTGGATCGACACTGAGCCAGATGTCGCAGCTCACCATGGCCTGCGCCGCCCTGGCCACGCTCTCCACTTCCTTCGGCGATCTGGCCGACCAGTCGCAGACCACCCAGCCGGCCCTAGAAGCCATCCTGGCGGCCTGGCAGGCCATGGCCAGCGACATCGGCGTGGCCATCACCGATGCCCAGACGGCCATAACGGACCAGACCGCCGGCAATTTCCAGGCCGTGCTGACCGACCTGCAGGGCGCCCAGAACGAGTGGCAGGCCACCGATAGCCAGGCCGCCAGCTTGGCCTTGGACCTGCAAGTGAACAACGCACCCCTGCAGGTGGGCATGTCCCAGAGCGCCGTGGGCAACGCGCTCAAGGGCGGCAAGACGATGTCGCTGATCGAATATTTCAACTCGGTCGGCGCGGCCAGAAGCGCCGCCTGAGATAGCGGCGGCTGATCCCTTAGGGCCAAGCAAAGCCAAAAACCGCGCCCGGAAAGCCTCCAACGGCCCTGGGCGCGGTTTATTAGTATTTCAGGCGGAAAGTGGTTGCCCCCCGGCCAGCCCCCACTCACCCCCATTCCCTGATTCTCCCCTTCCCCCCTCCCCTCTTCTCTTCCCTTGCCCCCCGCCCCTCCCCGCTTCTCCCCCTTGTCTCTACCTGCCCCAGACCCTAAAATACCTGCATGTCCTCGCCCCACCCCACCCCAGACATCGCCTACACCGCCGGTTGGCTCTGGCCCCAGCGGGGCGGTTTGCGGCGCGGCGGGGCGGTGGCGCTGCGGGCCGGGCGCATCGTGGAGGTGGCCGGCCGCCCGCCCCGGGGCTTTGCCGTGGTCGACCTGGGCGAGGGGCTGCTCATGCCCGGCCTGGTCAACGCCCACACCCACCTGGAGCTCTCCTTCCTGGCCGGCCTGGTGCCGCCCAGCGGCGATTTCGTGGGCTGGCTGCACCAGCTGGTGGCCGCCCGCCCCGGCCACGACCAGGCCGCCGCCGGCCAGGCCACGGCCCGGGCAGTGCAAGAGCTTTTGGACCGCGGCACGGCGCTGGTGGCCGACATCACCAACACCGGCCGCGCCCAAGAGGCCCTGGCCGCGGCGGGGCTGTCGTCGCTTAGCTTCTTCGAGGCCCTGGGCCAGGCCAAGTGCGAGCCGCCGCCCGCCGGGCTGACCTGGCAAGGGGCGGTGCTCATGGCCAACGGCGTGGCCGCCCACGCGCCCTACTCGGTGCCGGCCAGCCGCCTGGCCCTGCTCAAGCGCCGGGCCGGGCAGCTGCCTTTTTGTATCCACGCGGCCGAATCGCGGGCCGAGGTGGAGTTCATGCTGGGTGCTGGCCCCGAGGGCGCGGCCCTGGAGGAATTCCTGCTGGCCCGGGGGCTCAAGCGCGCGCACCTGGGGCTCAAGGACCTGGCGCCCCTGGCCCACCTGCTAGACCTGGGGGTCTTGGACCGGCGCACCATGCTGGTGCACGGCGTGCAGCTGGCGCGCCCGGAGGTGGCGCAGCTGGCGGCCACGGGGGCCTCGCTGTGCCTATGCCCGCGCTCCAACCTGGGGCTCACGGGCGGCCTGGCCCCGGTGATGGAGCTATTGGCGGCGGGCGTCAATCTGGCCCTGGGCACCGACTCCCTGGCCTCCTGCCCGGACCTCAACCTGTGGGCCGAGATGGCCACCCTGCTGGAGGCCGTCCCCGGCCTGGACCCCGAGGCGGTGCTGCACATGGCTACCGCCGGCGGCGCGGCTGCCCTGGGGCTGGCGGACCACTTCGGGCGCCTGGCGCCGGGCCTGGCCGGGCCGCCGGCCTTCGCGCCCCTGGAGACCCTGCCCCAGGGCGAGGTCCTGGCCGCCGCGGCCGGCGGGACCGGTGCCCAGGCGGGGCCGGTGCCCGGGCGGGCAACAACGGGTCGGGTGGCGTTGCGGCCTTAAGCCGCGCCGGCGGCTCCCGTACAAACGCTCTTCCTCAAGCAGCCTGGGGCCGAGGGACTGGACCGCCAGCGCCAACCTCCGGCCCCGCGCCGGCCCCTCAACCCGCGAGAGCGCAAACTTTGCACGCCCGGCACAGCGGCACGCAAAAAAGAACCGCTCAGGTTTGCCCCGGTTTTTCCGGAACAGCCCACCTGCGGCAGCCGCCTGCTTTTGCAATGCAGACCTTCTTGTGCCTGCGGCACCCGGACAACAAACTTACTCCGGGCCACCCGTGGGCAGGCGGTTTTGGTGGGGCTGGCGGTCTAATCTTCGGGCAGGAACTTGGGCGGCAGGGGGGATTTTTCCATGAAGGCCAGGGCGTCCTTGATGGTTTGCAGACCCGGGGTGACCATGATCTTGGAGACGCCGTGGGCCAGCCAGCGCTCGCTTTGGTCCATGGCCACGGCCTCGGCCAGGCAGATGGTCTTGCCGATCTTGATGCGCCGGCCTTGCACCAAAAGCTTGCCCTGGCGCACGGGGGCCAGGTAGTCCACCTTCAAGTCCAGGGTGATGAACCCCGCCTCCGGCTCCAGTTCGCAGTAGACCGCCCAAGCGGCGGCGGTGTCGATCACCGAGGCATAGGCCCCGCCGTGCAGAGAACCGAAGGGGTTGAGATGCTGGTGGCCTATCTCCATCGCCACCAGCGAGTAGCCCGGCCCTATCTCCTTGACCGACATGGCCAGATGACGGAAAAAGGGGCCTTGGTTGATGAGCTCCAGCACCCCGGCCACGTGCTCTGGGTTGAGGGCGGGCATCAGGAAGCGATATCTTTAAGTGCTTGTAGGGGGGCTAGCAATGGCGGCAGGTCTTGCTGGATGGTCTGCCAGATGGTCGCCGCTTCCAGGCCCCAGTATTCATGCACGGCGTAATTGCGCAGGCCGGCCATCTTACGCCAGGGCAGATCGGGGTGTTCCTCGATAACCTGCCTTGGCATCTTGCTGGCGGCCTCGCCGATGATAATGAAATTGCGGATCACGGCGTCAACTGTCCTGGCATCAGCCCTGAACTCCTCGAAGCTCATGCCCCCCACATAGCCTTGAATCTTGGCCACGGCCTCCAGGATGTCCTGCAGGCGGAAGAGCCACTCCCTAGGCGACATGGATAGCCTCGGCCAGGATGGCGGCCCTGAGGGCCGGATGCAGGGCGTTCTTGGGCACCAGGTCCACCCGCGCCACGCCCAAGAGCTCCTCCAGCCAGTATTGCAGGTCAAATATCTCGAACAGGCTAAAGGTGCGGTCGAACTCGGCCAAAAGGTCCACGTCGCTCTCCTGGCCAGCTTGTTCGCGTGCCGCGCTGCCGAACAGGGCCAGGGAGACCACGCCCCGCCGGCGCAGCTCGGCCTGGTGGGCCTGCAAGGTGGCAATGATACTCTGGCGGTCCATCAGCCGCTTATTTCCTTGAGGGCCTGCCGGGCCTGTTGCATGTGCTCCCAGGTGCGGGGGAAGAGCCGCTTGCCCTCGGTGTGGGGGAAGAACTGGCTTCCGGTGTAGTTGGGCATGTAGCCCGGCGCCACCGAGAGCTCGAAGTTGGTCATCTTGTCCACGATGCCGCCCACCTCGGCGCGCAGCTGGTTGCTCATGGCCACCAGGCGGGCGCCCAAGAGCGAGCCGTTGCCCACGAAGATGAAGCGCTCCAGGGGCAGCTCGGGCAAGAGCCCGATGATGATGGCCCGCTCCAGGTTGATGGACTGGCCAAAACCGCCGGCCAGGATTACCCGCTCCAGGTCGTGAATGGTCAAGCCCACGCCCTCCAACAGCGTCATGTAGGCGGCGTACATGGCCCCCTTGGCGCGCAAGAGGTTGTCGATGTCCATCTCGGTGAGCGTCATGTCGCGGCCGATCTGGGTGTCCTCAGCGAGAGCCAAGACGTACTCGGGGCCATCCTCGCCCTGGCGCACCCGGGGCAGACCCCGCTCCAGGTTGAAACGGCCGCGCTCGTCGATGATGCCGGCCAGGAGCAGCGAGGCCACCGCGGCGATGAGCCCCGAGCCGCAGATGCCCTTGGGCTTGGCCTTGCCCACGGTGATGATGGCCGGCTCGCCGGTGAGCGGGTTGACCGAGAAATTCTCGATGGCCCCCTTGCTGGCGCGCATGCCGAACTTGATGCCGCCGCCCTCGAAGGCCGGGCCGGCGCTGGCGGCCGCGCAGGCCATCCAGTCGCGGTTGCCCACCACCACCTCGCCGTTGGTGCCCAGGTCGATGAAGAGCGTCAGGCGCTCGTCCTTGTGCATGCCGCTGCCCATGACCCCGCTGACCACGTCGCCGCCCACATAGGAAGCCACCGAGGGGAAAACCAGGAGATGGGCGTGGTCGGCCAGGCTCAGGCCAAAGCGGCTGGCCTTGATGGGCGGATAATAGGCCGCCGCCGGCACATAGGGCTCCAGGCGAATGTACTTGGGCTCCACGCCTAGGAAAAGCTGGGTCATGGTGGTGTTGCCGGCCAGGGTGGCGATGCCGATGTCCTCCAGCTTGGCGCCCGTGTGGCGGGCCAGGGTCTTGAGCACGCCGTTGATGGATTGACCGCCGCCTCTTGCAGGCGCTTCAGCCCTCCGGGCTTGGCGGCGTGGACGATGCGGCTGATGACGTCCTCGCCAAAGCTGATCTGGGCGTTGAAATCGCCCTCGGTGCCCAGCACGGCGCCACTATTGAGATCGATGAGCTGGGCCCAGACCGTGGTGGTGCCCAGGTCGATGGCCGCGGCCAGGTTGCAATCGGATGTATCGCCGGCCTCCACGCGGGTCACCTGGTTGCGGCCGTGCTTGCGCCCCACCGGCCGCAGGATGGTGGTGGTCACCGTCCAGTCTCCCTCGCGCCAGGCGTTTGGCAGGTCGTGGATGGCCTCGAAGCGGAAGACGAAGTCGCTCTCGCCTTTCTCGCGCAAGGCGGAGAGCAGGCGGGCCACGTCGTTACGGTTGTCGGCCAGGGTGGGGGCATCGGCGCTGACCACCACCTTGGCCAGAGCCGGGTCAAAGCGCCCCTCGGCCTTGAGCTGCTCGGCGCCGATGAGCTTGGCCACGCTCGCCCCACCCGAGGCCAGGGCCTTGAGCGCCACCTTGTCCAGGGCCGACTCCACCGGCACGCGCACCACCACGTCCTCGCGCAGGACGGCCAGGCAGGCCTGGCGCACGCCGGCCTCGGCGTCAGCGGCGCTGATCTGCTCGCTGATGCCGCCCTGCACGCTGCCCTGCTCGATGGTGATCCGGCACTTGCCGCAAAAACCCTCGCCGCCGCAGGAGGCGTTGATGTGCACGCCGGCATCCAGGGCCGCCTCCAACACCGTGCTGCCCGCCGCGGCCTCCACGGCAATATTGAAGGGCTCGAAGAGTACTCTTACCGGCTTGTCTGCTTTATCGTTCACGGCTTGACCTGTCTGGGGTTAGGTGTGCTCGACCAAAGCTCCTGGGCGGCCCTGGCCTTCTCGAGGCGTTTTTCGATAATAACCTTTATCCCCGGCCGCTTCAACGCGCCAATTACGCGCCAATCACCGCCGGCCCAGGCCGCCAACTTCTAGCATTTTAGGATATATCGTCCCGGGGGCGCAGGTGTTATATTTGCAAACAAGTCACTGGCGCCTAGCAACGCGGCGCAAGCGCGGCCCGGCGTTTAGCCAGCGGCAGGCCAGCCTCCCGGGCCGGGGCGGGCTGGGCCATTCCGGGAGAGGAGGTCTTAATCTTGTCACGGCTCAAAATTCTGGTGGTGGATGACTCCCCCACCACCCGGGAATACTTCACCAGCATGCTGAAGAGCCTGGGGCACCAATCCCAAACCGTGGCCAGCGGCGCCGAAGCCCTGCGCAGTTTGCGCGAGAGCGACTTCGACGTGGTGCTCTGCGATTTGGTCATGCCCGAGATGGACGGCCTGGCCCTGCTCAAGCAAATGCGCAAGGAGGGCATGGAATTGCCCTTCCTCATCATCACCTCCTACGGCTCCCTGAGCACCGCCGTGGAGGCGGTGCGCTGCGGGGCCGACGACTACATCCTGCGGCCCGGTGGATGCTGGGCTTTTGGCCCACCGCCTGGCGGTGGTGCTGGAGCGCAACCACGCCGCCCGCGACAAGAGCAAGCGCCATAACCTGGAGGGCGCCCTGGCCACCGCCGGCGCCGCGGCCCACGAGATGAACCAGCCCCTGATGGCCATCATGGCCTCGGCCGAGCTGATGCTGCTCAGCGACGACCCGGCCCGCCTCAAGGAGCTGGCGCGGGTGGTGGTGGATCAGTCCACCCGCCTGGGCGAGATCACCCGCCGCGGACCTGGTGCGCTACCAGACCAAGGACTTATATAGGCGACCGCCAAATCCTGGACCTGGAGGCCTCCAGCCAAAACCCGGAGGAGTCCTAGTGCCGGACGCGCCCCCGCCCCAGGGCAGCCTCTGCACCCAGGCCGTGGGCTTCAACCTGACGGCGCGTT
>CAVURW010000268.1:0-22748 GCA_963743595.1 uncultured Verrucomicrobiae bacterium
CGGGTTGTTCGTCCCGTCTTTGAAGCCCATCAAATTCCGAGGCGTTTCGTCCGGTTTGAAGCTGGCGTTGAAACCCGTCTGCACCCAGCGGATTGCGGCAATATTGTAGGACAGTCTGGAGAGCTGACGAATGGCGTGGAAGGCGACCTGCGGATCATCGGCACAGGCTTGAATGGAAAGATCACCGCCGGAGCGGGAATCTTGCAGTTGATCGCCCGTAAATTTCGGTAAATCGACTAGCGCTTCGGGGCGATGTTTCGCCAGACCGTAACGGTCCTTTCCGTCCTGGACAAATAACCCTGGTCCAAAACCGAATGTGATCGTGAGCCGAGAAGGAGACAAGCCCAGGACGTCGCCGCTGTCCGGCGCTGGCACTGAGTCATCGTCGCCGAGCGGTTGCGCAGTCTGACCGGCGGTCATCTTGGCAGCGGCATCGGTCCACTGTTGTAAAAGCTTGATGACGTCATTGCGCTCAGTTGTCACGAGATCGAGCGCCGCGAAATAGGTGTGCTGTTGAACGGGCGTTAGTATCCCGCTCTGATGTTCTCCCAAAAACGGTTCGATCAATAGACTTTGATCATCCGCCGCACGGGCATTGGTCGCACCTAAACTAGCCGCTGTTGCGGCAAGCACTCCACGACCCAGGAAGCTGCGCCGGGAGAGGCCAGTTTGTTCGTCCTTTGGATGATTCACGGAGTTCCCTCCACAAGCGTGTTCACGTCATCTTGCACGTAGTAAAAGCCTTTACCATCTAGCTTCATGGCAATCCCGAAAAGATCTCCATTACCGGGCGGAGATTGCGCTTGATCTGCATCAATCCATTGCGCGCAGAGCTGCTTGCCTGAAGTTGGATCGATCTCTACCAATTGACCGTTCGTGCCATTGATGGAAAGCAGATGTCCGTTCGGGGCCATCGTTAAGGCCAGTGGGCGGCGCAATAAACCTCCCTGGGTGACCGTGCGACCAATTCCTGCACTCGTGGATCGCGAGCTTGCGTTTGAAATGCCCACAATTTGATTGCCCAGAGCATCGGATACATAAAGGGTATCATCCGAGCCCATAGCCAAGCCGGTAGGGCCGATGAGAAAGACATCACGATCCGCGCGTTGACCATAGCCATCTGCAATTACCGTTTCGCCCGTGATCACGGGACCACTTGCAGAAATGGAGAGATTGATTCGAAGGACGGTGGCTTTCCGAACGACCATAGGACTACCGGTCTTCGGATCACGAACACCAGGGCCCGGAACGTCGAAGCCAGCCATACTGATAAATAAAGTGGCTGTAGAGCCATTATCGATCGTGACCATGTTTCCCCAGGGATCATTAATCTTGGAATCGGCCCAGGTAGAAACGATGTGCCCGTTTGAATCAAGGACAATGAGGCCTCCGTCGCCCTTGGTTTTGGTTGTGCCATCGGTGCTTGGCGTGCTTCCGACAATCAACCAGCCGCCTTTAAGCATGGTCATCGCCGTGCTGAGTCCAACACCACCTGGACAGTGGTCCAAGCGCGCAGGCAATTCAGCAAACACGGATGTCTTTTTGGTGGTGGGATTGTAATCGATAATCGTCGTGCCGGTTCCTTGGAGGTTCGATATTTTGTTGAAGTTATCGACCAAAACGTCGCCTTTTTGGATCTTTCCTGCGGAGACAGGAGCGACGATTACTGCGTACGGATTCAGATCGCCATTATCTGGAACCGTGGAAGTAAGCGTGACATGTCGATGAATGCTGGCCAGATACGGCTCCTGAGCATGGCCGAGATTTAGGAGCGTTGTGAAAATGACGAGGAGGGTCGAGCACTTTAAAATTGAGTTGAGCATAGTTTTTTAGAATTGAACGTTTACGCGAAAGCCCAGGACTGCCTCATTTTTGATCTCCTGACCGGAATTTGGATTTAGAATACCGGCACCTGGATGAAAGACATATTGAAAATCGGGCTGTAACTGGCACCAAGGCGTCAGCTCGTATTGATAGGTCAACTCCACAAATTCCTCGCTGCTGCGAACGGGATTGAATGAGCCCGAGAAGTTACCGGTGTCCCTATCCAGATAACTGGCGTGTTGTCCCACATTTGCATAACCCATCCCAAGCCCCAGAGTATCGTCGCCTCGGTTAGGAATCGGTTCGTGGAAGGTAAATCCGGCATTTGCACTGACATCGATCAGATTACGGTCTTCTTCCGGCGTCCCCATCGCCCGAGCAAAGACGCTGATCGTGCGATCGGCATCCGTGTCTTTGGAATCGCTCCAGATCATTTGGTCCATAACACCGTAGAATCCGTAATCGCCATGGAGATTGCGAGGCGTGCCGCTGCTGGCCGGATTGGCTAGCGAGAGACCGGTATTGTCGAACTGCTGATCGGCAAAGTTCTGCGTATCGTACCAAAAGCCGAGTTTGTAGGTCCCGGAAAGAGGCTGCTTGTCCGAGTAGACCATGCTGCCAAGCGCCGGGTAGGAGTATTGGATTTCGCCGATACACAAAGCACCACCCTCTGTAGGAAAGCTAGTGCCCGTAGCATTTTCGCTTTGGGGATCGCCGCTGTTATTAGAGACCGGGCTACCATTGAACACCCCCGCCAGAAGAGTAACAGAGTTGCTGGGACGATACCGAGCGCGAATACCCAGCGCCGAGAGAGGGTAAGCAGGGCCGCCTCCGGGCAAAGTGGCGGAGGGAAGCTCCGGCCAGCCAAACGACGTGTTCACGAAGAGCAGGGCGTTTTGGCTCACGATGAACTCCTGATCGAGGCTCTGCTGACCGATCTTGATATCGAGCCTGTCCTCCTTAAGAAACTTCTGCTGATACCAAAGCTCCCATAGGCGACTGGACCGATCAGCCTCAATACCGCTGGCGGTTTGGAGAGTCCCTAGGTTATCGGAACTCAAGCTACGCCCGTGGACTTGCAGTCCACTTACATTAAATGTTCCGCCGTGGAGACCAAAGGCCCGTTGTGTATCCAGCTGCAAGATCATCTGGGTCAATCCATCGTACTCAAAATTCTTGTGGGTTCCTCCCGTTACATTTCCCAGTTCTTCGCTGGTTTCTTGAAGGGCCAACGTAATTCCGTACTTGCTTAGGAAGGGACGCAACCCGCCCATGTCCCCAAAGAGCGTTTGACTTCGGCCCAGTTGTGAAAAGAAACCGGCTTTGGGGATCGGCTGATTTGGTTCGCTCGGATTGTTGGGAGTTGCTGGCTGAACCTCCGGCTGTAGAGCGGAAATTATCGGAGGAGTCGCTAATATGGAGCTAATAGAAAGAAGACCGAACACTAGGACCAAAAAGGTTGGATGCATTTGGGGACTCGGACGGAAAATGAACGACGGCACAACAAGGATTTTCACTGTGCGCATTAAATAGAAAGCTGAGCATCTCCGCTAACGCAGCCCTGCGATAAACTAATGCTGAGATGTTGCCGATTCGTTGTCTTTTTCTAGCGGTCGCTTGACACACGGTTCCATCCGGAGTAGCTTCTCCTCTAAAGTGTATCTTAAGCTACAGATGGTAGTGCTTGCGATACTATGAATAGCTAGCTACTTATGATTGCCTCCAACCTATTTATCCATGATCCCCTCGAGAGCTTTGGTAGGAGCACACTCCTCAAGCCTGCAGGACCAAAGAAAAGGAGCTTGGGAGGATTAACGACCAAACGCCGTCTACCAACAAAGACCGCTAAAAAAGCGGTCGTCCAGCCAACGAAACCCAAGAAATCTGCTCCTCGAACATCTGACGTCCTACTGCGAATTTTGGATAACAACCCCGGAAAATCGATCACGGTTCAACGTATCGTTGATGAACTGGGATCGAATTCGTTTGGTGCTTCGCTCATGGTCTTTTCGTTGCCCGAGCTTCTTCCCGTGCATTTCCCTGGAATTGGTGCGGTCGTCGCGATTCCAAATGGGATCCTAGCTTCCCAAATGATCCGCGGAAAGAAGCAGATCCAATTGCCAGGCTACCTCCTCAAACGTTCCGTTCCCCGCAAGCTATTTTCCAGCGCTGTTCACGCGATTTTGCCCTCTCTCCAGAGAATTGAGAGAGCGGTCTCGCCGCGTGGAAATTGGATGAATCATGCCTTGGCAAAGCGTTTACTCGGAGGATTTACCCTAACTTTGGCGGGTGTCATCGCACTTCCGATACCCTGGACCTGCACGCTCGCCGCACTTGCAACCATGTTAATCGGGCTGGGGATGGTGGAAAGAAATGGCACTCTCGTCATTTTGGGAATGATTCTTGGGCTGACCTCAATCGCTTTGGTTGCTGGAATTGTTCTTGGAGCGATCTCTTTTCTTGGATTCTGAGTAGCTCTAAGCGCGAAGCTTGGACTCACACGCAAATCACTTGCACTTATTTCTTGCAAACTACTTGCGTTAGTCTTACTCATCCTAAATGCAAATTACTAGCATTTACCGATGCTCCGCTTTTCTCGCAATCAGTCTGGCTCTCGCTTCGATTTCGCATTCAACCGCCCAAACTCCACCGTCAACGGCTGAAACGGGCCAAACCCAGCAGATGAAAGAAATTACGGTGGTGGGTCAATTGGACGAGGCCCGTTCGCAAATCGTGCCGAGCCTCGGAGCGACAGTTTACAGCATCAACCAGCAGAACATTTTAAACCAGGCGCAAGGCGATAACGTTCCTTTTGACAAATTGGTGTTGCGGTTGCCCGGCGTGAGTGAAGATTCCGCCGCCTCCGGAAATTTTCACGTTCGAGACGAACATGCCAACGTCCAGTATCGGATCAATGACGTGCTGATTCCAGAAAGCATCGTCAGTTTCGGCAGTCAGTTCGATACGCAATTTGCCGATCACGTCGATCTCATTACGGGTGCGCTGCCGGCGCAGTATGGATTCAGGAACACCGGCATTCTGGACATTCACACCAAGAGCGGCGCGTTCAACCCAGGAGGCGACGTCGAAATTTACGGAGGGAGCTACGAAACGGTTCGTCCTAGCTTCGAATACGGTGGTTCCGAAGGGAAATTCAGCTATTACCTCTCCGGAAATTATCTGACGAATGACTCTCGGCATTGAGAATCCGACAGCGGCTACGCACGCGGTCCACGACCAAACCGACCAGTACCGTGGTTTCGCTTACCTGTCGTATATCATCGACGAAACCAGTCGCATCAGTTTGATTGCTGGGGAAGCCTACAATCAATACGAGATTCCGAATTCACCTGGTGAGCAGCCAGCTGTCGATGGAACCGGCAACCCATTTGTCATTCCCGGTGCCCCGACGTTTAATTCGGATGCACTCAATGAAAAGCAGCGGGAACAAAACGACTTTGAGGTTCTGGCGTATCAAAAAACGATCGACGACTTCAACTTCCAACTCTCCCTTTTTAACGCCTACAGTGCCGCCAATTTTCAGCCCGATCAATTGGGCGATCTCTACTTCAATGGCATCGCGAGCACTCTCGATCGAAGCGTGCTGTCCGATGGTCTCCAGTTCGATAGCAGTTACGTGATTAACGATGCGCACACGTTGCGGGCCGGTCTCCTTCTCAACGCTCAGGGTTCAACTCAATCTTCCATAAGCACGGTATTGCCCGAAGATCCGACGACGGGTGCACAAAGCGGCCCGCCGGAGACTTTCAACGATCGGACCTACAACACCGCTTACAGTTACGGCTTCTACATTCAGGATGAATGGAAAGCGATTAAAGGACTGACCATCAATTTTGGCGGACGTTTCGACGTCTTCCAGAGTAGCCTCATTCGCCAAAATCAACTTAGTCCCCGATTCAATGCCACGTACGAGTTCGATAAAAACACGACGATTCACGGTGGGTACGCGAGTTACTTCACTCCGCCGCCACTGGAGAACGTTTCACAAGGGTCGCTTGCGGAGCTCCTCAACACTTCGGGAACACCCAATACCGATCTTCCCAATGACAAAGTGTTATCGGAACGGGCGCAATACTTCGATCTTGGGATTACCCATAGCTTCACTCCCGAATATCACATCGGTCTCGACGGCTATTACAAGTTATCCCAGAACACCTTGGATGATGGTAACTTCGGTGCCGCTCCGATTCTGACGGCGTTTAACTACAATAAGGGCCAGACTTGTGGTCTCGAGCTAACTCAGAGCTACGATACGAAGGAGGGGCTCTCGGTTTATGCCAACTTCGCACTGGAACAAGCCTTGGGCGAACGATGGAACTCGGCTCAGTCGGCTCTGTTCAACACAACTGACTACCACTACGTGTATAATCACTATATTTATCTCGATCATAGCCAAACATTCACGGGCTCGGTGGGAGCTTCTTATGTGATCGGCGAGACCCGGCCCTACATCGAAATGGTAACTGGAAGCGGCTTTCGACAGGACGCAAAGGATATCCCTAATGGCGGTTCCTTGCCCGCCTATGATTCGGTAAATATGGGGGTGAGCCAAGGGTTCAAATGGGCGCACATCGACAACCTGACGGCCCGTTTTGATATTATCAACGTGGGTGACCAGATCTACCAACTCCGTAGTGGAACTGGCGTGGGTGTATTTGCTCCCCAGTATGGACAACGGCGCGGTTTTTATGCGGGTCTCAAGTACTCGTTCTGATAAGAGATACTAATGCTGGAACTATTCTTTAAAGGCGGCCCCATCATGTGGCCCCTGTTGGTTACCTCCGTAATCACCGTTTCCGTGGTCATTGAACGGGCGTTATTTCTTCTCATTCAAGCTACCAAGAGGGATTCCCGATGCGTGGACGCCGTCTTGAAGGCTGCGGAAAAGGGCGACCTCAAGGAGGCGACGAGACTCGCCGAGCCGAGTGGGGATTTCGTTGCCCGCGCGTTGGCCTCCGTTCTGAGCCACCCATCAGAAAATTTCACGGAGGCGATGCTGCGTGCCGCCAAGCGTGAATTACGTCGATACAACCGAGGCCTTTCCGCCTTGGACACCATTATCACGCTTGCGCCACTTCTCGGACTTCTGGGAACCGTTACTGGCATGATACACGCATTTGGCCTCCTGGGAGATCAAAGCCTGGATACCCCTGCCGTTATTACCGGTGGAATTGCGCAAGCGCTGATTGCCACGGCATTCGGGTTAGGAATCGCCATCATCTCGCTCATCCCTTTTAATTTTCTCAATACACAAGTGGAGGCCGCCAGAGAGGACCTCGAAGACGCGGCAACGAGGCTGGAGATGGCACTCAAATCCAAAGGGACTAACGAGTGACCTGCCATGCACATTCCTTCCCCACGAACTCAGAGACGGGCACGTATCGAAATCATCCCGCTCATCGATATTATTTTCTTCTTGCTAGCGACTTTCATGATGGTGTCGCTCTCGATGATCAAGAATCAAGGACTCACCGTCCATCTTCCCGTGGCCTCTTCGGCAGCCGCGCAGGAGCGGAGCAATACGGTCACGATTACCGTTGCCCAGGATGGGAGCTATTCCTGGAACAAGGAACCTGCCGATTTATCGACGATTGCGGCGCGGTTTATTGACGCGAAAAAGGACTCGCCAGAACCGAAAATCATTCTTAACGGCGATGCTCATAGCCAACTGCAGGCGATCGTTTCCGTGCTGGACGCAGCGCGCAAGGCGGGCCTTTCCCAGGTGAGTATCCAGACGAGCGTCCATTAGCCCATGTTCACGTGGATTGAAAACAGGCTGGCGTTGGTGGGAATCATCGGCTCCTTGTTGCTCCATGCTCTGATTTTCCGATGGTTGGATATAACCATTTTACCCTCGCCCGTGGAATTCACAGTGAAGCAAGGCAACTTTTCTACAGAGATCCAACTTTCGAGTGAACCCGACACTCCCGTTCCGACTCCTGCTCCGGCGCTACCCACACCCGAGCCGACTCCTCCACCGACAGTCGCTTCTCCCGCTCCAGTGCCAAATCCGCCCACTGTTCCGCCAACACATCCGGTTCTCCAACCTCAAAGATCAACGCAGAAAAACAAACCGACCAAACCCTCAGAAAAGCCCGTGACGCATGCTGTTGTGCATGAGACCCCGCCCGAAACGAAAGGCGCGACGCAACCTGCACCGGACGAAACTCAAAACGATGCACCGGAATATCCTGAAGAATCCAAAGCAGCCCATGAGGAGGGACTCGTTATTCTTAGGGTAGAAGTCGGCGAGACTGGCTCGGCGCTATCGGTTTCGATTCAAAAGTCCTCAGGTTACTTTCGATTGGATCAAGCGGCTAAACGCGCGGTCCAACGCTGGAAATTTCACCCCGGCACGGCGCTCGGACTCCCCATCCGGGCTGAAGTTGACGTGCCCGTGCGGTTTGTTTTGCGATGAAGTTCTGTCAACTTCTAAAACGCGATTACCGCTGTCAGAAAAAAGAAGCTAGTTTGGACCACGTTCATCCACCGCTTCCACTTTCACGTTGTCAAACCAGCAGACACCTGCCGGGTAAAACGCAAAGAGCATGATCCGAAAAACCGTGAGCAATTGATTGTGTTTGGTAGGATGAAAAATACCGGTGTAGCTCTTCCAGCCCCCGGTGTTCTTGCACTCGATGATGCTCTCGTAAAGCCGCCGCTCTTCACCGGCAACCGCGCCATAACCGCGCAGCCAGACCTTACCTGCGGTCTCTTTCTCCGACATGAAATCGAACGTGACCCGATATGCTTTGCCGACGACGAGCGGAACCGGATCCGAGTAGAGCGAGAGACCGTAGGTTTCTGAGATGGGGCCGTTTGCGTTCGGAATAATCCACTTAGTGACGCCGACCTTCGTCCAGCTCTCGTTCATTTGTTGCTCACTGAGATCCGTGTTCATCCGAATCGCCTTTCCGTGGGGAGGAGCACCAGCCACGGCGGGGGCGGTCACCCATTGAATTCCCAGTCCGTCGATCGTGTCCCAGTGAGCAGGTTGATTCGGGTTTTTGGGATCAGCTTGCTCGAAGTCGCCATTGGCAATGAGGTTTTGAGCTGAACCGAAGCGCAGGGCGAGTGTGACGAAGAGAACGGCAATAGGGATGAAACGAGACAGGTTCATTTGGACGGTTGAGCATCGCTTAGCGAGCGGAAGTAGGCACCGGTCATCTCTTCATATCCCGGCGGTGCGTGCTCCGCTTCCGTTTCAGAGACGTTGGAATTGGCATCGGTCTGCAGCGAGTTGGCTTCAACTCGACTGACACGATCTCCGGAATAACTGGCGCGTGCCGCAGATAGAGAGGAGAGGGCATCATGATAACACTGCAGGACACCCAGGCCGTCGTGCTTTTGGGCGGCCACTTGCATTTGGTTCATCGCGTTGATGGCGGATTCCAGGTCTCCAGTCGACTTGCGTTGTTTGCGCAGTTGCAAAGCCAAATTTTCCGCTTGCTGGCGGAGTTTCGATTGTTGATCGGCCACATACGCGAGTCGTTGCAAGGTTGGAGGCGGGAGCGGTCCGCGCAGCCCATCCTGACCGGCACCAGAGAGCTTGCCGCCACCCGTTGCCCCGCCTTTGGTATCTGTGGAGGTGTCGTTCACACTTCCCGGCTCAAAGGGTGTCGCCGTTAGACGAGTGGGCGTCTCTTTGCCCCCTTTTCCCGAGGCGGTATCGCCAACCATTTGTCCGTCGCTGCGGCCGTTACGTCCTTCCCCGGAGCGCCCACCGATTTCGTCGTTTTTCGGCAACTGATTTCCGGTTACACCTTTGGCACTCATATTCGCCATTGGACCATCGGCAGCACCCCAGCCCGCACCTTTATCGAGCGAGTCCATCGCGGTATTTGACGCATCTTGCTCTTCTTGAGGATCGAGATCTTCCTCTTTTTGCATCAGGTCGCCAATCACGTCATCGAGCTGCTTCGGCAGCTCGGCCATCGCGGCGTCAGCCTGTTGCTTCGATTCTTCCATGGTCCACTTGGTGTTATCGACCGAATTCGGCAGCCACTTTTCCAAGTTCTGCTCGATCTTTGAGGCGTTTTCCAGGGCTGCCTGCTGATTCGGAACTGCGATTTCCGGCCGCTTTTGATAGAGAGCTTGGGCGGCGGCCTGTACTTCTTGGTAGACCTCATTCGCATCGCTAACCGTTTTGCCGTCGCCGAAATCCTGCAGCGGTAGGTTGCTTAAATCCGTGAGCTTATCTTGAAAAAACTTAGCCTGTTGCGCCTCTTCTCGAGCGAGTTTACCGATCATTTCTTCCTGCTGACTGGTGAGATCCTCCGGGTTCAGATCTTTCAACGATTTCGTGGCATCGATCAGTCGTTTTTGTTTGTCGATAAACGACTTGAGATCGTCTTTGAGTTTGGCAATTGCGTCCGGAGAAGTGACAGATGGCGGTGAGTTCTCCGTTTTCGAGGTTAGCGTCTGCGCGGTCTCTTTTTGGCGATCATTCACGATTTGCCCCAGCAATGCGATCAACTCGCTGAGAATGTGAGCTTGGCGGCTTTGAAGTGGAGGCAAATCAGTCGACAAACCAGCAGCCGGACCTTTGAACATTCCCTCGATCTCGCTTTGAGCAAACGGCATTTCTCCATTCGCGATCGTTTGAAGCGGAAGCACGTCTTGTTTCGCTTCCGCCCGCTTCAGGGCTTCGGTGAGCGCGGCTCCGCACAAATCGTGAGCTTGGTTCTGTGCGAATCCGATAACCCGGTGATGTTGCGGCAGGTCATTGTGCGCCAGTGCTTCGGAGAGATGAACCGCCAGATTATCGGTCAAGCCATTGGCCTTGGTCTGCTGGACAATCGTGCACTTGATGAGCGCCACGAGTTGCTCCAGCGGATCGCCCGCCGCGACGGAGAGATCGTCGAGACTGGCGACACGTAAGACCACGGGATGCGAGGTGCCGTGTTGCTGTTTGGGGCTAAAATCGGTGGCTTGGGCCGTGAGCAAGAACGTTGCGCCTGGAGTGAAGGTTCCAGGATCCAGCGTCAACGTATAGTTTTCTGGGACGGGTTCCTTTTCTCCTGGAGGCCCCATATAATGCCACGATTTCAGCAGGCGCGTATTGGAGGGATCATCGCCGGGGGCGATAAAGAGGGAGATCGCAGCGACACCGTAATCGTCGGTGGCTGCTATCGTCAACGGGAGCGAGCCGCCGGGATTCACCAGCAAATTGTGCTCTTTGGTGATGAATTCGACGTCCGGCGGGCGATCTGCAAGCGACGTGATTTGGCCCTGGCAGAGCATGCGGGGGTCTTTTTGACCAGAGACCGCCGTCATCAGCGAGTAAAAGCGCGAGTCATTGACCGGAAGCGTGATGGTCCAGGAAGCGCCTGTGTGGGTCATCGGTTGGCTTCCCTCTTTCTCGCGCCAAGCCACAGAGGTGGAATCGGGATCGATTTGAAGGGTCGCCGTTATCGAAGAGCCGGCGGGCACTTGAACTTCTGTGGGCGGCCCCGGCTGCTGAAGCGCCTTCAGACCCGTGTAGGCGGGCGGCGTGACAACAAATGACGATAGCTTCACATGCGGTAGGGGAATGACTTGGACCGAGACAGCGGGGGAGTAGGCGTTTTCGACCCAGACGCGGAAGCTGAAGCTTTGTGGGACGGCGTCGAAACTGAAGGTGAAGTTATGCCCGGCATCGTCGCCCACCGGAATCATCTCTGCATGCTGGCCGTCATCGCGACTCGGTTCGATATCAGCGGAACCGGTTTTCCAGACGAGCTGCGGGGTCGGCGCATTGGCCGTGGAGCCTGAGAGCGAGGTGACGTGAACGGATATATCGAGCTTATCGCCTTCCACTACCGACACCGGTCCTGCGGGGGTGACCTGCAAATCCCAATTCGCCAGCGGCGGGATATCCGAAAGCGGCATTAGAATGCGATCCAAGCTGTGTTCCAGATAACGCGGATAAATCGCGAAAGCGGCCCCGCCAATTGCACCGACGAGCAACGTGGCGAAGATCCATTTTCTGACGCTGTTTGTCTTCCAAAGAACGGCTGGTCGAATGCTATTGAGCTGAGTTCGAGACGAGGCGAGCGTCGGCTTCGTGAATTTCTTCACCCGGCGCGAATTGGGATCGTTCTCAAAGTGAAAGGCGTTGATGAGAATATTGCCGGGAATTTTGCTCTGAACCTCAAGAATTCGCGCGGCTTGTGCGGGTGTGATCGGTCGAAACAGCGGCACGCAGACTTTGAGTGAAAAATCGTAAAGGACGAAGCCGATCCAGCTTAGAACAAACGGCAGGCGCAGGGCGGTGGGCAGATTTAGCAGGGAATCGGCAACGATTAGGGTGAGCAGAGAGCCACTGGAGAGGGCGATCCACCGTGTAAGCCCGTGAACGACCGCAGAGAGGCTCATCGCGCGGGCGGCACGCGTGAGGGCTGTATTGGTGGCGGTGCGACGGGCAGTCATGGGTGAACGCAATGAAAAAGGCTGTCCTCTTTAAACACGGCCGGGAGCGAAGAGTTTCCCTCCAAGCGCTCAACAACGATAGGAACGCGATTCAAGAGTGTGGCCTTCTTGGCGGTAGCATCGTACTTCCAGCGCAATAAAACAAGACTGTAAGGATGCGGAACGGAAGCATCCACGGAAGCGGCAACACGACTCATCATGACTATGGAGTAGGTGTCTTCGGTGCCAGGGTCCGTAAAGCAGCCGATTAAGGTGCGCGTATCGTAAAAGTCTTCCATGAGCTTCAGGTAATCGCCAACGGCCTGGCTGGCTGCGGGATCATCCGCCTTTGGCCATGAGATGTGAAAGCCATCGGCA
This sequence comes from uncultured Verrucomicrobiae bacterium, assembly GCA_963743595.1. Taxonomy (GTDB): domain Bacteria; phylum Verrucomicrobiota; class Verrucomicrobiia; order Methylacidiphilales; family UBA1321; genus CAVURW01. The sequence goes on from CAVURW010000268.1 coordinate 12,613, forward strand.
GTCTGCACGCACAGGATGATTTTGCTGGAATCGCCGTAGGGCGCGGTCCAGGTATTGGGACTATCGGAAACGGCCGTCAGTAGGAGCGGAGTCAGGTCCGGCTTGGCGTACGCGGTCACTTGTCTGATCTCCTGAAGGCCCGCTTTTGAGAGATCGATTTTCGATGAGCCGCTGGATTTAGGCGCACCCGTAAATTGGATGGTGCACGCGTAAATCAAATCAGAGAGCTTTTCTTTATCAGCGCCTTTTTGCTTCGCCTCAAGAATGACCTTCTTTGTCCCATCATCATTGGAAAGGTAGAGCACCGTGGTGATCAAGTGGCCTGAAAGGGTTTGACCATTGTTCAAGGCGAGTTCCGCCTCCAGATAGCGGATGGGATAGACCTCGCCCGTCTTTTTCTGAACCGGCTGGCCAGGTAGTGGAAAATAGAAACCCTCGAACATCTCTTCCTTTTCCGGGACAAATCGCATTTCCCGGACATCTTCCAGGCGCACGACTGTTTGCCCCAGAGGCGTGAAAATGTGAAGGTCTTTACCCGGCGACAAACTTAGATCGCCTGATTGCGTTTTGCCGTCGGACCAGATGATGGTTCCGGGAAGACCATCCGCGAGCAATGCGCCGGGGATCGCCAAAAGCGGCAGTAAAAAGAGAACGAGCCCGTGTTTCATATAAGGTTAATGCGGCGACGAAGCGTCCACTCGACGATTAAGATTGCGAGGATGAGCACTAGGTACCAAGCACCGACTAAGTGCAGCGCGTACGCGGAAATCTGCGGAACAATTTGTTGCCGCAGGAACGCGGAGATCAGAGCGATATCCTTCTCATTACAATACACACCTTTTGTGCGAACCGCGATGTCTTGTAGGTAGGCCTCTTTTAATTCGGGATCGGCACCCTCTTCGATGAGCGGCTCGACCTTTTGATCGCGAACATAGTTTTCTGCTACCTGTTCCCCGCGGTACGCGTCGAGATGAAACACGTAATCGCCGCGTTCTTGAAACAGAACTTTCGCTTCGTAAAAACCGGGTTGGCACGGCAGCGAATCGATCTGGACGGGCTTCGATCCGCTGCTTGGAGTTTGAAGCGACGCTACGAGCCGAATTTCGCCAGCTTTACTCGAATCTTGCAGGCGAATGGAGACCTGGGCCGTTTCGCCGGGCCGATAATGGTCCCGGTCCCAATGCACGCCGAGCAGTGCCCCGCCCTCTTGGCGCTGTGTGAGACCACGAACGGTTTGGCGAAGGAATTTTCCGTAGAAATCATGAAGCACCACGCCTGAAGTGGCCCACTTCCAAAGCGTGTTCGAAGCGATGCCCAGTGCTTGGCCTTTACCATAATGTTGAAAAGCGACGACCGGCACGGTTTTGCCATCCATGGTGGCATCGAGCAGCGCGATTGCGCCTGGACGCAAGTTTCCCGGCAGGTTTAGACTCTCCAAAGATGCACCGCCCGAGCTCGCTAAATCTTGGCTCCAGCCATCCGAAAAACTGACCGAACCCGCTGACGGCGCGACGGTGACTGGAAAAGATCCCTGCGCAATCGTCGGCTCGTCTTTTCGGATCTGCCACGGAATCAGCGCGGCGAGTTTGCTATCCGCGTATCCGCCCAGACCAAACGAGGCATCGCCCCCGAGAAAGATCACGGAGCCGCCATCTTGCACAAATTGCAGAAGCGTTTGCTGCTGAGCGTCGTTGAGTTGGTTCGCTGAAAATGAACCGAGAACAACGCAATCGTAACGCTTCAGGATTTCGCTTTTCGCTGGGAAACCGGTTACCAGGTCTTGAAAGCCGGTGCGATCACCTTGAATGGTAGATTGGTCTTCCAGCACCCGGTACATGGCGGTCAACGCGACACCTGGATCAGTAGCCAGTTCATTACGCAGGTACTTGTAATCGACGCCGAGTTCCTGGGTGAAATAGAGAACGTGAAGCGCACGCTTTTCGACTTGGACCGAGACGTTTCGCGTGTTGTTGGCGGTGGTGATTTCGCCCGGAAGCTTGGGCAACGAGACGCGATATTGCTGGGTTCCAGTTCCGGAAACTTGCAAATGGAAATCAGTGATCGCATGCAACGACGAGAGGTCGATGACTTGGTTTTGGACTTCCGTCCAGGCGTTATTTTTGAGCTGTTCCAGAGTCACCTTCAGATGCGGCAGTTCGGCTCCATCGCCGACGAGAGTTCCCTGGCGAGCATAGATCTCAGCTTGAAGTTCAAACTGACTATTTTCCTCGACTGTAGCGGGTACGGTGACCGGGCCGACGCCGATATCACACCAAGCATCCGAGGGAGCGCCAACGCCAATAATCGCCAGCGGACGGCTGGGCAGTTTGGGTAAATCGATTGTCTCATCGCCGCCATCAGTGATGATGACTTCGCCGTTGGAATCGGCCAGAAGGGGTTGATCAAGGGGAGTCGTGAGGAGTGAGGCGAGATCCGTTCCGCGCTCAATTGCTGGTTTCGGCAGGTAATTTGCCGGATGAATCGCGGTGTCGAAAGGGAGAATTTGAAATTGGAACTGAGATGGGGCGGAGGCTTCAAGTCGCTGAATGAGCTTGGCAGCGCGCTGGGCACGCGTGGAGGTGCCGTCGTCCTTCAGGTCCATGGACGAGGAGATATCGAGCAAGATATTGATCTTGGTGGGTGTGGCGAAATCGCTCGAGTAACGGAGCGTGGGATCGAGCAACGCGAACAGAATGAGGAGAATGATGAGAAGTTTTGGGACAAGCAGCATCGCCGCCTCGCCCGCAGTGCGGTTCATACGAACCTTGCGATAGAGCAGAAAACAGATCAGCCCGCATGTGAACAGGACGATAGTCATCCCGATAGGACTGAAGCTGGGATTCCAATCAAGAACGGGCATAGCTCCTCGTCCTGGTCTTGAGTCCGGTAATCTTTGAATTGGCCACCCACGTCTCCAGGAAAATGAGAAGAAGCGCCGCGACCAGGGCGGCTCCATAGAGCGGTGTGCCCGAAGCCTGCGTTTTCGGGTCGACTAAAATGTCCTCCGGCCGTTGCAGTGCGATCGATTCTGGATTGAGCGATTGGATCAGCGGCGGCACCGAGCCCACGGGCAAGTACTCCGGCACCGTTTCATCCGGATTTCCGCAGGTGGAGATCCACTCGGTTTTAGTGCCTTGCGTGATTTCGTAGACACCGGCGCGCGGCAGCCCAGCAAATTGCCCCGGCTCTCCCTGCCACTGGAGCGGACTTCCCGCCAGCGAGCGAATTGAGGTCGATGCGTTCGCACTATCGAACAAGACATCCTCGCCAGCAGTGGCATTGTTAATCGGAATCTGCTCCTGTTTCCGGCCAAAGAATGTGTTCTGAATCATCACAACAAACCCGGCTTTTGTGGGTAGCGACGACCAGGATGGTGTGAAGGCGAGACCTGAAGCAAAGAGACGACCCCGCCCCATCTCGCGCCGGGCAAACAGATTCGAACCGTGCGCCGATGTGATCAGAGGCAGCCACGCCTTACCGATTTGCATCGGGTTCTCGTGAAAGGCCAATAGCAGGCCGAGTGACGGTTGACCTTGCGAATTACGCATGTCACGCCAAATCGGATCGTCGGCGTGAATGGCCGCGATGGGCTCACCGCTTTTTGCGATTGGCGGAGCCGTGGAACCGGCGGAAGCATCGAGCCAACCGGGCGGCGGTGCGCGATTAGGTGAAACGGCAGTTGCATCGGCTAACGGAACGACAAAAAGCGTCCCGCCGTTTTCAATGTACGATTGTAGTAAAGGGCAATCGGGCCAATTCTTCCACGTCACCACGACAGCCAATGGCGGCGAACCGGTTAATTGGTCCGTCAATTGTTCGGGCGCGACGAACAGGGTTTCGATTCCCGAAAGCTCCGGGCTGCCTCCGGGCGCAACCGCAAACGGCAACGCTCCGAAATCTTGGCGGTTCCCGACAAATATCGCTTTGGCAACATCCGTGCACCAAAAACCGAGTGAAGCGCTTGTCGCGCTGGTGGTAGTGTCCCCTTCGATCCACGCGTTAGCCCAATGAAAACCGGGGCTGGTGAAGGTAAACGTCAGCGAGGCGGGCACCGATTGATTTGAATCGAGCGCGATCTCTTGAGTCGCGTTTTTACCGGAATCATCGGTGGCATTTAGGCGCACGTGCGCCTTTTCTTTGGAGCGATTCATCAGCATGAATCGTATCGGCACAATTCGCCCGGAGGGAATAGAGCGGGTCGGAGCATCAACAACGTCGAGAGAAACAGCTGGTGTTTTCAGTGGAGCCGTTTCGATTCCATGGACAATGAATCGAGCTTGGCCGGACAATGTGCCGATTTGTCCGGTGTTCCAATTTTTCGTTTCGAGATCGGTAATGATGTGGATTTCATGGGTCGATTGCTTGGCGTTTTTAAGTGTGGCTAGCGCGGTGCGTAGGGCACGTGGAATCGACGGTGCACTATCGGTCGGCTCGAGTTTTGCGAGTTCATCGCGAATGGTTTCGTCACTCGCGTCAAATGCGGTGGGTAAGGCGGCGATGGGATCAGGAACCATCAATTGAACGGCGGTGGAATCACCGGAATGTGTGTTCGCAAGCAGGAGCTGAGCACTTTGGCAGGCCAGCCTCAGTTTCGAGATGCCGGGCTGAGTGGTGGGCTGAGCCATTGAGCCCGAGTTATCAATGATGATGAGGCGGGCGACGCCTCCTTGCAAGCTGACGAGGCCCGTGGACGGACGGGCGAGCGCGAGGATGATCGCAGAAATGAGAAGCGTGCGAAGAAGCAGAATCAGCCATTCGTGGATTTTTCGTTTAGCACTAAGACGCGGGTCGATCTGCAGGAAAAACATTAGCGTGGGGAAATCCTGAAGCTGCTTTTGCAGCCGAAAAAAGAGATGAAAAATAATGGGCAGCGTAACGGCCGGCAGCAACCAGAGCGCAGAGGCGTTTGCGAAAATGAAGGGCATGGCGGTCTAGCCGGACGCGGCTTTAGCGAGTGCGTCTAAAGGTGAGGTGCGGGTATCGATTGTGTAATATGCGGAGCCGCTTCCGCTGCAAATGCGCTGCACGTGGCGCAGATAATGATTGATCGCTTCCGTGTAACGCGGACGAATTTCATCGCTTTGAATGAGTTGTTTTTCGCCGGTCTCGAGATCGCGCATTTCCACAAGCCCCTTATAGGGAAGCGTGACTTCAGCGCCATCGAGGACGTGATAAACGGTCACATCGTGCCGATTATGTTGCAGGTGTTGGATGCCGCGAGCGAGCTGCTCCGGTGCTTGCAGCAGGTCCGAAATAATAATCACCAGACTGCGTTGTTTTAAGAGATCCGCAGCTTCATGCAGCGATTTCTCAATGTCGCCTTTACCTGAAGCTTTGAACTTTTCCATTTCGAGAAGGACGGGACTTAGCGATTCGGTACTGGAAACGGGCGCGAAGCGTTTAACGATTTTGCGAGAGAAAAAGGAGAGCGAAACCGAGTCGCCTTGGCACGCCAGCAGGTACATGAATCCTGCGGCCAGCGTACATGCGTACTCGAACTTTGTGAGCGAACCGAGCTTCTTGTAATCGAGGCTGGCGGAGCTATCGACCAATACTGTCGCTCGTAGATTCGTTTCATCTTGGAACCGCCGGATCATGTAGCGGTCCGTCTTGGCATAGACTGACCAATCGATGAGATTCGGTGCATCACCGGGAATGTACTCGCGGTATTCCGCGAACTCGACCGAAGCGCCCATATCAGGCGAGCGGTGAAGACCTTGGATAGTGCCCTGCATCGGTCGGCGAGATGAAAGCGCCAGCCCACGAATCTGATCCGCCACGCGCGGGGAAAGGTACTTAAATGATTTTGCGGGAGGCATGGCCGCAGGCTTTAGGCGTAGTCGGGTTCGCGAATGACATCGAGAAGACGCCGGACAATTTCATCTGAGTCGACCCCTTCGCTACCCGCAGAGAAGTTACACAACACACGATGCCGTAGAACGGGAAGTGCGAAGGCTCGCACGTCCTCGCAGCCGACATTCAGCCGACCGTTCAGAAGCGCGTGCGATTTCGCGGCAAGTAACAAATATTGACCCGCTCGCGGACCCGCGCCCCATCGCACCCAATTCTTAATGAAATCGGGCGCATCCGGCGCTTCGGGACGTGTGGCTCGAACGATTCGTGTGGCATAGGCACCGACATGTCGGCTGACCGGCGTTTGACGAATCAAATGCTGGGCGTGCAGAAGCGCTTCTCCGGACAAAACGCGGGCGACTTCCCGCGCCGCATCCTGGGTTGTTTCCATGATGATGCGCTCCTCTTCCTCGGCTGTCGGGTAACCGACTTTCACGCAAAACATAAAGCGATCCAGTTGAGCTTCGGGAAGTGAATAGGTGCCTTCTTGCTCGATCGGATTTTGCGTAGCAATGACGAAAAACGGTTTCGGTAGATCGTAGCTTTGACCAGCCATCGTCACACGACGTTCCTGCATGGCTTCCAGCAGGGCGGCTTGCGTCTTCGGCGGCGTTCGGTTGATTTCATCTGCGAGTAAGAGATTGGTGAAAATGGGGCCACGCTTAAACCGGAAGAATCGTCGATTTGTTCCCGGCTCCTCTTCCAGCACTTCCGTGCCAGTGATATCGGCGGGCATGAGATCGGGGGTGAATTGAACGCGTTTGCATTGGAGATCGATCGTCCCGGCAAGAGCGCGCGCCATCAATGTTTTTGCCAAGCCTGGAGTGCCGAGTAAAAGACAGTGCCCGCGAGCGAACAATGCGACAAGGATTTGCCGAACGACCTCGCTCTGGCCAATCACGACCCGCGCCATCTCGGATGAGATGCGTTGTTGCGCCGCCAATAGCTCGACGGCAGCTTGTTGCGGATCTGCGATTTCGACTCGTTCTCCAGGAATCGATTCGAGCGAAACGCGATCACCCAGGAACTCAAGATGGTGGCCACCGATTGAAAAACGGGCACCGCTCTCCAGCGGTAAATCGGTGGTGATCCGGTCGTCCAATCCGATGGGCGCGGCATCGTACGACTGCAGACGCCAATGCCCTGCTTCCTGCCCCATGAACGCATGTCGAGCCGCGACTTTTGGGTCGTTTTGAAGAAGAATTCCGCAAGTGGGATCGGAGCCGATTGCGATGGGTTCACCGTTTAATGTGAGAATGGTCTCCCGTTGATCGGGTGATTTAATAATGAGTCGATCTGCCATGAAAGATTAGTGAGTGGCTGAGTAAACGAGGATATCCATGCCGAGCGCGTTAGCGGTTTCGGGTAAGTAAGCGAGAGCCAGCGGGTAATCGGTGCCCGTCCAGCCCGCTTCCAGGTCGATGGGACTGTAGATAACGCGTAGGTCACCATTGATGGAAATGCCTTCCAGTTGCGGCGTGTCTAACGCGCCGTAGCGCATCTTAACCGCAGGTGTGTAGACGGCCGTTTTAACAGGCGTGGCACAGCTAAAGATGGGATGACTGAGCGGAATCTTCTCCAGTTTACCGCTGGGGATAACACGAGCCAGTTCCCGCCGAATGGCATGGTCGAATGTGGAGAGGCCGAGGCCGTTATTGATGAATAATGTGCCGTCGCGCTGGAGGAAGCTACGTAACGCGTTCACTTCCGCGTCACTGAAATGGAAGTCATCCATTCCCGTGAGGTAGAGGAACGAGAATTTCGAGAGATCGGTTTTGGCCAGGTCCACGACTTCCCGCTTTAGATTCACGCGAAGCGAAGTGCCCACCCGCATTTTTGAAAGCAGCGTTGTAGCACTGTTCGGATGCACATTGAAGCCGCCATCGTGTTGAATTTGCGCAAAAACGAATTCATCCGTCGGAGTTTTCTCATCGATACTGGCAAAGAGCTCGGGCTTGGCTTCGTCCATCCCGACACGATTATAACCGATGGCGTAAGCGACCAGATTCAGTCCGAGAGCATCGGCCGATTGAGGTGTTAAATAGGCCGCTTTCGATAGGAACGGAACCGGGTGATCATCCCAGCCGCAGCCCATCCCGTACTTCGAAAGCACGACAGCCGCCCGTGAACCCACATAGAGCGCTTCCAGGTACGGCTTGTCATCTGATACGTTCGAGGAGTACCGGACACTATTGACATCCGTGACCATGTGATAAATGGGATGATCGGCTGGTAGCACGTGCCAATCGAGCTCTGGAAACGCCTGCTTCATCAGCGCATGAACGGAATCGTAAAAATAGGGGGAACCGGCGATCGAGTCGAAGCAGAGCATGCCGCCCCGGAGCACGTAAGCACGGAGTTGCGCCAGCTCCTGATCATCCAACTTCAGCGTGCGCGTTCCGCTGAAAAAGAGAACGGCCAACTTGTCGGGATCACCGCTGAAAGAAGGCAGCGAGACCTCGTCGTAACCATATTGCAGACCGAGCCGGCCATGCACTTTATCGAAAAGATGCTTTAAATCCGCCGGGCATAAATTCCAGTCTGCGATGCTCGTTTTGCTGCCTTCCGAGTAGGTGAACGAGCCTTCCTCTCCCCAGACGACCTTGCCGAAAAGCGGGGGTGGCGTGGGTTGACGCTTGCGTTCGGAGCGGCGCAGAGGAGTCGCCGGCAGTGGGAGTGGGGGAAAACCTTCGCCTCCGGAGATTCGTTTCGGCGGAGCTTCCGGGGGTTTGCCCAGGGGAACGAACCAATCATTTTCGCTCGCCAGGAGGGGTGTAGTGACGAGTGAAGCGGTGCAGAGGGCAATCAAAAGAGATATTCCCTTATTCATAACGAATTTAACCCCCTGTTTTCTAATAAGTTACTCAATTATTGGGATTGTTAGAATCTCAATTCGTTTTATCGGGCCATTTAGCACGCGCTCGTGCCCATTCTTCACTATAAGGGTGCTTGGTTTTCAGTTCTTGGATTGCTTTTAGGGCGACCGACGGATCATTTTGCGCCAACGCCAGCTCCGCCAGCTCATAGAGCAACTGGCTGCGATTGTCCGAATCTGTAATCACAGGCAGAAGCCGCTGAGCCCAGAGATAGGCTTTGAGCGGTTGGTTCTGCTTGCGATAGAGATCGAGCCGAGTGAGAGCCCAGTTCGGGTTCAGTTTGGCCGAAGGAGCCCAAGAGAGGATGCGATCCAGCGCGTGCTCAGCCGATTCCAGGTCTCCCCGCGCCATGAAGGCACGAGCCTGCTCGATTTTTCCTGTTTGGCGAACGTTGCTTCGATCATCGCCTTGATACGGCGTTGTATCCAGCGCAACGTATTGTTTGTGAGCCTCTGCAACATTGCCTCGTGCCAACGCAAGATCGGCGCGAATGATCGCCAAGTCGCGGTTTTCGTCTTGGGAAAAATTGCGGGAATCGATCGGGTCAATGAGGGATTTGATTTCATCCAGTTTATCGGAGCTGGGAATCGTGAGCTTAGCTAGGAGCAAGCGGCATTGGCTGGCCAATTGCGAAACCTGCGGTTGCGAATTTGGAACGGAGCAGCGATTGACCAGGGCCTTAAGCAATTGGATGGCGATGTTCTCGTGAAGGGTTGTCGTATCGTTTAACTCGAAAGCGGCGGCTTGCAGGTATTGCAGATCGGCAGGCGGAACATCTTGGGTCTTCGGTGTGATGATGGGAATCACGGTCGTTAGTGCTTCGATTGCATCGAACGTCGCAAAAACATCCACTGCGCCTGCGAGATCCGAAGTGGAGAGCTTGGTGAAATCGGTGGCGAGCACGATCCGAGTTTGGTCCGGTTCCAGATGCGGTTCTTCGTGGGAGAGTCGAATCCAGTCCGGGTGAACTCGAATCACTTGTCGAAACGCGCCGAGCGGTTTGCCGGTAGCATCTTTAGCGTCGACCTGGACGGTCCGATTTCCCGGTCGCAAAAAAGTGTGATTCACATTCGGGCCTGTGGCCACAGAGCCGTCATCGAAGGTCCACGTGTACGAACCAGCCGAACCGACTGCCGTGGAAAATGCAACGAAATTGAGCGTGATCAGGCCGGTGGAACTGTCGTCCGGAGAGAGCACGCTTTGCTGCGTGACGCTGTATTGAAATGCGCAGGGTGCGACCGGATTGGCGGCGGACGGCGGGAACCCGTTTGGGCCGGGCTCATACTCAACAAGATGCGCCTGGGTGACCGGCTTAAAGAAATGAGAATCCGGCGTCAGCATCGTCCATTGAGTGAACGTTCCTTTATCGCTTTTAACCGCTGCGCAACAGAGAACCGGCCATTGATC
>CAVURW010000269.1:0-9402 GCA_963743595.1 uncultured Verrucomicrobiae bacterium
AGCATTCTCCGAGAGCGAGTCTATCGCAGTCATATTCGTGACGTTGAACATCTGAAGGTGCGTCTCGTGGAGGAGTGGAAAATGTTCAGTCAGAACGTCGTCGATACAGCAGTCAAGCAGTGGCGTGTTCGACTCAAAGCCTGCGTGAAATCCGCCGGTGGACACTTCGAGCATCAACTCTCATAGCTCGGCACCATCTCTCATAGCACGGTGAATGCAGTAAATTTATCTTTCATAGCACGGTAAATGCAGTAAATTTATGATAACATTGCATTGTGATGATGCACTCTCTCGAAGTCCAGCCGGGAGCACGTAACCGCCGACGGTGCCAAGCGCCTGGTACTCCTGCCAACCCGAACCGGTGAGATACCCGCGCGCCACGCATTCCAGCGGCGTCATGTCGCACGGTTTGCAGCGCGTGAGTCGACCTTGCCACTCGGGGAAATCGGCTCCCGGCGGCAGGTCATACGAAAGGATATGACTCGACGCAACGGTGGCTTTTTCGAACCAAAACCGGCTGAGTCGCGTCAAGAGCTTGCCTTTGTCGGGAATCAACGTCGGCAAAATCACATCGTATGCGGAGATGCGGTCGGAGGCGATGAGCCACAACTCTCCGTTCCATGACCAGAGATCGCGAACTTTTCCCTGACGCAACGGCGCCAAGCCAAACGCCGAGGCGCGCGTGTTCAAATCGAGATCGGGCGACTGCATTTTACGGTTTGTGCGATTCCGTTTCTGCTTCGCCAGAAACCTCCGGCATTGCCAGCTGTTGCTTAGCGTGCACGCTGATGATGCGCTGTTGGAAGGTCAGCGGCTCGCCATTGAGCGCTTTGCGTCCGGTCGTATCGGGCGTGGAGGTGGAGGTTTCCACTTTACCGGCCATCGCGGATTCTGGGTCACCCTGCATCTTCGCCAATATAGCGGCCACTTCAGCATCGGGAATCGACTGTTGGCCTTCGCGTGAAGCGGGTGAGGGGTAGGTGATGATCAACGACCCGCCGGGCTTGGTCAAATTGACCATCGTTTCGATCGCTTTCTCGCGTTCTTCCGGTCCCAGCTCTTGCAAAACAGCCGAGCTCAAAATGACGTCGAAACTGTCCCCGCGCTCGGAGATGAGCGGCAGGTCCGGCAACCGATCCCGCACAAACTCGACGTTCGGGTGCGCATTCCGGCTCATTGCTTCGTTGATTAAATCGGAGGGCTCGGCGGCGACCACGTGATGGCCGAATTCCGTGGCGAGCCACTTGGCATCCGCCCCGGAGCCGCATCCCGCATCGAGCACCTTGAGCGGCTCGGGCGTATCCAGGATCGGCAGACTGGCGGCGTGGACTTTCCTTCGATCCATTTGGCCATATTGATCCGCGAGACGGGAAGCGTTTTGGGAATAGAACTCAATGCGTTCTTCGTTAGACATAAGGTTTTACTAATATTGTCGTTTCGGGATTGTTAGTCCCAGATATTCCGCAAACCGCTGGGACGGCGGATTGTCGGCAATCGAAATATAACAGCCTCGCTCTTGAAGGGCTTTAAATACTTCTTGAAGAATATCCTGGGGGTACATCCCTGTCGGAAAAGTGAATCGATGTCCACTGGACATAATGATTCGAGCTGACGGAATGTTGTGGCGAATGGTGATGTTTCCGGAGCTATCGATATCGACTTCATTCCCCGATTTATCTACGGCGAGTGCGAATTCACCGAAATTCCGATTCGTCTGGCGGTCATTGATTTGGCGATCCCAACCAATATGGACTTCGTTCACATCCAGTACAGAAAACTCAAAGGTTCTCAAGGGACTTTTCATCGTGATGATTTGCCCGTCGCAGGAGAGCTCAAAGAAAAAAGGGATCGCGATGAGTCCAGCCGCAAGTGGAATCACGAGGATGAAAGCGGGCTGAAAACCAGCAGGTCCCTTCACGATGATGGCGGCCAGAATGGCGATCAAAATGAGGCTTCCCAGAGCGATGAGGCCAATAGTGAAAAGGGAGGAAGGGCCTGAAGAGCAAAGTCGAGCCATAGATGGTCGGGATTTCTCGAAAAGTAGCAGAGCCGTCCTTCTTTGAAAGGGCTAAATCAGGTTCAGTACCCGCTCTAGCAGTCCCTATTTTCTGACATGCACGGTGAATCAGGCGGGGGTGGCGTAGACATCCTCAACGATGCCTGGTTCACACGTCACATGCAGATTCATTGGCGAGCAACAGACTTGGCAATCTTCAATGGCGACGTAACTGCCTTCAGAAGTATCAGCACTGGTGACAACGATTTCGCCGCAATGAGGGCACTCGACTTGAATTTCAACGACCATAATCAATGGGTAAATCGAATCGGCTTTTTCAGGGCTTTAGCCAGTCGGGTGAGGTAATCCCGTCGGCGTATTTCGATCGCGCCGAGCCGGGCGGTGAGAGGCGAAAGGACCTGCGTATCAAACAACTCGAAGCCCTGTTTATTCAAGTGTTCAAACAGGTGGCAGAGAGCGATTTTCGAGGCATCGGTCGCCCGGTGGAACATCGATTCCCCAGCAAAGAAGCCGCCAAGCGCAACGCCGTAAACGCCTCCGACCAGCTTCTCCCCATCCCACACTTCAATGCTATGGGCGTATCCTTCAAAGAACAGCGAGTGATAGGCGGTGATGAAGCGGGGGCTGATCCAGGTGGTCTCGCGACCGGGTGAGGGCTCGGCGCACGCTTTGATCACCTCATGAAAAGCCTGGTCCATGGTGATGGTGAACGTGTGCTTCTTCAGCGTCTTAGCCAGCCGTTCCGGTGGCTTGAACCGTTGGATCTCGAAAATGGCCCGGGGATCGGGCGACCACCATGTCAACGGGTCATCCGTCCAGGGAAAAATACCGGAGCGATAGGCCAGAAGCAGGCGTGGAACAGACAAATCTCCTCCAAGCGCCAACAAGCCTTCTTGGTTTGCGGCACGAAGGTCTGGAAACGCAAGGCTATCCGGTCGCAGAACGTGCATCAGTGACGAAGTATATCTCGGGCCATAAGATACACTTGCGCTGCCAAGACCGCCAGACTGAAAACAACTATTGGGACTGCGGGGATAAGTTTTTTTGATTTGAGGTAGCGCATCGTCATGATAACGGACAACGCGAGGGCCAGAATTCCAGCGGGAATGTATGTATAATGCCAGACGGTGGCTAAACCTCCCAAAACGAGCGCGATAATGCCGCTGGCTCCTCCCGCGATGAGGGAGGGCATGCTCTTCGCCTTAACGTAACCAATGACGCCCCCGACGATGAGGAACAGTCCATACACACACAGCAAAATCGTGCGCAGGATGTGGAAATGCTCGTGGCTCTCTGTGGCCGGGACGGCTTGGGCGAGGATGGTGATCATTGTTCAGCTTCTCCGATGCGCAGTTGAGCGGGTGGCACGCAGCCGGGGGCACGGGTGCGCCACGTTAAGTAATCCCGGATAACGGCCTGAGAAAATTCGCCTCGATCGATGTAGCTGAGAAACCGCGCCCAGAATTTGTCGTGAGTCTCCCGTGTAACGGCCTCGCGCGAGTTCACTTTCACAAATTCGGTGGTGCTCTGCTGCGGCGGGCCGCCTTCATCTGAGAGTTCTAGGAGCGGGGAAAAACCGCCGTCGGCCACGGAGGCGACAGTCTCTAAGATGGGGCGGAAGGGCTCAGGGGCATTCGCGGGCTCGAACTTCGGGAGCTTTTCGATCTCGAGTTTACCTTGTTTTGAGAGGTCAACCAGCTGCTCTTCGGTGAGACTGCCGCTGGCGAGAGCCGTTGCGACTACTGCCTGTTCAGCGGCGGCCTTCTTTTGTTGGAGACTCTTGGTGATCGCTTCTTGCACGGCAGCAAAGGGCTTTAAGGCACCGGGAGTTACTTTCATCAATTGCATGACCACCATGCCCTCGGCGACACTCGTGTTCCGTTGCCGGGTATTTCCCGTCATGGTGAGAGAGAACGCGGTGTTATTGAAGTGAGGGCTCGGGGCTAATCCAGGCACCGGTGAGTGGATGGTAAAGGGCCCGGAATCGTGCGCCGGAAGACCATCTTGAGCGGCCAGAGCATTGAAGTCGGGGGCCGGTTGATTCGAGCCAGGAGCCGTGAAGAGGTGGCCTAAGAAATTAGCCGCTTCAGCGCCCAAGGGCATAATGAGATCCTTTTTCTCCTCTTCGGTCATCTTCGACATGTCTGGTAACGGGAAGAGCACCCACTTCACCTCGCGCGTCTCGTCTTCGCGGCAGAAGGAATCTTCAGGATGCTCCGTGTAGAATTTCTTGGCGTCATCGGCAGAGATTTTTGCATCCTTGAGAAAGCCTTCCGGATTCACTCGGTAGAGCGTCGTAGTGACGGGTGCAAATCGTTGGTAGAACTGCGTTTGCGCCAGCTGAATTGGCACATGCACGTTACCGAAGAGTGCTTTTTGGGCGGCATCCTCTTCAAGTCGCCGTTCCGCCACCCGCTCATACTCGCCCTCGTCCAGATGCTGAATCTCCAGCCATTGAAAGTACTTGGCTGGCTGGTAAACGCCATTTTCATCAGCAAATTGCGGGTCTTTTTTAATCGACTCGGTCATCTCGTCTTCTGTGGAGCTGATGTTCAGTTTCCGCACCTCTTCCATCAGCAGCAGGTTTAGCCAAACACGTGCCACACCCTGAACTTCCACGGTATTATATTCGGAAAGAGCGGTAAGCATCCGCGCATCCTTAAGGTCGACCGCAGAAATGGAGCGCCTGTCGATTGTGCCATCGGAGCCGGATTGGCTGAGGAGATTCGAGCCGGCGTTGCTGTAAAAGAGGAACGAGAAAAAGAGGAACGCGAGCACGAGGAACACAAGCGCGTGGGAGTGTTTTGAGCGGAACAACTTGAGCATGGGAAGCGACTGGATTTATGGGTTAGGAGCGGGGCGGGCGAGATTACCAACCCTCGGTGACGAGAATGACGACGTTCTTGGCGAGGTCTTCACTTGCCAGCGGCAGCGCTTGGCGTTCACCTTCAACGACATCATTTTGGAGATAAAAGCTGGTCTGTCCGGTGACTTGCGAATCTTTCAAGATCGTCTTGGCCATCCGCTTGTTGATAAAAGTCACCTTCGCACGAATCGTCAATTGATACTGGGCGGTGGCGAGTGTGTCGGAGATCGTGGAGCGTATCGGTGTGGTATCGACGCCGGTTACGTCCACGTCCACCTCGGAATCGGCGTTATCCGTGCTGGGAACCAGCGTGCCGTCGTTGTTAAACCGACGAATAATGGCGTCGGTTAGGACGGTCTCGAGGTTCGGCGTTAAGCTGTGATTGTGCGCCATGGGCACGAAGACGGTGTGAACGCCTTGGATCGAGCGACCGGAGACGTTCCCCAGGCGATAACCCGCACAACCCGAGAGTGCGAAAAGCAGAACGAAGCCGAGAACGGCCAGAGAAAGTCGAGACGAGGTCATTTACGGAAGAGTGGCGTTCGGCCCTGGAATAACGACGGGTTGGGCGGGCAGACTGGGTGCTGAGCTGGACGAGTTATCCGCTGTCGGTGTGGAGGGATTCGACACCGCGCCTGGCGAGTGAAGATCGGTCGGGCCTACCGGAACTGCAGGTAGCGCGGCGTTATCGGGATTGGCACCGCCTGCAGGCATCGTGGGAGAGGCAGGAGACGAAGCAGCAGCACCCGGCGTTTGAAGGGGATCTTTCGGCAGGCTCGTGTCGGCAGGATCGGTCGAGGGCGGCGGTGGCGTGTTATCAAGCGGCGGCGGTGGGTTCTGGCCGGTGGTACCGGTGTTCGTGTTTTGGGCGGACGCGGTGGAAGCGGCAGCAGTGGCGGCCTGATTGTTGGCCACGACAGCGGCACTGGCAGCGGGATCAAGTCCACCGGGGAGAGCTTCGACTACCGGGCGAAGCTCTTGGATGCGCTTCTTGGCATAGGCCGCGGAGTCGCCTGTCGGATCTTCCTTTAACACCTCATTGTAGTAGATATAGGCGGCGCGTGGGTTGTGTTGCGTTTCGTAAAACTTGGCAATGTTAAACGCACCTTGGGTCCGCTTGTGGCTGAGCTTATTGATGTTCTCCTGAGCCTGTGCGCCCTTGTCGGAATCGGGGTACTTCACTATGAAGTCCTGGAACGCATCGATCGCCTTTTGCGCTGCGCTTTGGTCGTAGTCGGGCTTCGTCGCGGACTTCATCCAGGCGTAACCGATCTGATACTGCGCATTTGAGGCGAGGTCGCTGTTCGGATATTTATCGATCAACGTCTGGTAGGCATCCACCGCATCCAGGAAATGATCCTGTTTTTCCCGAGCGCGTCCGATGTTGAACTGAGCCTGTGGCGCATCCGGACCGTACGGCGCGTTTTTAATCACCTGATTATAGAAGCCAATCGTCTTTTCCATGGAGGGCCCCATCGGAATCTTCCAGATGCGCTGAGGTTCACCGTCTAGATAAAGGTTCGCGATGCGGAATTGCTCGTCTAAGGCTTGGGTGAAGTAGGGGCTGTAGGGAAATTTATCGACGAGCTTTTGAAACGCCTTGAACGCGTTCTGAAAATCGGCTTCATCTTCCAGAATCTTGCCGACTTTGAAGTTCGCTTCCGGAGCCGCCAGAGCGAGCGGCCAACGGCGCACCAGTGTCTTATAAGCGGCCAAAGCGGCATCCCGCTGTCCCTTCGCTTCCAGGTTATGCGCCAGTTCCAGTTGATCCGAGGAGCTGGAGGCACTCACCGCACTGCCGTTTTCGTCGCTCCAACCCTCACCCGGACGCCAGATAAGACCGGCTGTGGCCACCTGGAGCGAGAGCAGAAAAAAGCTGAGAAGAGCGAGATGTGTGCGCGGCATGAGTCGGAAGAATAGCAACTTAACCCGCGCGGTCAAGCTATGGGAAAAGCCTGAGCTTTGACTCGGCTTTGCTAAAAACATGGAAAGGGATTTTGGCAGGTGGATTGAGGTCGGTAGGGACACGCAAAAGTAGATGACCAATGTCATCAACGTATTGCCTCTGCCAAATTTTATTCCCCTGAGTAACAAGAAGGCTCCTGCCTCGGAGCTGCTGCGTTTGAGGCCTCCACAAGCAGGGCGACAATTCGTGCTCAGCTCCCGCTAGCTCTTACCCTACCGATAAGGCCCGACTTCAGATGAGGGGTTGCTCCAGCGTGGTTTGTTGAATTGTGGCTACACAAATTAGGGTGTTGATGGCTCGGGAGAAGGAGGTGACGTGTCATTTCCCATGGTTGGATTGTCACCCCAACCCTCGGGAGGCTCTTTTAAAATTCTCTTAACGAAGTCAAAATATCTTGGATCTTCCCCATCAAAAATCTTTTGACCTCCTCCCATAAAGGCACGAGCAAGTTCGTCTCCTGCTCTTTTTTCGTTTCCTAATTCAAATTGAGCCTGACCAAGTCGTAAATGCAAAAAGGAATTTCCAATTCCCCCACAATGCATTGCAGTGTTAAGCACTCTTATTGCAGAAACATAGTCGTGTTTTGAAACGTACATATCGCCCAAAGCACCTAGCACCCATAGAGATGCCTCCCAGCTCTCTAAAGGTTCTGGTATAAGATCTAAAGCTTGTTCAAATTTTGAGATGGCATTATTGAACTCACCCTTACCTGCGCATACATCTCCTTCTTGACGCAAAGCTTTTAGCCTTTCGTATACCTCAGGTTTAAGTTCTTTAGTCATTTATGACAATCAATTAATGGGTGCTTGAAGGTGGCGGTGGCGGCGGTGCAGGGTTTGAGTTTGACCAAGTGTTGTTCCTTTGGACCTGTTAATGCTGCTAGAGTCCAGTTCGTAACTGTTTGGATCTAACATAAAGTCTCTAACTTGTGAAGATTTCGGTCAGATACAATGAATTGTTCCGTTCTGTCACGGCAGAATAGATATGACTCATATCTGTAGACTAGATACCAACCCATATTCCCTGAGAGTTTAGAATCTCTGTTGTTCCATTTGCGTTCACTCGCAATTTACCCTGATTTGCCATTCGCTGCTGGACTTGCTAACCTCTATCGATCAAATACGATTCGGTTCCGGTCGTTTGGGCGGTTCGTCTTTGTTTTGTACCGTGCAGTCGATTCCCTTCGGCGTGGCTTGAATCAACACATCGAACTTCACGCGGATGGGGGCGTTTGTGTCCGAGTTCGTTCCGATGAACCGGCAATGCAGCGTGTTGCCCTCAATGGAAAGCACCTCGATGGCCATCTTATCGTCGAGTTCTTCTGGCAAAATTTTAGCGTCGGTCAGATCGTCTTGAATGAAGCTGTAGAGATCGTCCAACACGTAGATATTCGAGCCCGATGAGACGGCGAGATCGCACCCACCGTAATCACCCGTTTCCGTGAAATTCAGAGCGACGATGGAGTGCTCGGAATTGTAGACGCGGGAGGGATAGGTGGCCCGGTACGGCAGCATGATGTGCGAGCCATCTGTGGTGGTGATGAAGGGGACATGGCGCTCCTCGCCACCCGGCCCCGTGATGTCTTGGTCGGTAATGGTGATCGGTTTTGCGTGGCCGTTGGAAACAACCGCGACCAAGGCAAGCGCAGTGAGGAGCAGTCGAAATTTCATCGGCGAATGCTTAGGTTACCGAGGAGGCGGTGCCGATTCCGTAAAATGGACCTCCGCCGGGGGTTGAAACAGCGAGGGGTCAGCAAACCCCTGCGTGTAGGTGTCATAGATGATCGAGAGGACGACGTGATCCTTAATGCTAAACTCTGCTTTCGTCGGTAACTTGGAGATTGTTGAGAGGTAGAGGCGCACCGTTAAATCATCCAGATCGGTCTCATAAAAATCGTACGGCACACCCTGTTTTGGAGCCATGTGCGTGGGTTTAATCCCCTGTTTGGTCATGAAATCGATCTCTTCCCCCAGGCAAAATTCCCGTAGGCGCGCGTACCGCTGAAGCATCTCCGAAGGACAGACCGGGCAATGAAATTCCAACGGCGGCATCGTATCGATGGAGTGTGTGCCGGTGTTCGTCTTCGCGTTAAAGACCCACGTGTTTCCGGCGTTGTAGATGACCGTTTGCGACTTGGGATCCGATTGATCCACCGAACTCATTCGCGCATGCGCAGGAGTGCACGAAGCGAATGACCATTGCGGCGAGACATTCGGTGTGCCGGAGGGCTGAGGGGACTCGCAATGAAACGTGAGCTTGATCATCGGCGTGGTGGCCTGGTCGCCAGCCCGGAGCCATCCACTGGAGAGAAGAAGGAGAAAAGCCGCGCAAAATCGGATCATGGCTCTAGTTGTAATCCGGGTGGCCCGACAGAGCTAGGAAAATGCGGAGCCGAGGGATGGGACCTGCGGCTCCATTTGAGTCGGGCGACGGGCTCCGATTAGTGGCTGTTTTGAGCGCTAGAGAGCTGATTGTTGATCGTGCTGAACACGGAGGACACGTTACGGCCGAGCTGAATGAGAACTGCGATAGCGACTACCGAAATGAACGCGA